>JAWKSP010000002.1:0-250242 GCA_041389025.1 Minisyncoccota bacterium
AACATCATGCCTGAGTGCAAGTGTTCCGCAATGTGACAATGTGCCATCCATTTTCCTGGAGTACTCATGTCAACCAGTAGATCTACTGTCTGTCCCTTAGGAATAAGTACAGTGTCTTTCCACTGCAGGTTGTCATTTGGTTCATCATCTGTTGTCAGGACCACAAACCGTTGTCCATGGAAGTGAATCGGGTGTTGCATCGGGTGCATACCATCGTCATCGTTAAAGATGCGGACTTTGACTAAATCGCCAGTCGCAAACGACCAGTCGATCTCGTCATTCTTAGCACCAGTATCAGTGTCTTCAATGACCCATTCCATTATCTCGTCGGTACTCATGTTGTTCATCATGGCCATATCGTCTTCCCATTCGATACCATCTTCACTATGCTCTTCTTCCGTTTCACCCATCATCATGCCACCCATACCACCTGATTCAGAGTCTTGATTTAAGAACGGCTCACAGCCAGCCATACCCGGCATCATCTGACAATGCTCAATAGCTTGCTCACGGTTCATTTCCATTCCCATAAGGTTTACGGTTTCACCGTCAGAATCTCCTCCCATCATCTGCTGCATCATTTGCATGCCGCCCATGCCTTTCATCTCAATATCAAGTCGAAGATTCTTGTCTGGTGCTTTTGCTAGTAACGCTGACGTGTTTCCTCGTAGTTCTGCATAATCACCAGCATTTGAACGTAACTGTGAGAATTCAGCTTGTCGGTTTGTTCCTGATGGTTGTACTGTCACTGTTCCGATTGACTCACCACGATGGTCAATGGCGTAAGTACCTGGAGTGTCGTAGTAGAGTTCGATGATATACCGTTCAGCTGGAGCAATGATTTGATGTTCAATCATTACCTCTTGTTCAACTCGCCCAAGGTCACCACCGACCAACTTCATCTCTGCTCCTTCAAACTCTAGTTCAAAGGTACGAGTATTTGCAACATTGGTAATGAATGTGCGTACAATTTCTCCTTGATTGACGGTAAGGCTGTAGTCTTCCTGATCATTAATGAGTAAAGTGTCACCAAAACGACCCATTAGAGTGTTTGAAACAAACTCCCTAGTAAACTCTCCGTCTTCTAGAATGTCGTCCACAATCAAGTATTCCTCCTGATCGGCTTCATTCCAGTACCCAGCTTCTTCAACGATAAAGTTTCCGTAAAGACCAAGCTCTTGTTGATAGTCTTCACGCACGTGTGGGTGATACCAATACACACCAGTGTCAGGAAATTCTAGTTCATAGCTAAATGTCTCACCAACTTCAACTGGTGGCGTGATCGGTACTGCACCATCCATCTTCCAGTCACCCCGCAAACCATGTGAGTGAAGGGCGGTCTCCATATCGATGTTGTTGGTGAAGTTTATGGTCACCTTGGCATCTTTTTGTACCTTGATCACAGGACCAGGTATTTGGCCATTGTATGCCAATCGCTTTATCGTTCTGTTGCCAACCTCTTGAGATACGATAGTCGCCTCCATATCATATGCATCCCCATCCTTTAGGTTAACCACTTCCGTTGGTTTTACCGCTTCAAGTGCATACTCAGGAAGCTTCGTTAAATCAGTCTCAAGATTCTTTGTGCCTCCAGACATCATTGACCCCATGTCAAATGAGTCATTTTTATCATTTTGCATATACCACACTCCACCAATGATAAGGAGACAGAGCGCTACTAATCCGACAATATATTTCATACCGTACTTATTAACTTTCATTTTTAACTACATTTGCACTAAACCTCAGCTCAATCTTTGGTGTTTCACTTGAGTTAGTTTCAAGCATTAACATCCGAGTTACAGGACCAGTACCACTTGGGCCATGAGCCAATGGATCGTAAATTGCCTTTACTTTTTCCTCACCTCCAGCCGGAATAGTGACCGACTTCACGTCACTGCCGTGCATTCCAAATGTTAGACCGGCAATCTCACCTTCGGTACACATACAACTAGTACCTGCCTTAGTAATTGTTACAGCTTCAGTTCCTTCGTTCTTCAGAGTGTACGTTGTATCTACTTTGCCTGCAAAGATATCGATGTCTCCGAAGTCATATGGTTGTTCCAGTACTGTAATTTTTGCACTTGATGTCTCACTCACTACATCTTGTGCATCGCTGTTATTTTGATTAGAAGAAATCACTGAGTAGCCAAGAAGAGCTACACCAAGCACGATTACTCCAATTACATATTTGTTCATAGTTTACTAATTACGATTTTAATTATTCACCTTCGATAATATCCACCTGAACAGCCACTTCTACCTCTGGATTATTTGGGTCATTTGTCGGGATAAATACCGTTCTCTTAAACACATCAACTGGTTCTTCGTGGAAGTCTGGATCGAACACTACCGTTACGGCTGTAGACTCGCCTGGTGCAAGTGATTGCTTTGCAATACTTGCGCTCGTGCAACTACAGCTCGTAGTGAGGGTACCGATGGTTAATGTACCTTCGCCAGTGTTTGTAAGAGTGAAATCAGTATCGACTGTGCCACCAAATTGCGGAATCACTCCAAAGTCATGTAACGCACGATCTACTGACGCACGTGGTCCAGATTCTACTTCCTGAGTCATGTCCACACCTGTGTTTGTTGTTGGCCCGGTATACGTTCCAGTCTCAGTAAAAGGATAATTGTCTTCCTCCCAGTGAATCATGCCGCCGCCAACACTCTTTAGGTTGGTATACCCAAGTGATGTCATTATGTCGTAGGCAGTTTTACTTCTCGCTCCACTGCGACAGTAGAGGATAATCTCTTTGTCTTTCATATCTTCTCCCAGACCAATCGCAGTAAGTGACTGTTGTGACAATTCTTGTACTGGTAGCAAGAGAGCATTTTCTAGATGGACTGTTTCATACTCTTCAAGTGTACGCACATCGAGTAAGATAATATCCTCTTTCGCAGCAATCATGTCAGCTACGTCTCCTGGGTAAATTTCATAATTTTTTACTTCTTCATCTTCGTGGTGTTCTTCTGATGTTGCAGTTAGTGACTGTACTGCCCCTGTTTCGTTTTGACTGCTGGTAAACCAGATACCAAAAACTAATACAACTATCAGAAGTGCACCAAAAATAAGTTTTGTATTCATGTGTACTTCTTTAGCTTAATAAATGCAGAATAATCTGCTTATTGTTCGAAGCTAAAAAAGTTTAGGGTGAAGAATCCCTCGGCTAAATAGTTCTTGTAGAGGACGATATGAAAAAGTATATGTACGATCCCTGTATTGTTTTATCGGTATAGCGTGAAGTCTGCGTGGTGGTGATAGTAGATGCGGAGCGATTCTGGCTACAGTGAGAATTGCAGCAGCTGCCAATAACAGGACTGTCAGCTGTGGGACAAGAGCAAGAAAATGGGACTCCCAAGCAGCAAAGTGGTCAAAGATACTCATGGAACACAGAACTTCTTCATGTGTCATATATGGACAACCAGACATGTCTCCTGCCATATCCATGCCTGACATATGAAATAGACCCCCGAACATTACTCCGAGGAAAAGTATCATCAATATAGCTGTAACAATGCTATTTCTCATGTCTTTATATTTGTTCATAGTATACCAAATATCCATTTTATTCACGTGTATTTAGGTTAAAAATATCATCAGCACGGATTATTTTTGAGTCTTTGAGCAAAAGGCTCTTCACGCCTTCTGGTGTCTGTGTGGGGTCGATAGCAAGTGTTGTAGCCCACACATCTGCGTCACAGACGGTGTCTGACACAACATACGAAGCAATGGCGTTACTGGTATGTAAGTGATTTTGTTCCTCATTGGTATTTTTATCTTTCCACGCTCGCACATATGGCGATGAAGCTGCAAAACCTTGGTTAAATAACTCAACAGTGCCGATAGCTAGTTCTCGATTAGTAGGATGTGTAAGAGTAACGGTAATAGGACTCCCGTTGTCATGTGTTGCGTAAATATCGCCACCACCATTTATCACAAACGATTGTAGTCCTAAGGTGTCTTGATAGTACTTTGTCAACGAATCAATAACAAAACCTTTGCCGATACCACCAAGATCAATTTTACCTTCTTGCAAGATGATTTGTTCACTAGTCACTGTAAGCACATCAGACAGCACAGGAACCTCATCTGTCTTATTTTCCGTCTTGATAAATGAGTATGTCGCGTCGTAACCACTTCTCTCCATTTTCTCTCCAACAGCAACATTAAATACACCGTCAGTAATCTCATAGTAACGGAGCGATTCGTTCAGCAATGTCACGAACTCTGAATCGGGACTGTTGAACTCTTTTTTTTGATTGAGAATCGAAAGCCATGAATCAGAACGGAAGCGACTATACTTCTGCTCGAACGATTCAAGGAAGTTCTCTGTGAATGTTTGCAGCTTTGCAGTACCAGCAGAGTCATCAAGTACCTCAATGTGCCAGACAGTTCCTAGTGCTTCAATCTTTGGTAGCAGCATGACTATTGATTCTTAGCTCGTTCCTTAATCGCGAGCAGTGCGTCGTTAAACCCATCGGTAGTTTCTGTTGCTTGTCCGATACGTGCAATTGGTGCGTTATCAAGGGGCATGCCAATAACTACGTCTTTATAGAGGAAGTCAAAGTGTTGTTGGTACTGTATTGAGTGTGAGTAGTCGATAGTAGCGTACTTTTGTATTGCATCAATGATAATCCCATCCTCTAAGGTGATGGTGGTCTGCATTGGTTCATAGAGGTTTGGCCACGCATAATATTCTTGTTCAACGATATACGTACCGTCAGCATACGGACTAGTGTTGCTGGTCGACGAATCTGCATCAGAAATTGGTCCTTCTACGAGTTGTATTCTATTTTTGGCGGTGGCAGAAATCTCCTCAAGATTCTCAATTCCTCGTATCTTTATCTCAGGTGTTTGCAATGGAACGACATCATCTTTGGTCTCTGACGCCATCATACCGCCTGCTGCTTCAGCTTTTATTTTCTCCAATGCGGCGTCAAATGCCACATTGGTGAGTGTCGCACCACCGACTCGAGCTAATGAAATATCAGCAACGGATTTTCCAATCACCTTATCTTCATAGTACTGCTCAAATGAATCGACGTATCCTTTTGAAACTGGGTTAGCGATTTCAAAATCTACCGCTGAATCAGTGACCACTCCATCAGTTATGGTCACTTCGAGATTCATTAGTTCAACATATCCATACGGGACCTCATAACGCACTTCACTACTATATGTTCCGTCACTCATCATCATCGGACCCATTTCACCATCCATCATAGCCATCACTTCTTTTGAGGCAATTGAGTCAGCATCAACGAGCAGCGAATTACTAGTTTCCCTTGTTGCTAGGATAGAGTACGAAAACGCACTCACCAAGATAAATATTCCGATTGTAATAATGTATATAGGCATAATAATTCTTAAGCTAATCCGGGGAAATAATCTGTTTTAATGTGACGACTAGGTACTCCACACTCAGTAAATAATTTCTTGTACGCATCAACCATACCTGGAGGACCAGATAGGTATACCAGTCGATCTACTACATCTGACGAGTAATGTTTCAGCATGTGTACACCAAGATAGCCTATTTCACCAGACCAATCAGAAGTTGGTTCAGCTAACACATGAACTGTTCTCACCCCGATTGACTCGTAGTCTTTAAGCTTTTTTGCATATGCAATATCCTCAGCTGTTCTGTTGCAGTAATACAAGACGATGTCAGTTTTTTGTTTAGTATCTTTCAAATACTCAAGGTGACTAAGAAACGGTGTTATGCCGATTCCACCAGCCACGAACACAAACTTCTTACCAACAACATCCTTTGGTAACACAAAGTCTCCAGCCAGTTGCGCTGCTTGGATTGTGTCACCGCGCTGAAACGATTTTAATCTTTCTTTATAGCTACTACCTTTGTCTTCAGTTCGCACAACCAGACGAATGTTTTGTTTCGTCGGACTCGAGGCAATGGTGAAATAACGTCTCGTTCCTCGACCATCAGGTGATTGGTGTGGCAAGGCCCATTCAAGATACTGTCCAGCTTGGAATGACACTGGAAAGGATGGTCGAAAGACATACTCGAAAGTGTTGTTTGCCACTTCAGTAACCTTAAGGCATACGAGCTTCAATCGTCCTTTTAACGACAGCGGCCACACCAACAAATTAGCGATCATTAGTGTCAGTTCTGGAGAATTAAAGAGCGGTCCAATTGAGAACGGCATCTGGGATAGCAAGCCGATAAAAGTACCATAGAGAATTTGCGCCCGCCCTCCTGCTGGAGTCGACAGGGGTTCAGTGACCATGATTGTCATAAAGAACCAAAGTGGCGAAGTAAAGAAGAAGCCATAGAGTACTGTTATCGATGCAGAGTCACGGATCGTGGCATAGATGGACACCATAAGAAACGACGCTAGCACACCTGCCAGCACCATAGGCAGTCGTCTTATTTTTAGTACTACGAGTAACCCGCCAAGTATTAAGAGTGGCGCAAACCACGCTGTACCAACCCACCAAGAGGCATATGCTAATCCAAATACTCCAGACAGTACTGCCGCCAATGCGACAGGATTAATGAGATGTACGTTTCGGTATCTCACTATGTACTTACTGACAATACTAATCACCGCAACAGCAGCCAAAATTAGTAACCCACCAGAACTAGCAGTTGGTGTGAAAATCAAAAATATGATTAGTCCAGTTAAGATACTGGACCATATATTTCCTGGAGCACCGGTCAGACTGGTTAAACTGTAATGTGCAACCACCACTGAAGTAGTAATGACTATTAATGAGAGCAGTAACTCACTAACTCCATAAACGAGTATTCCAGTAAGACTCAAGGCTACTGCATACACTACATACGACACCAAAACGGCTGTCAGTACTTGGTACATGGTGTAGCGATCTAAAATTCGTTCAACAAAAGTCATACTAATCTAAGTCAATTCGTTTCAGTAGCATTGCATTTGCAACCACGATTACGGTTGATAAACTCATCACAAACGCTCCGATCTCAGGGCGCAGGAAGAAGCCCCAGTAAGCAAACACGCCAGCTGCTGCCGGAATAGCGACGATGTTGTACCCAAGTGCCCAGACGAGATTCTGAATCATTTTTGTGTACACTTTTTTTGAAAGTATGATGAGTCTGACAATATCCTCTGGATTGCTTCGGGTTAAGACCACATCACCAGCTTCAACTGCCACGTCAGTTCCAGCGCCAATAGCAATGCCTGCATCAGCCTGCGTGAGCGCTGGAGCATCATTGACACCGTCACCAACCATCAAGACCACACTGCCGTCTTTCTGGAGTGACTGCACATGAGTGTATTTGTCCTCTGGCAGGACTTCTGCAAAATAGGTATCAATGCCAAGCTCTTCAGCCACTCCCTTAGCAACTTCATTATTGTCGCCCGTGAGCATCGCCACCTTCACATTCATATCGTGAAGTTTTTTGACTGTCTCGTATGATTCAGATTTGATTGTATCCGAAAGTGCTATGAGTCCGATAACTTCGGTACCGCTCGCGACAAAGATGGTTGTCTTTCCTTTGGCAGCCAGTTTTTGGTATTCATCCTTCACTGCATCAAGCGAAATTTTTGCGTCTTCTACAATTGCTTTATTGCCAACAATATACAGCTCGTTAGCAATATTTGCTTTGATACCTTTGCCAGCAACATTCTTAAACTCGGCGATTTCTTCAAGTCTGATTCGCTCCGCTTTGGCGTGGGCCACAATCGATTGAGCAATAATGTGAGAAGAATGCTGTTCGAGCGAAGCGGCGATTTTAAGTACTACGTCTTTTGTTTTTCCACCAAACGAAACCACATCAGTTACACCAAATACTCCAGTGGTGAGCGTACCGGTTTTGTCAAAGACCACATAATCGGTCTTCCTGATCACTTCGATCTTAGCCAGGTTCTTGATAAAGAATCCGTTTTTTACCGCAAGTGAAGTAGTAATGGTGGTAACAGTAGGAATTGCGAGACCTAAGGCATGCGGACAGGCGATCACTAGTACTGTGATAGCCAACGTAACAGCAAATACAAACGGTTCACCAATAATCAGTGACCAGACCAGAATAGTCAAAAGGGCTGTTATTCCTGCTACAAAGGTAAGGATGGCCGCTGCTTTGTCAGCAATCCGCTGTGAGTTTGGTTTGGTCTGTTGTGCTTCCGCGATTAATTTCTGAATCTGCCCAATAGTGGAGTGTTCACCAACCCGTGAGAGGCTGATAGTCAAAGATGCATCAAGGCAGATACTTCCAGCTACTACTTCGTCGCCTTTACTTTTTTGAATTGGTTTTGATTCACCGCTAATGAGTGCTTCATCAACATTGGCTGAACCAGTCATGATCACACCATCAGCTGGTATCTTTTCCCCAGGCTTTACTAAAACTACATCATTTTCAGCCAGCTCACTGATGTCTACATCCTGTTCCTCTCCATTAACAAGCTTATGGGCTTGCTTCGGCAGCAGCTTGGCTACTTCTTGGAGTGCATTTCCCGCTGCGGCACCTGACTTGGCCTCGAGATAATGACCAAACAACAACACCCATATTAGCGTTGATATCTCAAGATAAAAATCAGCTTCGAGTGACGGTATAAATGTAGCAGCAACAGAAAACAAGTACCCGGCACCTACGGCTAAAGATACCAACGTCATCATGCCGTACTTACGGGCTTTTATTTCATGCAGTGCGTGTTGAAAGAAAATTAGTGAGAAGCCAAAGATTACTGTTGCCACCGCAAAACCAATCCACTTACTAAGTGTGTACGCTTCTAGTCCGACGGCACCCATTACCATCTCGTTAGCAAAAACAAGTGGAATGAGGAGAAACGTAACGATCCAAAATCGTTTTAAAAACGTTCCAGCTGAACCATGACCCATACCGGGTGAACCATGATCGTGACAATGATTATGTTGTGTGTGCGAATGTTCCATAAGTTAGTTATTAAGTCCGTCAAGCCCATCTTCTAATCCATCAATATCGTAGCCGCGCCTACGTAATTCGCGTGCAACTATTTCCGCTCGTACACCAGTGCGACAAAAGACCACCATTTTTTTATCTTTAGGCAGATTATCTTTTACTGCTTCTGTAAACATTTTTCCCATCGGTATGTGTTGTGTACCAGCAAGACTTTCTGAATGCCCTAACTCTTCAGCTTCTCGGATATCAATCAAGATCGTGTCTGAATTTGATTCTAGTATTTTTGTAAATTCATCTTTTTTCATATAAGACGTTAATTAGTAACAGTAATGGTTCCGATTGTAGTTGGAGTTAGATGGTCGTGATACTTCCACTCACCAGCCTGGTCAAATATGTACACATATTGTTCACCAGGTTTGCTTCCCTTAAACTGATCAAAGGTTGGCAGGTCAGTGTGAGCTGGATGGTCATCAGAAGCCACCCACATATCAATTGAACTTTCGTTTACAAAGTGCACCATGGTACCGCGTGTTATCGACAAGTTTTTTGGCTCGAAGCCTGAGTCGGTGTAACTGATAAATTCCATAGTTCCCATATTCATGAGCGAAATTCCCTCAGGAGTACCCGTATTTGTTGCTATGGACTTAGGAACCTCATTTCCGGTAGCAACGTAAACGGCAACAGGGACTCCATTCTCTGCAAATGGCTGATCAAGATCATTAAAAATCTTGTCGTTGCCAGCGTCTTCATAGATCATAACTATGAGCTCCTCACCACCTTCATAGAACTCGCCGAGTGGAATCGATACATTGTTGTGCGTTCCAGCAGTGAGGTATTCACTAATTTCAATAATCTGTCCTAAACGATGACCGTCAACTGATCGAACGGCCAAGAATCCTCCTTCCGCGACAGTGACACGATTTATGCGTACAGTATCTACGTCAGATTGCGGTTGAACAACAAGTGAAGATTTGTCGTCAACACCACTCTCAGCAGTTATCGTATTAGTCGTTTCGCTAACCTGAGTGATAGTCTGCTTTTCTTTGCTGCCTAATAGCAATAATAATGCTATTAGGGCCACCACACCTCCTCCTATAAGTAGTTTCTTTGTCATAGTTTATTTGATGCTACACACGAACGGTTCTTTCATTTTTTTAAGAAGAAGAAAGGTTGAGAATGCCAACAACCCAACTCCAACCAAACCAAATTCTTCACCACCAAGTGGTAACAGTGCGAGCGAACCAGTTGCTCCAAACAGCACTAGTACTGAGCTTAGAATGAACGTGCCACATGCGGCACAACCAATACCTAAGAGTCCGCTTACAAAACCGCTTATTCCGAGCGCGCCTGTATTTCTTAGACTAGATACACCTCCTTGCATACGTTTTATGTAGTACACCAAAAGAGCTACATTCATCCCAAATAATAGAGCGATAGCAATCGTGTATGTGGCGGAAACGAATGTAAAGTTTGTTCCAATTGATCCATACAAGCTCAACAGAAAACTTACTTTTTCCATTAGTGACCCCGCACTTCCAAACATCACCAACATAATCAGTTCAATGTTTGGTAACCAGATCGCAAACGTAAACACTAGTGCACTAATGCTGATTGCAAGTGTCACATATTTCCATTGATAAAAGACTGTAATGAGTGCAGCTAGCATGTGGTTATTGCTCCTGACGAGCGATATTAATGAGTTGTTCAACCGCTTCTTTTGGTTGTGCACCATTGATTGGGAATGTTTTGCCATTAGGAGCAATAAGGACACTCCATGGCGTTCCTCGACCACCAGTTTCAACTGCGTTAGCGATGTCAGCGTCTATGTGGTCGTCATACTTACCACTTTCAAAACAGGTCTGAAAAGCATTCTCATCAAGACCAATTTCTCGTACAATTTGAGGAATGACTGTTTCAAGCTGCGTTTGATTGTTTGATGGGGTTAATTCCATAAATCTGTCAGCAAATTGCCAGAATGCATCGTTACCACCTAGTTCAGCAGCACACTCTGACGCCACCGCTTCAGCCCGAGCTTTAACTGGATGCAATTGATCTAGTGGGAACTGGCGGAATACCCATGCCACATCACTATTCGTTTCGTTGGCTACAACTTCATTCATTGTGTCGTGGAATCGCTTACAGAACGGACACTCAAAGTCTGAATATTCAACAATTTTAATTGGTGCATTTATATCACCCTTGATGTGATCAATTTCGTCCACCGGGCGAACAGCATCAGTTGAGCCTTCTGGTTGAGCTGGTTCAGCCTGAGCAGTTGGTTGATTTTCTACGACCGCATTAGTTGTTGGTTGATTACTACCAATACCTCCAAAATACAAAGCTGCTGCTATGAATGCTCCAGCAATTACGATCGACGCTGGGATTAAATATTGGTTTGTCTGTTGTTTAGTTTCTTCCATAGTGTTAGTTATTTCTGTTTATAAATACAAAAAACCAACGGTAAAAACTACAAACGAGCTTTACGTCGTTGGTTACTAAACTGTGCTATGGAGTTTGGCGTGTATGAGGCCGGAACTAAAAAGTTCTCGCAAATATGAATACTCCTGTGGTGAGACAAGGTAATCTGGAGGTGGACTATGAAAAATCTGCAATCTTTTCAGAGTGTCTGACAAAGCGAAAGTATTGAAGGACCGAAAGCAAAGGCAAGCAGCAGCAACTACTAACAAAAGTACGAGGCCGGTCTGAACCACTGCATTATCAGCTAACGTCATAACAGTCTCACAGGCAGCTCCAACGTCGAGACCATGTCCGTGGTTGGTTGCCATAGTGAAACAGGCAAAAGTAACCACGACAAACACACTGGCGATCAAAAGCGCTGTGAGCTTATGGGAAATATTGCTGTTTAACCAACCTGTCATAACTTTTACATTATTAATAATAACAGATGTGTCAAGCTTTCATAATATAAATATTCAAAACAACGCAAACACTTACCTCAAACAAACTGTTTTCTTGCTTAATAGAACCTGACTTTTCAAACACCTCAGAAAATCACGCTTCTCCTCCAGCCCACCCTCTAACAGGATAAATTTTGCGTAATTTCTAATATCAATATCCTTCACAGCAATCCTAGTCTCAGCACCAAGTAGCATTTGCTGAAATTGCTTGTAGCGCTTAACTTCTGCCGTTATTTTCTCCCGCATTGGGACGACTTTAATATCAATATCATCAAGTAAGGTTTTTAGTTGTGATATGAGGTCGTTTTCATTTATAAACCCACAATCACAGTTAGGATCTCTAGTCCGAGTACATTTGTAGTAGACGTAACGATGAACGTTACCATTCTTCTGCTTCTTAAACTTCTCGTCAGCTGTAATGCCTGAACCACATAGTCCACAGGCCATTACTTTGGTAAAAGCAAACTCCTTCTGTTCAGAGCGCGGTACTAATACCTGGCTCTTGATTTGTTCTTGAACAATAGTGAATAATTCCTTAGTTATAATTGGCTCGTGTGCTCCGTCATACCATTTACCTGAGTTCTTTGGATACTCAAAACGTCCGTAGTAGAAGTGGTTTTCAAGAATACGGTAAAGATTACCTAGACTGATATGTTTTCCGTGCTCAGTCTTGAAATCTAGGTCATCTCGTAACCAGATATGGAGTTTCCGACCACTCCAACCGTCATAGCCAATCTTCTCAAACATCTGCTTAATGATTGGTGCTCGTTCTGGATCAATGATGGATTCACATTTCTGATCCATCCGCTTGAACTTGGTGTAGCCAGTTGGTGGTCGACATGGCCACAATCCCATTTCTACTCTTGCTCTCAGTCCTCGTCGTACATTCTGACTCTTGTTATCATTCTCCAACTTAGCTTGAGAACACAGAATCATTAGAAGAAACTTTTCATTTGGTGAGTTACTAAAGGTCTGTCCATAGGTTTGTATATGAACTAACTTCTTTGCGTCCATCAAGTCAACAACTGTTCCTAAATCACCAGCATTTCGCGAAAGTCTATCGGGTGCCCAAGTGAGAATACCGTTATATTTACCTTCTGTTATCTCAGACAACAGCTCTTTAAATACTAGTCTCTTACCTGATTCCTTGGCTGAGTATGATTCTCGCTTAACTTCAACTATATTCAGATTCTTCCTCTCGGCAATCGCCTGCATTTCTTTAATCTGTGAATCAATAGAAAGAGCTTGCTGCTCGTCTGATTCAGTAGACTTACGGGCATAGAGACAATATTTAACTCTCGCCTCCGACAAAGATATATCTCCTTCCATATCTATATTAATGCCAGAGTTCGCTAGTCTTGCTAAGCTCTTAGATATGGCAACAGATAACCTTACAGACCTTATGGAGCTACTTCAGGAATTGACTTACATAGAACCTGATCCAGAATTAGAAGATGGACATGTGCGTGGTCCGAACGGAGAAATTATTACTTTGTGTCGCTCTTAGCAGAAGCGCAGTTTAGCGATACAATTGTTATTAATAGCAGTAGTTTGCTATTATGTTCATCACAACAAAGGCCTAACCCCTCGCCAAGAGGATATGGTCGTAAAACCCGCTAGAGATCAAAGGACTCCCAGTCAGAGTCACTCTAGCGGGTCATATCTGGAAACAGGTATGTGTCTGACCGAAAGGTTGGATAGCAATGGCTGGGAGCCTTTTGGTATCTCAGTATTTAACAAAATTAAATCCCGCTAGATTTATGACAACAGAAAAAAAGAAGAGTGTAACTAAAGGGCAAGTAATTGGAATAGTGTTATTCATACTGTTCCTTTTTTGGTTATTTGCAGGCAATGAAACTAACCCAGACATTGCAATAGAGACAGGGATTACTGATTCGCAAACATATATCATCTCTCAGAATTTTGTAAAAGAAATATTAAAAGCACCAGCTACTGCTGACTTTCCGTTTGGTGAATACACTCACATCAAGAATGACGAAGACACCCACACCGTTACATCATATGTTGATTCAGAAAATGGATTCGGTGCTAACGTACGAAACAACTGGACGGTCACCCTCACCCATAATGGAGGCGACTGGGCAACACAGAGTAACTGGACGTTAGATCGTCTTATTTTCGATGGTGAAGCAATCTATTTGAGTGATGACTTTGAGAATGCCATTAGTACACTAGACGAAGAGTTAGCCGAATAGTATCCCTTTCTTCTTTGGCTTGCGATTAACAAGTACTTCTAATACGGCGAGTGAAAAAGCATCAGCCAAGTCGTCGTGCTTTTCGACGCCAAAGTTGATAAGCTCTTGCTCTAGCTTCGATGACTCACCAAAAGGAAAGAAAATTTGCCCTGCACTGAGAGGTGTAGCGGTTAGGCTGAGTCGTTCTCGCTTATCACCTTGTGGCCGTACTCCTTCAACATTTACGTCTTCTTCCTTAAGTTGTTGTACGATGGCTTCTTGATAAGCAACATTCTCAATAAAGAATAATGGTGCAAGTAAGTACTCAGAACGAAGCTTGTATTCCAGCAGCTTAATCTCCATACAAGTTTCTGGGAAGCTGAGGCGTTTACGGACAATTTCTGGAAGTACGTATAAGTACAGCTTTCTGTCTTTCTCACATACTAATATTGGAACCATCGTCGTGTAGTCGGCGTAGGTGCTTTTAGAGATTGCTAAGTCCACGCCCACATAGATACCTAGTTGGTGCATATCATCTGGTATATCGTGATAGTGACGCATCCAAAGTGCATCAATAATCTGACCTTCATCGGGAATCATTCGTAGTAGATACTCTCGTTCCCACGCTTTGGTGCTCATCACTTCTTTCTTCAGTTCATCGAGTGACTCGGGTGTGGTAAATTTTTCTCGCCACAGACAATCTCCGTATTTGTCTATGAGTGGAAATGCTTTAAATACACCGCTCACTTCTCCAAAATCAATCTTCTCCTTTAATCGCATAATGAGCGAATCATCATGGACTAAGTTGCCAACGAGAATGATTTTTGTTCCTAAATCACCTGAAGGGATAATTTCACCAGTGAACCAGTTGAATGTCTTGTCTCGACCTTCTTGCGTTTTGGTGGAACTGATATCTTCAATGTCGTCACAGATGATGAGGTCTGGTCGGTGACTTTTGTGTCGCAGTCCACGCATACTCTGATCAGCAGACAATACCGTGATACGTGCATCGTACTTAGAAAGAACAATGGATGACGCTCGCCATTCGTCTTGCGGT
Organism: Minisyncoccota bacterium; assembly: GCA_041389025.1. GTDB lineage: Bacteria > Patescibacteriota > Minisyncoccia > Phycocordibacterales > UBA918 > OLB19. The sequence continues at coordinate 15,047 of JAWKSP010000002.1, forward strand.
TCTTCAAATGGTCCGAGGTCTTGTTGTAGTAACTCGTTACGCTCTAGTTCAGCTTTAATGTTCTGTAGTAGCTGTCTCGCTTGGGTTTGTGTGCGAGAGATAAGCAATACAAACTTCTTTTGTTGTGAACCGAGTATCGACCAGATAGGGTACGACAATGAGAAGATGGTAGATTTAGCAGAACCACGAAATGCCACCACTACGCCAAGCTTCAAGTCAGTGCGTTCAGTAATTTCCAACATCTCTGAATGGAACTTTGCACTGGGATGTTTTAAATAATCACTAAAGTACACAGGCATAAAGTAGCCATGACTTCGAGCTGTCACCTCACGCCGCACAAGCGGGTCAGAGATAATGCGCTCTAATAGTTCTGGAGGTAAATTATTCATGATCAGGTTTGATTAAGTTGGCATATTCCAACGCTTGTTTAATAGTGTCTTTTTGGTCATCTGATAGTTCAGTATTTTTCTCACCCTGTCTTTTCAGTGACTTTGTGGCGAATCGTTTGTGGTTGCTCGTGAGCCATAGGCGAATGGCTGAGAATTTTCTATCCTTTATGAGTTGTAGTAACTGACTCTCGCTCATGTCATTCACGAACTCAATGCCAGCCGCTTCTGCTTCGGCGTATTCCTTAGCAAACTCCTTATCTTCTTTTAACCAACGGTAAACGGTGTTGCGTGAAATTCCTGATTTCTCGCACGCCACCTGAACAATTGGTACTTTACGAAGCTCGTCTAGGAACCTCGGAGCGTGGCTATCCTTTTTCATAGAATCCTTTGATTACCTCCACTTTCTTACCAGTCAATTTCTCATACCTACGGCGAACTACCTCACAAAAGATTGGATTTTGTTCAATGGTGTACACACGTCGGTTGAGTGATTCAGCGGCAATCAAAGTGCTTCCTGAACCAGCAAACGAATCGAGAATAATGTCGTTTGGCTTGGTACAACGTTTGATTGCTTTCTCATGGAGTGATGGCGGTTTTGAGGTCGGATGTTCGTATTGAGACGCGCTCAAACGTTTAGCTGTCCAAACATTTTGCACGTCTTCAAGTAACTGGTTACCTGTACCGAGCTCCTTGTTCATCACCCCAGTAGCGTCACACACTTGTTTAGATAAGTAAGGAGAACCAAGTGTCCCATAAATGCACATTTCCAAAACCTTGTTGAAGGCCACATTAGGGGTGGGGCTGGCATTATTTTTTAACCATATGTTGAGTCGTCTATTCTTAATACCGAGCTCGTTGTAAAGTGTTTGCGTTACCCAGACCCATGCTTCATCTGCCCAATAGAAGACATGAGTGTCTTTCGCCGATACTGACAAAGCGGCTTCGAGCGTCTGCCTAATAAACGCCTTGTACTGGTCGGGACTTTTATCATCATCCACGCTACCTCCATAACTAGATTTAAGACCAACTCCCTTGTCGTAATCTAGCTTGGTATTGAATGGTGGATCTGAATAGATCATGCTGGTACGTTCGTCACCAAAGAGAGCTTTGAGTGCGTTGCTGTCAGTACAATCTGAACAGAGCAACTTATGCTTTCCAAGAATCAATAAATCACCTAATTCAATATTAGTTGACTTAGCTTCTTCAACTTCTTTCTCTTCATCGAACTCGTCATCTTCGGCGGTAAGGTCTTTGTCCCAAAAATCCGCCAGCTCAATATCTTCAAACCCAGATTCTGTGAGCAGGTCTAAGTCAAAGCTTTTAAGCGCTTCAAGGTCCCAGTCACCACCCAATTTGTTGGACGAGATTAAGTACTGGTCAGCTTCAGCTTTGGTGAGCTTACGGTTAGGAATACGTACATCTATTTCTTCGCTACCACGTCCAAGTAGCTGGAGCGCTTTAATCCTTTGGTGTCCAGCCAGTATCTTGCCATCAGCATCTACTGCTGGTATCTCGGCCAGGCCAAACTTCTTCAGACTCTTTTTGAGGTCAGACATCTGTTTGTCTGAAATAGTACGAGGGTTAATCGTTTGGGGGATGAGTTCATCCACGGTGCGTACTTCTGTACGCCATTGTAGTTTCTTCATTTTATTTAGTACTTACTTAAATAAAATGTATGGATATAGAAAAAACCTATTCCACACACGAAATAAGTAGCGTTGAGCTTCTTATCTCTTGTGCGAAATAGGCATGGTCGTGAGACGATACACTACTTGCTTTCTACTACACAAGCAATCTATGCGATTGATACTGTCAATTATACATCATTTATTCTTTTCGATACGCCTAGTTTGTCGACTGCCTTTGGTTCCATCTAAATACTCCTCTGCGTCTTTTGCTAAAAATATTGGTATGCCATCCTCAGGAAGACCGAGTATTACGGTCACTCCTTTTTCCTGCTCTTTCTTTACGTAATCACTGAAGTATGGATCGCTAAATAAAAAACCCAACATATTTGATTTGGTGGTCAAAGTGTCTTCATCTTTTTGTTCAACATCTTCCAACTTATGGAAAGTACGAACTGGCTTTAGCTTCTTGATTGCTTTTACAATTTTCTTACCTTGGTTTTCAGTAGGGCGTTTGTGGTTACTGTGAAATTTAAGATCAGTAATTTCAAGTATGGTGTATTTACCAGACTTTGGTTTTGAGATTGGATTTAGTTCTAGGTCAAATAAATACATTCAACCAATTATACCCTTGTTATAAGGGCATGTATAAAAAATGGTTGAGTTTACAAAGCCATTTCTCAAGAGCATAATGAGTTAATGGCCACACCTAGCGAAAGTTTGATACTTTATGGCAAAAAGACAGGTAATCACGTATACCTGTATGTTCCTAGTGGTAAAGCGTATAAGGAAGAAAATCTAGAAAAATACACTAAAGATACTTGTGGTTCTTGGAAAGGTGCTTTTTCTTTCCTTGAAGAAACTGACTCAATTCCCGGCCTTAGATCCCCACAAATTGGTGCCATACACTCTGTTCTTGGTCACTGGAGATCAAAGGAGGATTTAGCAACTGTCGTAATGCCGACAGGCACTGGTAAAACAGAGGTGATGATAAGTCTACTTGTAAAAGAGCAGATGAAAAAATTGCTGGTCGTTGTCCCTTCAAACGATTTACGTGAGCAAACTGCAACAAAATTTGCGAAACTCGGAATACTGAAAAATAATCCCTTAGAGGTCATAGACAAATCAGCTATGAACCCAACCGTGGGAGTGTTGAAGGGCCGTCTTAAAGATAAGAAAGAAGCTGAAGAATTTCTTAAAAAATGCAACGTAGTCGTAGCTTCTATGAGTGCATTGAACACTTTAACTTACGATATAAAAAAAGTTTTTCTAAATAACTTCGATCACCTGTTCATTGATGAGGCACATCATACAGGAGCTAAAACTTGGAATGACTTTAGAAATATTTTTGTAGAAAGCGGTATAAATACTGTTCAATTTACCGCCACGCCCTTTCGTCGAGACGGTAAACATATAGGCGGGCGTTTTGTTTTTAGTTACCCCGTTAAAAAAGCACAGGAGGAGAAATATTTTAAACACATCAATTTTAAACCCGTTGTTGAGCATAACGAACTGAAAGAGGATGAATCAGTTGCTAAAGTTGCCGTTGCACAATTGCGTGAGGACATTGATTCAGGACTAGATCACCTTATGATGGCCCGAACCGAAAATAAAGACAGAGCTAAAGATGTGTTAAAGGTGTATAAAAAACTTGCTCCTGAACTGAATCCAGAGCTTATTCACTCAGGATTATCTGCCGCAAAAAAGAAGCAAATAAAGAGTGATCTTGAAGACCACAAAATTAAGATCATTGTATGTGTAAATATGCTCGGTGAGGGGTACGATTTACCTGAACTTAAAATTGCAGCTTTACATGACGTCCACAAGAGTTTGGCTGTTGCTTTGCAGTTTATTGGAAGGTTCACACGAACATCATCGGCAAAAATTGGAGATGCGACTGTCGTAGCAAACATTGTGAATGTGAATGTAGACAAGGCAATGAAGGATCTTTATAGCCAAGACCCTGATTGGAATAAGATAATCTCTCAACTGAGCGAAAAAGAAGCTCTTCATAGTGAGGATGTGGCTGAATTTATACAAGGATTCAATAAAGACAGTAAGTCTGTTGTTCTTCAGAACATACGACCTAAAATGAGTACGGTTGTATTCAGAACCAAGTGTTCAAAATGGTCTCCTGGAGTTATTGAGAAGCTATACGATGGCCAATTGTACGATAAGCCACTGGTAAGCGAGAAAGATAAGACTATAGTTTTTATTCTAAAAAGCGAGTCCACACTAAACTGGTCTTCATCAAAAGACATGAAAGAGATTTCGTATCATTTATATGTCGTGTATTGGAACGAAGACCAAAAACTATTGTTTATAAATAGTACAAATAACAACTCTTTACATTTCCCTCTAGCAAAAGGGTTGTGTGACTCTGAAGATATTGTTAACGGATTAACGCCATACAGGTCAATGCATGGAGTGAAGCGTTTGATGTTAACTAATATGGGATTACGCTCCGCATACGATCAAAATGTTAGATTTCGGATGTATGTTGGCTCAGATTTAGAAGAAGCAATCACAGATGCGTTAAGTGGTGGAAAAATTAAGACAAATATTTTTGGAATAGGCTTCGAAAATGGAGACAAAACCAGTATTGGTTGTTCATACAAAGGTAGAATTTGGTCTTATTGGGTAGCAGACAGTGTTTTGACTTGGAAAAAGTGGTGTATCCAAATTAGTAAAAAATTACTTGATGATTCAATTGATATTGATCAGATTTTAGGTAACGCAATGTTCCCTCGACCAGTGACAAGTAGACCTAATATTGTACCTCTTGCAGTAGAATGGTCTGAAGAAATATTGTTTGGATATGGTGATACTAAGATTTCATTTTGGATTTCAGGTGAAAAGGTTCCACTTGGTGATATTGATTTAGCAATCACTGACTTTAGCACCACAGATCCAATTACTTTTGCACTTAAATACGGTTCAAAAAAATATGAATATCGCATACCATTTAAAGGTAACTCTGTTTCTTACGAGAAATATCTTCATAAAGAAAATATTGAAGTCCAGATTGGTGGCACACGTACTCCTATAGAAAAATGGTTTAAAGATCAGCCACCTGTTATACGATTTGCAGATAACAGTTTCTTAATATTTAACCTACACTTTACTGAGCGTAATCCTCAGCAAGGAAACTTTGCCTTAAAAAAGATTGATGGCCGAAAATGGCCTTCGTCAGTTGATGTATCAAAAGAATCCAAAATAAAATATTCGTCAGGGAATGCTGAGTATGTAAATGAATCTATACAAGCTCATGTTATTGATCAGTTAAAAAAGAAAGATTATGACATTGTCTTTAATGATGATGGGTCAGGTGAAGTAGCTGATGTTATTTGTCTCAAAGCAAACCCTGATGAAATAGTTGTCACGTTAGTACATATAAAATATTCTTCTAAAAAACCAGGATCCAGAGTTGGTGACCTGTACGAGCTTTGTGGTCAGGTGCAAAAATCAATCATGTGGAAGAAGAAGTTTGGGCACATGATAGATCATATGGTTAGGAGAAGCGAAAACACCAAAGATCAGTATTCTGTTGCCAGAATTGAAAAAGGCGATACTGACCTCCTCTTTGAAATTAAGAATAAACATCATTTCAACCGTATACGTCTAGAAGTTTTAGCTGTCCAACCTGGCTTATCTAAGTCCAAAATCACAAAGCCCGCATTAGATTTACTGGGTGCAACAGAAGTCTACCTTAAGGAAACACTAGATGTTGATTTCAACGTTATAGGTAGCCAGTAAAAAATTTGATGTGGAATATTTATCTGACCGACAGGAATACGAAGACCGCTACGACAAAATGACCGTAGAAAATTGTCGTTGGCATGAGAATTTTCATCTGAATTACGCCAGTTCTCTTAAAGACAAGAGTAAAGAAGAACAAATAGCTATTCATCAAATTGGACAGGTTGCTTGGGAGATAGAAAAAATACTCGTTACTCTCAAATGGCACGACGAGAAAGAAGAAACGATTCAAAAATGGATAGCTGAAGACGAACGTAAAGACAGAAAGCTAGAGGATGCAAAAGTACCTGAGAATATATTTTGTGACAAATGCTACTCACGCATGGAGTTCAGTGATAAGCATTTGTGGGACTTGGACGATAAAGACCGAGTGCTCTTTTTCTTCAATTGTCCTAATGACTGTAAAAAACGTAAAGCAATCTATGATGACGGTGAACAATATATTCCCAAGCCACACCTGTGCGAGAAGTGTAATAAGGAAGTAGATGTAACTAGAGAGAAATTGACCGATAATGAAGTGCGAACCACATACACCTGCCCTGCATGTGGTCATGAAGAAGTTGATGTATTAGACCTTTCTTCACCCGAAGAAGAGGAAGATCCTAAGTATGAATATGATCGCAATCGCTTCTGTCTTTCTGGAGAGGAGCTACTCAAAGCACAAGAATCCAAAAGAAGCATGGATAATATGAAAGCTTTAATGGAAAAGATTGAGCACAAAGAGGAGAACAAGGAGCAGTACGACAAAGTGGCTCAACTTACAAAGCTCACAGTTCCTCAATTAAAAGAGCGGGTGACCGATAAGTTAGAAAAGGAATCATACCTGAACATTACTTTTGAAAAACCAGATCTAGGTCGTATTGTGTCTATTGAGTTCAGTGTAGAAGAAATGGAAACTGATAATGAACGAGCTAGTGTTCAAAAGCTCACAAAGCTTATAAAAAAGCTTCTTAAAGACTCTAACTGGAGATTGATGACCGAAGGCATTACTTATCGTCTTGGTATGCTCAGTGGACGACTACGAGTGTATGAGAATGAAGAAGATTTGCTGAAATTAGTTAAATGAGTATGAAAAATTCAACCACAACAATGAATACTGAAAACATCGTAAACATGCTTTTTAATTCTATCGAAGAAGGTTCAAAGAAAGGAATCACTATGCTTTGGGATGCTGGCACATCGGCATTGATAGAACATTGGTTATTGGTCGGTGGCATTTTAATTGGACTGCTTATACTCTTCACACTAATGGCTCTGTTTGGACACTGGGCATCATTAGGCAGTTTCCTGTACCATTCAATTTACGCAATAGTTATTTTGATTATTGGATCAATTTGGGGTCCAGAAGTTTTTATTAGCAACTGGTTTGGTTTCTTTACCGCCATCTTCTTGTATCCTGTATGTTATTTAGCTGTAGGCTGGATTTTAGACAAGACAAACCTTAAATAAATATTAATACTATGGAAAACAGATCACATGTTGAACCACTAGAAAGTCGTATTGCTCGTTTCCAAGATGGTCACCCAATCGAAATCATAAGCACACTTTTAAATTCAATTGATAATCACTTTAATAACGAAATACGTCTGGCTACAGAAAACGATCATTACCAGACGTCATTACTGTTCTTAGGTATACACGCTGTATCACTGACTATTTCCGAAGGCTTATTTAATACACAAGGAGAAGCCGGGTATAAAATGTTTCTAGAGAATTATATTGATGGTGATACTCCTGACACAAAGTTCTCTAATATTGCTACCGAGATTCACAGCTGGAGAAACATACTCGCACATCAATGGTTGGGTGTAAGTGGATATGACATTGGTTATGATTACGAACAAGAAGAGGGGTGGATTAAACGTGATGATGTAGTTTTTATAAATCCAAAAATATACAGTGACCATTACTTAAACGCTTTTGTGGCAGGTGGCAGTATTTGGGACTTCGATAAACGATTTACAGAAGATGAGCTGCAACAAATCAAGGAACGCCTACTGGTAAAGTTTTTAGCGAGATAAAAGTGACAGTTCACTGTCACTTTATGACACGTGCAAATATGTGTCACTTTTGTCACTTTTTACTAACGCTCGAGAAGGGTCGTCAGAAATTTGCTATCGCTAATCAGAATAACCTTGCAGGGCAACAAATCAAATTGGTTCTATCACGAAAAGGCTCACAGCATATTTTCTTAGTAAAGAGCACCGTTTAGGTGCTTTTTACTTTTGAAAATAGCTGTGACCCAAGAGAAAGACGCCAATGCGTCTTTTGTGGGAATCGAACCAGCGGAGCGATGTTTTCTGCGCCTTTCCTAGCGCAGAAAAAGAGCGAGTTGCGTCCAGCAGTTCTTATGAGCGTTAGCGAATTAGAAACTGTGGGATCATTCCCCGTAGGGTCACCACGTATAGATAACTTACCACCAGTGCAAATCATCATCATAAACACAACATCGCCCTTATTTTAAGGGCGATGTTGTGTTTTGGGCTACAGACATAAAACTTACCAAAACAAACAAGTTGTGGTTGAACCCTACCAAAAATCGAACCTACAATGCATATGTTATTATTGATTAACAATAACATATGAAAAAATTTTTTGTAATATTTTTGATAATCGTTGTAGCTGTAATTACTTATTACAAATTTACCTACCCTACTTTTACTTATAAATACCGCATGACAGTTGAGGTTGAAACACCGGAAGGAATTAAATCAGGCTCAAGTGTAATTGAAGTGCGTACTGAACAATGGCCGGAGTGGATATCAGGGTTGTCTGGTGGAAATACTGAAAATTCATATGTGACAGGTGAATCTGTGTTTGTTGACTTGGGAGATGAAAAAAATATAGTAGTTTTGTTGGCTGCTGGTAGTTATGCACAAATCGAAAATGCAATAGTCTATTTAGCGCCACAAGCATTTTTAAATGTTGGTTTTCCGGAATCCAGTTCAGGATTAAAAAGTATTTGGGCAAGTAGATTATCTAAAATGACTAGTGAGAAAATAGAAGTGCGACCAGAACTTGTTCCGACTATGGTTAGTTTTCAAGATTTAGATGACCCTAAAAGTGTCCAGCTAATTTATGCCGCCGACCGTTACGAAGTTGTTAACAAACAAGGATGGAGGGAGTACCCTAGAAAGGTTGTAATAAATGACTTTAATACTAAATTTGGTGATGGTTATGAATTAAAAGGTGTATGGTTAGAGTTAACGGACGACCCTATAACAAAAGGTTTAGAAGAGAAATTGCTGTGGTGGAATAATTCAGGTCGTCCAGCATCTGAGATGCTAGAATCCCTACGTGATGGACATAATACAGGTACATCAATAGAACCTGAAAGAATATTTATAAAATGACAATTAACAGATATTCTTTAGATATTACTAACCAATCACCGTAATATTAGTAATATTTCAAGCCGCTTTTTTATTTGATGAGTTATTAGGTAATTCGTTACCATGAATTAATTTAAATATCTTCTTAGTTTCCACCCTTGACACGTTCTTAAAAGTTCGAGATGTGGCTCGGTATGGTTCACAAAAGCGAACTTCGTTCGCAGACAACGAGCGCGGCGAAGCCGCGCGAGAAAAAGGAGATGGAAAAACACCCCGTCGCGCAGCGACGGGGTGTTTTGGCTTCTGTTTCTTCTGCTGCGGCTTCGCCGCGTTTGTTGTGTCGAGACGAAGTCTCGTTTTGTGATGATGTACTAGCCTTTGCTCGAAATGGGTTCGAGCAAAGGATAGTACATCATCACAGCGTATTTTCTCAGCAAAAGGCACCGTTTAGGTGCTTTTTACTTTTGAAAATAGCTGTAACCCAAGAGAAAGACGCCAATGCGTCTTTCGTGGGAATCGAACCAGCGGAGCGATGTTTTCTGCGCCTTTCCTAGCGCAGAAAACGAGCGAGTTGCGTCCAGTAGTTCTATGGTTTTTGTTTCCACTGGTTACTTTTGTTGATAACTATAATTTCTTTCAATCCTAAGTTTATTGTTTTGGGAGAGATGTGTAAAGTGTATAATTAAACTTATAATTACCTGTTTAATTTTGTGCTAAAACTTATTTCCCTAAACATAGAGTTGGATAAGCATTACTCAAGAATTATTGATTTGTTGGATAGAGAAAATCCTGACGTAATAGCCTTACAGGAAGTACCAAAAGAGTTTTTGAATCAGATTGAAGATTTGGGATATAAAGCAACTTTTACAACCAGAAAACAAATACTTGATGGTAAGGGAAAAAGCTTTGAAGAAGGTTTAGTGTTGGCATCAAAGTTTCCTTGTGAGACTGTTGTGAGGTCTTATTTTGAGGTGAGTCATAAAACACATCTTTCATCTGTTCCGGCGACAAAAAGAGGTGTTGATACTTTAGAAAAATATTCCTACATCATGGCTAAGATAAAAGTTGGTGGTGAGATTTTCAATATTGTCACTACTCATTTAATAGTTACACCTGATGGTTTGACTAACGAGCTTCAGACTAAGGTAGTGACAGAATTATTACAGGTGATAAAAAATGAAGAATCGCACATGATCTGTGGTGATTTCAATATGCCGCGCGGATATAATGGTTTGTATGAATTATTTACTAAAAAGTATGCAGATCAGATTCCTTTAAAATATAAAAGCAGTTTGGATAAAAATCTACATCGTTGTGGAAATATGCAATTGGAACAACCGATCTTTGATGAATACATGGTTGACTACCTTTTTACCCAACCTCCCTATCGGGCAAGGAACGTCAGGTTGGAATTTGGAGTCAGTGATCATGCGGCTGTGATTGCTGAGATATATAAATAGGTCAATGTTATACTAAAAAGGTAAATGAAACTTTATGAATCATCTTTTTAATACTAAAACAAAAATAGTGGCAACACTCGGCCCTAGTTCCAGTAAGGTCTCAGACATAGAAAAAATGTTGTTGCAAGGTATGTCGGTAGCTCGGTTAAATATGAGTCATGGTAATCATGCTTCTCACGCTGAAATGATTAAGAACGCACATATAGCGGAAAGAAAAACCAAACGACCGTTGGCTATATTGCAGGACTTGGCTGGTCCAAAAATCAGAATTGGTGATTTTGAGACTGAAGAGGTCACCTTAACTCCAGGTAAAACTTTAATTTTAACTACTAAAAAGTGTGTTGGTACAGCTGATAAAGTAGAAATTAATTACAGTAAATTACCAAATGAAGTGGGTGCAGGAATGATTATTTACTTAAATGACGGAAAGCAAAAGTTGGAGGTTGAGAAAGTTACCAAAACAGAAATACATACGAAGGTACTAGTGGGCGGTGTGATCAAAGGCAGGCGTGGATTAAATGTACCAGATGCAAATCTTTCTATATCTTCCCTGACAGTTAAAGATCGTAAGGATTTAGTTTTTGGTTTGGAGCAAGGAGTAGATTTTGTTACTTTGTCTTTTGTTCGTAGAGCAGAAGACATTAAAAAATTACGAAAATTAACTGAGAAGATTAAAAAGGTTAATATTGTAGCAAAAATTGAAACCAAGTCAGCGATTGAGAATTTAGAAGAAATTATAAATGAAGCGGATGTAATAATGGTGGCGCGTGGAGATTTGGCGATTGAGATGCCTTTGGAAAAAGTCCCGTTGCTACAAAAAGAAATTATCCGTTTAGCGAACAAAGCTGGTAAGCCGGTGATCACAGCCACTCAGATGCTTGATTCGATGCGAGTGTCCACTACTCCGACTAGAGCTGAAGTGACAGACATAGCAAATGCTATTTTGGATGGTACTGATGCTGTTATGTTGTCGGATGAGACAGCAATTGGTTTACATCCCGATAAAGTGATCGAGATAATTAAACAGGTAGCTAAAGAGGTGGAATCAGATTCTTTCTTTCATTTACACCAATCAGACTGGGATTTTCTGCCAGAAAGTATTTATGAAGCAGTCAGTCAATCGATTGTGCACAGTGCTACTTCCACTAAGGCCCGCATTATTACAGCCTTTACGGAGAGCGGTTACACAGCACGCATGATTGCTCGGTATAGGCCACGAGTGCCGGTGTTGGTTATGACTCCAAATAAAGTTACTTTCAATCAAGCATTGATAATTTATGGTTGTGAGCCGGTCTTGATAAGACGAGTAAAAAACTTGACTGAAGCTAGAAAAGTCGCTAAACGAGTATTAACTGATTGTTGTAAAATGAAGTCGGGAGAATTGTTTGTGCTTGGTGCCGGCGTGCCTTTTGGAAAACCTGGGGCGACTAATATGATGATAGTAGATCGAGTATAGCTTTTAAATAAAAATAAAAAAGTCGGCATCTAAAGATGCCGACCAAAACAAACTAACAATAAACCAAAGTCATACCAATAAGTTATTTGACACAAACTTCCATTTTGTAAATCCACCAGCTCGAAACGGTACCAAAACTTCACCTTGTGTATAAGGTATGCTGGTTGGTATCTGCCAAGATATCCTAGCTAAAGTAATGGTGTCATTGTTTCTTGGTAAACCATAAAAATCAGCTCCATAGTGACTAGTGAAAGCCTCAAGATCGTTTAATGTACCAGCTGTCTCAAACACCTCAGCATAAAATTCTATGGCCGTCATGGCTGTAAAGCAACCAGCGCAACCGCAGCTACTTTCTTTGTCACCTTTTGCGTGTGGGGCTGAGTCGGTACCAAGGAAAAATTTTGGATTACCGGAAGTAGCTATTTTTACCAACGCTTCATGATGTTCTTCGTGCTTTAAGACCGGTAAGCAGTAATAGTGTGGATTTAATCCTCCTCTAAATATCGCGTTGCGGTTTTCAAGCAGATGTTGTGGTGTAATGGTAGCTGCTATTCCATCTCGAGCATCAATCACAAACTGAACAGCATCGAGTGTAGTGATATGCTCAAGTACAATCTTTAAACAAGAAAAACGATCGACAAGTTTCAGTAAGATTTTGTCGATAAAATATTTTTCTCGATCAAAGATGTCAATCTCACCATTTTTATCTGAAAGAAGTTCACCGTGAATACATAATGGTAAACCATACTCTTCCATCGCCTCAAGGACTCTAGTAAGGTTCCAGATGTTAGTAACCCCACTTGCTGAGTTGGTCGTCGCACCGGCCGGATATAGCTTTGCCGCTAACACATGCTCTGAACTAGCGGCTTCGCGAATCATTTCTGGTGTGGTTTCGTCAGTTAAATAGATGGTCATTTTTGGATCAAATAACACATCTTTTGGTAACGCATTTAAAATGCGTTACCTATAGTCTAAAGCCATAGTCGTGTTTATTACCGGTGGCTTAAGATTTGGCATTATTAGTGCTCGACCAAATACTTTGGCGCTATACGGAATGACAGTGCGCATTGCTGAACCGTCACGTACATGTAGATGAAAATCATCCGGTCGTGTAATTGTTAGACTTTCCATTTTAAACTCCTTTTAAATTGTTTAAGCGAAAACGTGGTTGGCGTGTGAAATTAATTTTTTCATGCGCCAAGGTCGCACTACAGCCACCGAACCAAGAAAGATAGCGTTTGCACCAACTTCTTTTAAGTCATTGATATCTGATATGGTTCTGATACCGTTGCCGGCAATTATCGGTAATTGTACCCCTCGTTCGCGTAAATCTTTCACCTTTTTGATAGTGAATTTAAGACATTGGTGACTAGATAGTCCGCCGTCTGCTTTTATTCCCCTATGCCTAAGTGGTGATTTATCACCGATGCTGTTCCAGTCTATTTCTTCTAGGGTTTCTGTGTCTCGCCATGGAATGGTGTTACCAACCCACAACGCATCCGCTACTTTTACTACTTCAGTAAGTACTTCGGTTGGCATAAGAGCGTTGCAGTTCAAGAGTACCGGAATTTTCGGTCCAAGGATTGCTTTGGCTGAGTTCAGTAAATTGCATATCTCAGAGTTAAATGAACCGACTTTAACGTCTGAATTTGGACAACCGCAATTTATTTGTACAGCCATACCGTTATATGGGCCATAGTCTTTTATGAGTCGACACATGGCTTGAAGTTCCATTATTTGACTGTGATTACTTTTTGACTCAAGGGCAATTGAGATTATAAACGGTTCAGTAAATCTTTGATAAACACCAAGTTTTAAATAAAAATCCAAACCATTATTTGCCAAACCGACTGCATTTATGATTTCTCCACCATTTTTAAATGGATTAACCCAAATACAGCGAGGGAGCGTCTCTTTTGGTGTCATACCGTCTTCCTGGAGAGGCATATTACCCTTCCTATTCGTGAGGGTCATGGTTTTTCCAGCAAAGCCGGTGTTTTCCCAGGTAGCCCCAAAAAGTCTTAGAAGTTTATGAAACAATAGTTCTTCTCCGGTGAATCCTCGAATGTAGGGCGCACAAAACACTGATGGATAAAGTATTCCGTTTATTATAAACATTTAACTCCTCCTTTTGTTGGTTAATTGTATGTCAATTTACAAAAGTCTAGGAATAAATTCCTATTCCAAGGGCAACGTTAGCAAAAAAACAAAATATTGACAACACTTTTATTTAATATTTTCATCTTCTATACTTTCCCTGTACAAACATAGAAAATCATGATATAGTTCCGGCTATTCTATGAAAATTCTTGATAAATTGTATGGCTGGTACGGCCGAAAAACCGTCCGTTTTTTTATTGGTCTTGTAACTGCTTTGGTAATTTACGGTTTGTTTTTTGGTGGTGGTGCAAAACAGCCCGATATGGTGTCTGGTATTGTCAGCGAAAATTTACCAGCCGTTACGCTAACCACTGTTTCAGAGTTGGAAAATCCGGAAAATATTTCTTTTATTAGGTGAGGTTCGGGCGGTTAAGTGAAGCTGAAATAAAATCAGAACGAGCTGGAAAAATCACAGCGGTGAATGTAGTGTTGGGGCAAACTGTATCGGCTGGTCAAATTATCGCTCAGTTAGAAAATGCGAGCGAGCGAGCTGCTCTTTTGCAAGCTGAGGGTGCTTATGAAGCGATTTTAGCTAGTGTGGCACAAAGTGATATTTCTGTTAATGAAGCAGAAATAAGGTTAGATAATGCTAAACAATCTATTCATAACACTGCGCAAAATTCATATAACACTATAAATAATGTTGTTTTGAGTACACTGGATCAATTTTATTCAAATCCAACTAGTGGTGTAGTTAGTCTACGAATCGGTGGAGTTGGAAATACTGAATTTCTTAATAGTGAAAGAGTAGCTTTTCGATCTATGCTTGCAGACTGGAAATCTAAAATCATTACCACTGAAAGTGCTGAAGAAGAGCTTGCTTTTAACCGTGAAATCAAAGCCTATAGTGAGCGAGTATTAACGGTGACAAATATTTTACTACCACTTTTAAGTGACGATCGAAGTGTTAAAGGATATTCTGATTCAGAAATAATTGCCTTAAGACAAAGTTTATCAGCAGCTCAAAGCCAGATCACTGCTACTATAAGTCAAATCGATGTTTCATATACTGAACTTAAAAATGCTAAGGAATCTTTAGAGAAAACTTTGCTTGTGACTAATGGAAATGAAGACACGGTTTCCGCTAGCGACGCACAAGTAAAACAAGCTTTGGGAAGTTTACGGGCTGTACAAGCAAGTTATGAAAAAACACTCCTTCGCTCTCCATTATATGGAACAATAAATTCACTTGATGTAAAAATAGGTCAGTTTGTTGGTTCGTTTGAAAAAGTAGCAACAGTAGCCAATAACAACAGCTTAGAAATCGTTTCTTTTGTTAGTGATAAACAATTAGAAAATATTTTGGTTGGTAAAAAAGTTTTGGTTGATGGTGAGATTGATGGAGTAATAACGGTTATTGCTCCGGCTATTGATAGTGCTACTAAAAAAACAGAGATAAGAATAGCGATTGAAGATCAAGAGTTGCAAAATGGTAAAACTGTCAGGGTTGCTTTACTGTTGGAAAATGATAAAGAAAAAGAGGATGGAGTCATTACTTTACCACTTACAGCGGTTAAATTTATTGGTACAGAAAGTTTTATTTTTACTGTTAAAGACAATATTTTAGAATCAAAGCAAATTAGCCTAGGTGAAGTTCGGGGGGCTTTTGTTGAAGTCTTATCTGGGCTTGAAAAAGATGAGATTTTTGTATTGGATGTGCGAGGCCGAAGTCTCGGTGAAAAAGTACAAATTTTAAACTAATAGAATAAAGCAGCAACTTAATTTATGTGGGAATTTTTTATTAACAACAAGAGATTTAGCTATTTGATAGTGGTGGTTTTACTTTTGTTTGGACTTTATTCAATTTTATCAATTCCTAAAGAATCCTCTCCTGAAGTGGTGGTGCCAATTGGAATTGTTACCACTATTCTTCCCGGTGCACCGGCTGTAGATATAGAGACACAAATTACTAATGAATTAGAACGTGGGTTATCTGGTTCGCTTGAAAACGTAAAAAAAATAACCTCGAGTTCAAGAGAAGGTGTGTCCTCGATAACGGTTGAGTTTGAAGCTGAAGCTGATTTAGATAAATCAATCGACTCGCTTAAAGACGAAATCGATAGTCTCTTAAATCGTTTGCCAGCTGACGCTGAAAGACCGGTTGTTAGTGAAGTTAATTTTGTGGATCAACCAATAATGACTATAGCTGTTTCTGGTGATCGTACAGAAAAAGAGTTATCTGTTTTAGCTGAAGATATAATTGACGAGCTTGAAGGAGTTTCTGGGGTGTCTAGGGTGGAAAAAAGTGGTGCCAGAGATCAAGAGGTAACAATTTTGGTTGATCAAGAAACTCTGCTTCGTTATGAGTTGTCTGTTACTGATGTAGTTCAAGCGATACGTGTCGCTAATGTGAGTTTTCCAATTGGACAAATCGTAACTGATGGTGTTAGTTATAATATAATTTTTGAATCAAATGCGGACGCAGTAGAACTTTTATCAAATATTCCAATTACCAGTCTTGGTGGCCAGCCGGTCTTAGTGGCTGACGTGGCCGAGGTTGTGGTTGGATTGTCTCCAGCTATTACTTACTCCCGTCTTAGTGTGAATAATGAGCCGTCTAATATTTCTTTTACTCTAAATGTTTTTAAACAGAGTGGTGGTGATATTACTGGGATTACAGATGATGTAGAAGAAAAACTTGATGTTTTAAAGTCTTCGCTTTTAAACGATTTAACTGTCTACACTGTTTATGACGCTGGAGAAGATATAAAGTCAGATTTGACTCAACTTACGAGGTCTGGCTTGCAAACCATTCTTTTTGTAATTGTTATTTTGATGTTAGCAATTGGTTGGCGTGAAGGTTTGATAGCCGGCTTAGCTATCCCTTTGTCTTTCATGATTGGCTTTATTGGTTTGTATTTATCTGGTAATACCATAAATTTTATTAGTTTATTTGCACTTATTTTAGGAATTGGTGTTTTGGTTGATTCAGGAATTGTGATCGTGGAAGGGATTAATAAAAAAATAAGTCAAAACCCGAATTTAGACAAAACAGAAGCAGCAAGACAAGTAATTCGTGAATTTTCCTTCCCACTTACTTCCGGTACTTTAACTACTGTTTCAATGTTTGTGGGGTTATTTATTGTATCTGGCGTAACTGGACAGTTTATTGCTAGCATTCCTTTTACTCTTATTTTTATTTTATTTGCTTCATTATTGGTGGCTTTAGGATTTTTGCCACTTATTACTTCTAAATTAATTAAAAAAAGAGCAACAAATATAGTAGAAGAAAAACAAAAAATCTTATCGCAAAAATTGGAAAATTACTATAAAGAATCATTAACTAAAATTATTAATAGTTCTAAATTGAAGCGACGTTTTATCAGTTTGATTATTCTCGGTTTTGTTTCAGCTATTGCTTTAATTCCGCTTGGCTTGGTAAAAGTGGTCTTTTTTGAACAGTCTGACATAAATATAGTTTATATTGAAGTAGAAGAACCAGAAGGAACTATTAAAGAAACCACTGACCTAGCGGTAAGAAAAGTGGAAGAAAAACTTTTTGCTTATCCGGAAATGATAGAGTCATACACAACTACAATTGGATCAGGAAATTTATTTGGGAGCGGTGGTCTTAATCCTAAACTTGGAAATATTCAATTAACCTTACGTGACGACCGGTCGATGAGTAGTTCTGCTTTTATTGATATTTTGCGAACTGATTTACTTGATATTAAGGATGCAAAAATTACAGTTAATCAACCAAGTGACGGTCCTCCGGTAGGTGCGCCAATTGGAGTAAAATTATATGGTGATGATCTGCGAGTTCTCTCTGATACTGCTAATGAAATAGCACAAACTTTATCTGAAATACCAAATACTCGTAATGTAAAAACTAGCGCTAATACTAACACGACAGAGTTTGTGGTAAATCTTGATCAAGAAAAAGCTTCTATTTACGGTTTAAACTCACAGTTAGTCTCTCAGACTTTACGAGCAGCGGTAAACGGAACCGAAGCGGTTTCCATTACTTCACTTAATGATGATGTTGAAGTTATTGTTCGTTTAAATCTAAATGAAGAAAGTATTTCTGATCCAGAATTTGCTAATTGGACTACTCTAAATCGCTTAAGTGAACTTGAATTAGCTACACCTGGTGGAGATAGAATTCCAGTATCTGAAGTGGCAGATATTACCTTGCGTGAATCAAGTACGGTAATTAGTCATGAAAATCAAAAAAGAATTATGTCAGTTTCAGCTGATATAACAAATTCAGGAAACGTAATAGAAATTAATCGTCAGTTAAATGAAAAATTAGAAAATGAGATTAATTTACCTGAAGATGTAACTTACAGTTTTGGTGGTGAGACTGAAGAGTCAGATCAGGCCTTTAAAGAAATGTTTTTGGCTTTGATTGTTGGAGTGGTGTTGATGATTGGTGTTCTGGTATTCCAGTTTGATTCTTATCGACATACTTTTTATGTGTTATCAATTTTGCCATTTTCTTTAATTGGTATTTTATATGGATTGGCTATTACTGGTAGCTCTCTCTCCTTCCCTTCCATTATGGGTTTTATTGCGCTAACCGGTATTATTGTAAATAACTCAATTCTTTTGATTGATATGATGAATCGAATGCGAAAAGAAAATCCGACTAAATCTATTCATGATGTTGTAATTGATTCTTCAACTAGTAGGTTGCGACCAATTCTTTTAACTTCAATTACTACCATTATGGGTATGGTTCCACTCCTCTCTACTGATGAAATTTGGATTCCTTTAGCGACAGCGGTAATGTTTGGATTGGCCTTTTCAGTGGTTATTACTTTGTTTTTGGTACCAATTATTTACAGTAAATGGCGGTGAGGTAAGGTCTAAATAGTTTTAAGTAGTTAAAAGCCGGCAGACGAAGTCTGCCGGCTTTTTAATCATACCCAACCAAAATAATTTGATAAAATACCAGCTATTTGAAATTGGTGTTGAATAGCTAGAGCTACCGCAATGGAAATTGCTAAACCAAAAAGTAAACGAAGTAAATCTTTTCCAACCAAAGGAAAGACATCAGAAAATTTATAATTTTTTATCCAAGTAGACATGGCCAACTCACGACCACTTAATAAACCGACAAAAACCCAGGTAGTGGACATTGGTATGCTATTCCACTCTTTAAAAATCAAAAGTATCAAGGCGTAAACTAAATCAATAATGGTAGCACTTCTGATATAACGAGTATTTTTCTTCTCTAGAACAATTTGTTGGATTTTTCCACCTTTTTTCCAAAAAATATAAGCCAGACCTATAACAAATATAGTGAGCACTAAAATAAACTGAAGTAAAGTTAATTCTCTTGGTAAAAATACCGCAACATTAGCGATATCATGTGAAAGCCAAGTGTACCAAAGAAAACCAGTTGCCAACCATTGGAAAATTCTCCATAATTTTTTTCTGTGTTCTGGCACCGGATTGTTAGCGTTGTCCCACTTAAAAATTACAATCCATAATACATAGGCGGTAAGGGCTGCAATACCGTAACCAAGTGCAGACTTGGTTAGTATGCTGGTAAAAACCAAAGAGGAAGCAAAAGCACTTAGGACCAGTAAGGAAGTAGAAACCGGTATACCAACTCTGGTCAACAAAACTAGCGCCAAAGGCGCTAGTGCGTGATACCATTCTATTTGTATAAAAGGTATCTTTTCCAATCTACCTGAAGATATGTCACCACCGCTGGTAAAATAACTTATAGATAAAGTGATTATAAGAATAGTTGAAGCAAAGCCCCATAGATAATACCATCTAGTTTTTTGATTGGAGGCTATGAAAGTACCTAAGGTTTGTACGCTATCGTTTGCGATTACTGAATAAGCAGCTAGGAGAAAACCTAGTATCATCCAGATTATGGCAACATCAATGCCAAACATAATCTGATTATACGGCAACAATTTAAATAAACAACTTTTGCTTGTTGATTTAATTAAATGCTCGCAATTGCTTGTTGTATACTAAACTTATGAATTATTTGGTAGAACTAAAAGAAAATTTTAAAGGTGAAGTTGAAACTTCTGAGAAAGTTTTAGAAAAATATAGTGAAGACACTAGTATCTTTAAAATTATTCCCAAAGCAGTGGTTTTTCCAAAAGATATTGATGATCTAAAAAAAATAATACTGTCTGCAAAAAAATATAAAGGTCAAATATCTTTAACAGCTAGATCAGCTGGTACTGATATGTCAGGTGGACCTCTAACTAATTCAGTTGTAGTAGATTTTTTACGTTATTTTAATCACATAATATATGTTGATCCACAAAAAGCAATAACTGAACCAGGAGTTTTTTATCGTGATTTTGAACCAAAAACCTTAGCTCATGGTTCACTACTTCCCTCCTACACGGCTAGTCGTGAATTAAACACAGTTGGCGGTATGGTAGCCAACAATTCAGCTGGGGAAAAATCATTAACTTATGGTAAGACAGAACGATACGTTAAGAAATTAAAGGTAGTTTTGTCTGATGGTAACGAATATGAATTTCAAAAATTATCTCGTCAAGAGTGGGAAGAAAAAAAGCAGTTAGAGTCTTTTGAGGGTGATATTTACAGAAAGATAAGCACATTAATTGAGAATAATAAAGATTTAATTAACCAACAAAAACCAATTGTAAATAAAAATTCAGCTGGCTATGGTATTTGGAATGTTTATAATCAAACTGAGGATACTTTTGATTTAACTCAACTTTTTGTAGGTTCACAAGGAACTTTAGGTTTAATTTCCGAAATAACTTTTTCTTTAATACCTGTTCGTAACGAATCAAGAATGTTAGTTATTTTTTTGAGAGATAAACACTTTAAGGAATTGGGGCAAATCGTCAATACTATATTACAATTTGAGCCAGAAAGTTTTGAATCATATGATGACAAAACTTTTGATGTGATGTTAAAAGTTTTTCCTAAGCTTTTTAAAAAGTTAGGTGGTAATCCTTTTAAGTTAGTTAAAGATTTTTGGCCGGAAATAAAAATGATTTTTACTGGTGGGGTACCAAAATTAGTTTTGATGGCCGAATTTACCGGTTTTACTGAGGAAGAGGTTGTAAAAGCTGTTAGACGAGCGGAAAATAAGATTAAAAAAGCTTATGATTTACCAACTCATATTACTGCCACTAAAGCTGAAGCTGATAAATACTGGACTATCAGACGCGAAAGTTTCAAGCTTTTAAGAGAAAATGTGAAAGATAAACACACTGCTCCGTTTATTGATGATATGTCTGTTAAGCCAGAGTATTTACCAGAATTTTTACCAGAGCTTTATAAAATATTGGATGAATACGATCTGACATACACTGTAGCTGGACATGTTGGAGATGGTAACTTTCATATAATACCTTTAATGGATTTTTCTAGACCTGATTTTGTGAATATTATTAAAGAGCTATCAGATCGAGTTTATACTTTAGTAGCTAAGTATCATGGCTCAACTACCGGTGAGCATAATGACGGTTTAATTCGTACTCCTTATTTATATAAAATATTTTCGCCTGAAATGTTAGATATTTTTAATGAAATAAAAAATATTTTTGATCCATATAAACTCTTTAATCCACATAAAAAAGTTGATCCTGATATGGATTTACTTGTTTCCTCGATTAAAAAGGGTTATAAGTAGATTATTTTTTTATTCTTACTTTATTTTACAAAACATAAAACCATCTGTAATATTGTTAAATTAATGGTTTTAAAACATTATTACTGTGACTTTTGAACATTTAAAAACAATTTATCGAGATTTTGATATTAGAGGAAAATACCCAGAAGAAATAACTGATGAAGAAGTAAATAAAATCGCTAAGGCGTTAACTAAGCATTTTAAAATTAGGAAAGTAGCAGTTGGTTATGATATTAGACCTTCTGCTGATGCTTTAAGAAAAGCCTTGGTCGATGGTTTTGTTGATAGTGGAGTTGATGTCATTAATATCGGTCTTTGTACTACACCAATGTCTTACTATATGTGTGGCAATAGCGATGTCGATATGACTGTTATGATTACTGCTTCTCATATGCCGTCTGAGTATAATGGTCTTAAAATTACAGTTGAGGATTCAAAACCAGTCACCGGTGATATACTTCAAATAATCAGAGAAATTGTTGGTACACACACTTTCTCTGAAACTGTTACACGCGGTAGCGTTACCGATCACGCCCTACAACCTGAATGGATAGAAAAATTTAAAAAGAGGCACAACTTAACGGGAGCAGGTTTTAGTATTGTGGTTGATCCAGCTAATATGATTGGAATACTGGAAATTGACACCTTTAAAGCTTTTGAACCTAACATAACAGTCCATACTATATTTGATACATTTGATCATACTTGCCCAAACCATGAGGCAAATCCTTTAAAATCAGAAGTCTTAGCTTTTGTTGGAAACGAAGTAAAAAATAAAAAAGCAGATCTAGGTGTTTCCTTTGATGGTGATGCTGATAGGGTCGGTTTTGTTGATGAGAACGGTGATATTGTACCAAGTGATTTAATTGGGGCTCTCTTGGCAAGACAGGTTTTGGAAGAAAATAAAGAGTCTACAATAGTGTGTGATATTCGTTCTTCCAAAGCTTTGACTGAGGAAATAAAAAAGTTGAAAGGTAAAGTCGTAAGAGAAAAGGTCGGTCACACTCACATACGTTCTAGAATGAGAAAAGAAAATGCTGTTTTAGGTATCGAGCTTTCTGGACACTTTTTCTTTAAAGAGACATTTTTTTCTGAAGGTGGAGCTTTGCCAGCTTTTTTGATTATGGAATTGATGAAAAAAGAAAATAAAAAACTTAGCGAGCTGGTAGCTGAAGTACGAAAATATTATCAATCAGGTGAGATAAACAGTACTGTAACTAGAGATATTGATGCTATTTATTCTGATATCCAAAAAGAATTTCCTGATATGGATGTTAATCGACAAGATGGACTTACCTTAGAATCAGCAGATTGGTGGTGTAACGTACGACCTTCGGCCAATGATCCGGTTATGAGGTTAAATTTAGAAGCCAAGAATAAAGAATTAATGGAAGAGAAACGTGATGTAATTTTAGGGATTATTAGGAGAAGCTAGTTTGTAAATAACACCATAAAGGGCGCAAAACTTCGTTTTGCGCCCTTTATGGTGTTATCATCAGGGACTTTATTTATGGTGGACCCTAGCGGACTTGAACCGCTCACCTCATCCATGCCATGGATGCGCTCTACCGGATGAGCTAAGGGCCCCTTTTGCAGTGGCATTTTAGCATATAAAATATTTTTAGGCTAAAAATCAAAAAACATTTTACCAAATAAAGTAAAACCAGCTTTTTTGCTGGTCTTACTTCATTGGTGGACCCGAGAGGATTCGAACCCCCGGCCTCCTCAGTGCAAATGAGGCGCTCTAGCCAACTGAGCTACGGGCCCAATTAAAGGGCGTAAGTATAATATTGGCTTTCAATAATAAAGTCAATAGTTAATCAGCATTTCTTGTGGTTAAAAACCACGGAGTATTAGGATCAACTGACTGTATGGTACTTCCAATAGCTAAACCAGTATCTGACCATTTTACAAACGAAGCAATTTCATTTTCCATTGTTAAGGTATTACCATCTAACAAGGCTTGTCTTTTTGCTGAAGAGTCAACATCGTATATATAAGCTGTACAATTACCAATACTTCCTTGCATTTCTTCACATAAAAATACAAATTTTTCATCGTTTGATGGGATAGACATTTTTTGGCTGTGATTTAGTTTGTTGACGGTAGTTGGTGATGAGACGTATAAGTGCTCGGTGTTAGGTGATGAGTCTGTTAATAAAATAAAACCTGTAACAAAACCTATTACATACGACGTAACTATAATTGCTACTCTTTCATGTCTAGTTCCTTCCATATTTTTATTATTATACTTGATAAATTTTATAAATAATCGACTTTTCCTCAACTTAGTATTAAGCAGTTGAGGTTGTAATAATATGATTAATTAAATCCTCATAACGTACACCAACCGACTCAACTATTTTTGTATAAGTAGAATCACATGATAACTCAGGTAATGAATTTATTTCTAAAAAATAAATTTTTCCATCGTCACTTACTATAAAATCAGATCTAGAGTACTGAGAAAGATTTAGAACAGTATGTATTTTTTCAGCTAGTTGTGAAATTTCGTTTTTAATACTATATGTTAAAGTTGAAGGACAATAAAGATCTCTTTGTTTTTTGAGTTTTGCCTCGTAGGTGAAGTAAGGATAATCACTAGAAAAAATTATTTCTCCAGGAGGAAAAACGTATGTTTTTTCGTTGCGAAAATTTTCTAACAAAGCTACTGAGATTTCTTTTCCATCAATAAATTCTTCAATTAACCAACGGTCTTGATTGCTTTTGTTGTTAAATAGTCCAAATAATATAGCTTTTAATTCATAAATATTGGCGGCAAAGTATGAGTCTAACGATGAACTATTGGCTATCGGTTTTATGATATAGTTTGGGCCAAAAGAATCTTTAATTAAAGTTACGATTTTTTCTAATTCGTTTACGTCAATAATTTCCGGAAGAACGAAGTGTTGAGGAGTTAACACACCATAACTCTTTAAAGTGTTTTTTGTAAAAAGTTTGTTAAAAGCCATAGCTGACGATAGTGATGAACTACCATTAAACTTAATGGATTTTTTTTGCAAAATTTTTTGTAAACTACCATCTTCAGCTGATTTTCCGTGTAATCCTAAAAAAACAATGTCAGCCCCTTCCAAAAGTAAACTAATATTTCTAGATCGACCTTCTTCCAGGAACTCCTGATTTTTCGTGACTACTATATCTCTGGTTTGGTAGCCTAATCGATTTAATGTTTTTATAGTATCAGAACCTGTACGCATAGAAATAGCGTAATTACCATCTTTACCACCACGAAACACTGTAACTCGTTGATTTTTTGGCATAGTAAAACTCATAAATAATTTTTAACTATGATTCTCCAGGGTTTCCAAGGACGTTAATTCTAGTAGTTGTACTAAAAGTGGTTGGAGTAGCATTTATACAACTTAGTTTAAACAATTGAGTATTAGTAATCAAACTGGTTACAACAGTGCCACTTACTCTAGTGTTTGAGTCTACCACACCGCTAATAATACTAGGGTTAAATGATAGTGGTGTAAAACTACTTGGTCCGGTTAATTGGCAGTCCACATCAATTGATTTCATTTCCCATTCAATTGTAGTTGTGCTACCAGACCTGATAAGAGAAGGATTAGCAGAAAAATCAAATTCTGGGTCAACATCTAAAGCATTACCACTATCTGAACCGGTACCGGAACTTGAATCAGCGAGTGAATTTGGATCACTTAGAGTAAAGACAGTTGAATATGATTTTCCGGCTAAGTCAGATTGTGAGTAAGTTTCTGGTTCATTAACCTCAATAGTAATTCTTATCGGAGTGTTAATTGGAATATTGTAAAACTCAACTGTTTTTACTGTATCCCAATCAACATCAAAGTCGTTAGTAGGATTACTTCCCTGCTTTAAGGTTTGAATAGGTCCAGATGCATTATCTTCAATTGATAAATTATCACCAATATCTAAACTAACTAAATATGAAATTGGATTTGATTGTCTGGTCGGATTTTCTAATATTGAAGCGGTATCAAAACTTTGGTCCTGAGCGGCAAAACTAACCTCAATTTTATCGTAAGTATTTGTAGTATCATCAAAAATACTGGAGCTAGTTGAAATTTCCGGTAGACCCCAGCCTTGGGTTACCAAAAACTTATAGTTTAAGGTATCGGTTGTTTCCATCCCGTCGGCCGAACCTGCTCCAATGCTATTTACAGCAAACACCTTTAAATAATAATCAGTGCCGTTGCTTAGACCGCTGATACCAATTCGTTTATAGTAAGGGATTGTGGTAGTTGATGGTAAAGGTCCTTGCAGATAGCAGCTACTGGCCCAGCTAGCAGCGTAAGCTGAGTCATAGGTTGACGATGCGGCGTTTAGTTTAAGTGGATCTAAGGCATTTATACTTAGTTGATCAGTTGAATAACATATACCATATTCTTCAATTAAAGAATAACCAGCGTTAGTAATACCCAGTTGAGGGTTGATGTAATCAGGATTGGTGATGGATGAACCATAATAACCTACTGTTGGTGGAGTTGGGGTGCCGGCAGTTGGGTCAAAAGGCGAAAGATCAGTGGTAAATGAACCGACTGGTGAAAAGCCCCAGCCAGCATCATTTTTTGCCATCATCCTAAAGTAAACAGTGGTGCTAGCTGGTAAGTTTGTTACGTAGAAATAAAAAGTGGAGTTACTGCTATTATATCCACTTGTTCTGGTATTACAGGTGCCACTTGAAAGTAATGTAGAAGTACTGTTTGCGTCACTTAATGATGTTGTCCAACAAACCCCTGTTTCTGTAACAGGTAAGTAGTTGGTGTGAGCATCGGTGGTAGTTCCATAAAGCCAGGCGGTAGAGTTAGTTACTCCATTAACCCCATTAATAATTGAACTATAGCTATACAAATTAACCTCAGGAACAGATAGACTTAATGGAACACTGTAATCATAATTACTTGAAGTGGTTGTGTTTCCGATATTATCAGTACTTACTATGTAAAATCTGTAGGTGTCGCTTTTACTAAAACTTCCCAAAATATAGGTTACAGAAGTGGAGGTTGTGAATGAAGGATAAAAAGATGGAATAATTCCATAGGTTGAGCCGGTAGTAAGGTTCTCAACATATAGTTGGCTATTAGCCAACCCAGCATGTGAATCAGCAAGGCTTTGAGTAACACTAACCGAAACTGTACTTGGTGATTCTTCGCTAACTACTTTAAAATCTGTTATTTGAGATGAAGGGGGTGTAGTGTCTATGGTAATTGATTTTACTGAAGGTAGTCCAGATACCGGTATGCTACCAAATGTCCAAGTCCACTCGGGTGAAGACAGTCTTTCAGTGGTTGATTCACCGTCCAACTCCTCATGAAATGACCAGAAATATTTTCCGTCAGGAACTCCAGTTGGCAAAGGTATCGCTCTCGTACCTATACCACCACTAGTACTCACTTCCTTAGTGTAAATATCACCTGAAGCATGATCTTCTAAATAAAGTTTTATTTTAGTTACATTATTTGTATTATATAAAGATGTAAGCTTGTTTGTTTCAACTAGAAATTCAACTGAAGAAGTGGCGATTGCTCCATTGTTTGGAAATGAGGAAGTGGTATTAGGAGAACTTTCTGAAACAGGACTTAGTTGTACATATCCTTTAAAATGGCTACCTCGCATAGCTTCTAAAGCAGCTGTGTTGCTTGAGTCTGGAAAAAGTGCTGGTGCGGAAAAGGGTTTGTAATTTGCTGAATTCAAAACTAAGACTTGCAAACCATTCTTTGTTGGGTCAAAACATAGTGACTCTGATTTGTTTACAGCATTATAATTTCTGGTTAAAATCTCGGTTTGGTTAGAAAGACTGTCCTTTATCTTAACAGTCCATTTACCAATACTGTTTGAGATTAATGTTTCTGTATCTCTATCTACCAACCATAGTTCAATTGAAGCTTGATTAGCAGAACAATTAACAGTGGCACTATCATCTATATACTCCACTCTTGGTGAAAACCAACCAAAAGATTCGTTAGCTAAAACTTGGTTAAAAGAAGCAAAAAATAAAAGAGTTATTAAAAAAAGATAAAATGTTGAAAAAATTATTTTTATTTGTGACATAGCTGTAGATTTCATAAAAAAATACTAAAGAGCAAACAGTTGCGGATAACCAGTAACTGTTATGGTACCAGACTTAGCTACTGATGAAGATTTAATTATTTGACCATCAATTGATATCTTGTCACCCACTTGCAAGTTGTTTAAAGTTATTTTGTTACCGTTTATAAGAACCTCAAACTTCCCAGTTTTATCTATAAAAAAATAACCGGAACCATCTGATTTTGAAATCACTATACGATCTGATTCAATTGCATAAACAGCTCCATTTCCAGTAAAGTAACTGGTGTCAGTCGAATTATCTTTAGAAACAACTTCTACACTAGCATTGGCACTTAGATATGTTTTTGGAATATTGTTTTCTGTAGCTGGTAAGGTTTCAGTTTTTCCGTCAGCATATTTAACTAAAATATCAGGTGTTTGAATAGGTACATAATCCAAATTAGAGTTGGTGGCCATAGTGGTCGGTAGACTGGTTTTTGTAACTGTATCTATTTCAGATTGTGATAAAATTTGTACTGAATTTACTTCTTTGTCCTCAGTAATATTTGCTGGTTTTCTTACAGCTGGAAGCATTTTTAAACGCTCTGAAGCAATTTGGTCTTCAGTTAAAATATTAACATTTGGTACAGAAAAGTTTTGAGGATAACTAAGAATGTTTACTTTGTTATCAATGTATATATAAGAACCAAAAAAAGCAAAAGCAACCACAATAAAAAAATAAGTAGTATTACGAAGTAGTTGCCTCTCCTCAAAATTATTTAACATAATTATTTACAAATTATACTGCATAATAACTAAAGAAAAAAACACCACCTGTGAAAAGGTGGTGTTTTTTGATTAAGTTTCCTCTTGTGAACCTATCACCGTAACTCTGGTGTCAGGCGATGAATAAATATTTGTACCAGCAGCAGTACATTCGAGTTTAAATATTTGTGTGCTAGCTAAGTTGGCAGAATCAAAACTACCTCCGATTCTTCCGCTAGGTAAATTTGAACTATAGGTAGGATCTGCGGGATCAAAAATTGTCGGTACACCAGTATCCATGGGACCGCTAAAACTGCATGTAAATACACCTGGTGCGACACTATCCATCTCCCATTCAAGTGTTGTATTTCTATCCTTTCTTATTAGCGCTGGGTTAGCTGTTAAGCTTATATGAGGATCGGTTGCGGCGGTTGAGTTGGCATTTGAATTTGTTTGATCAGATGGAAAACTGTTTGGTGGGTACAGTGTACCAAGTAATATTTTGGTTTTATCAAAGTCGCAATTTGGTTTTGGTGATGGGGTGCTAGTTAAGGGTGCACATGAATAAGAGGTTGGTTCAGGATTTAAAGTAACCTCAATTTTGTATTGTCCAAGAGGAACATCGGTAAAACTTATATCGTCTATGTCAAGGTATCCACCTTGTGGTGTAGCTGGTATACTACCAGTTTTAGTCTCTTTTAATATAAGATTGTTTGAAGCATCAAGACCATAATAAATTCTTGCTTCATAATTTATAGACCTTCTTGCAACGGAGCCCATTGGATTTAAATTATATACAAGACTTGTTTGATCGGTTGGGTTATAACTTTCATCGTAAGCGATTACTTTTATATCTACATTATCGTATCTACCAAGCGTACTATCAAAATTACCTAAATACACTTTACCTAAACTTGTTCTGTCAACATCGGTGTTATGAAAATAATGACTAAAATGATAGTAAGGAACGACAGTTGATATTTGAGCGTTAGCGAAGCTGTATTCTTCTTCGGTAGATATTCGAGTAGCTGGTGTCGATAAATCAGCTAAATCATTAAGAAGGAAGGCTCGAAAATAATATGTAGTATTGGGTGATAAACCTAAAAAAGATGGATTGGCTGTAAATGGTACGTTAGATGTATTGTTGTTCCAAGATAAACCCGAAGCATTATTTGTTGGGAATAAATTGCAATTTGGATTAACTGTATTTAAAGCATTTGGATAAAAATTATTTCTATCATCCACATCCAAAAACCAGCACATACCATATAAATCAACATTTCTAGCATGTGTTTTTCTTATTGTAATAGCTGAGCGTATAAAATTTGTGCTTGGTAATAAACTATCAATGGTAATTTCTACTCTATCTTGATTATTTGGATCAGTAAAAATTGCTGTTGTAGTTATTGAACTATTACTAGTCATCCCCCAACCAACTGGATTGTGAGCAAATACTCTAAAGTGGACAGTAGTATCTGGAGGCAAACCTGATGCAATTCTGTTAAAGGTATAACTAGAGGAATTTAGACTAGCTACATCTGTACCGGTGTTTTCACAAGTAATAGAGCCGCTAGGTAAATTATCTAAATCACCGTCGTTGTCTGTGTCGAGTAAAGTTATATCATTAGTTTTGAAAGATGATATATCACCGTTTACACTAGACCAGCAAACATAAGCTGAATCAATTCCAAAAGGATTGCCGGTATCATTCCAAACAGCGTTTATTTGTTTTTTGCTGGTGTCAGTTAAAATATCTGTATAAGGAGGGCTATCAAGTGAAATATCAGGAGGATTCGAAGAAGATAAGTCAGGTATGGAAATCGTATAGGGTCCGTAAGTTCGATTATTGCCCAAGTTGTCAACGGCTGTAATATAAAAACCATAATTTTTTCCCATATCGAGGTTTGACATAGTGTAATTTAAACTAAAACTAGAAGTGTAGTCTGGCACTGAATTGTTACTAAAGACAGGTTGAAATGTCATTCCACTGTCTTCGCTATATGATATTTGATAACTTTGTATACCCGAACCATCATTACTATCGTTAATGGTATAATTGAAACTAACATCAACAGTTGTTGGGCCAACTATATTTGAAACAACTAAATTACTTATATTCGAAATCGGTGCTGTTCCATCGATAATAACAGATTCAGTCGCTGGAACAGCTGAGGTTGGAATTTTGGAAAAAGTCCAACCACTAGAGTTTGCAGTATTATTTAACTGAGCGTGCATACTCCATAGATACAGGCCATCCTCAGTAAACGAGATATAGCCAGGTGGTGTACTTATTCTGGAAACAGCTGGGTTTACAACTGAATAGTCAAACTCATTTATTATATTGTTTTTTGAAAAATAAAATTTTATGGTGTCCACACCAGCGTTTCCATATAAAGTATCTGTATCATTTAAATCAACAGAAAAAGTAGCATCGCTGGGAGTGTAAGAATTAGCCAAGGTACTAGTTACTAAATCAGGAGTGGTTTGACTTCGTGGTTTTAGTTCAACATAACCAATAAAATGTTGGCCTATTAAGGATGTATCTGGTGTGGTTGAGTAAACCACTGGTCCACTATAATAACGATAATCTCCCCCGCCACCAGTGTAATTTACCCTAATCCCTTGTGTTGTGGCATTAAAGCAAATAGGATCAGATTTCTTAGTACCGGCTGAATAAGAAAAATTACGAACAGCAGTTTTAGTATTTTTATTAACAACATTCACGTTCCAAGTAGAATTTGGGCCTGATATCAAATTTTTAGTCTTAGCTTTAACCAAATGAACCTCAATAGAGGTTTCTTGAGATGAACAAGAAGCTGGGCCTACATAATCAACTCTGGGAGCAAACCAACCATACGAACCAGCGGCCTCAGAGTAGTTGATTCCAATAAATAAAAAACTAAAAAAGAAAGTAATACTTAGAAATAAGTTTATTCCAATACATTTATTTATTTTATTATACATAAAAATAAAACTAAAAAATTAAAGACTAATAAAGGTTATTCCTTTAAAAATTACTGTTTTTGTGTCTAAGACGTGTGTTACACCATGATATCCATAACCCTCAACTGAAATTTTGTCACCCTCATTTAATTCGTTGGGTGAAAAGGGTTTACCGTTAACCAAAAAATTAGTTTTATTGTCATATTTAGACGTAGCCAAACCCTTACCGTTATCTTGCATAAAAACAATGTAATTATTTACATAATCTATTTCGTGAATTGTACCCTCTAAAAACATAAAAGTTTTTTCACCTGTATCTGAAATAGCTTTTATTTCTTCATCACTGGGCGGAGTTTTTGATTGGTTGTATTCTTCTCTACTAACGGTTTTAGTTTCAAAAATAACTGTTCCATCCGGCATTATCTCTTTAACTTTTTTTACTTCAACCACATCATTGTTTGTCGGATCTGGGTTTTCAGTTATTGCGCCGCTTGGTATTGTGGTCTCGATAACTTTCATTCCACCAGTTTGCGTTATATTTGGTTGGTTATTAATGGCAACGTCTGTCTCATTTGAAGTTTCTATTCTTTGATTAAAATCAACTAACTTTTGTTTTTCAAACTGGAATTCCTGCTCTGAAAGCAAACTAATGCTAGGTACGGTGACATTTTCTGGATACGGTTCAACTACTGAAGACCTGTTTTCTGTATAAGTAATGATAATTACGACTAAAACTAAAACGCCCAAAAAAGCGTAAGTGAGATACTTTAGTATCAAATTTTCTTTTTCTTGTTGTGGTTGCATAACAATTATATTTTATTGAATTATAACAGCCACCTCTACAAAGTATTTATTTCAACTGTTAATAAAATATAAAAGTTATTTTTTAAAGGATTTTTGATTTAGATTTCTAAAATAATTTATAGCAAATCTATGTGCTTCTGCATTCGCCAACAGTATTTCGTCTTTGTACTTCCCAACGATTTTATTTGAAGAAACAATTTTTATCGGCTTGTGTTTATCGTTTTTTACCACCGACACCACCGGTATGGATAAATTATTTTCTTTTAAAACACTTTCGGCGGCTGTTTTTTGTATTGTGTTACCGTCAACCACTATCAAGTTTGGTAATATCCACTCTTTATGCTCCAATCGTCTCATCAAAACTTCTTTTAACGCTGCCGGATCATTGGCGTCAGACAAGGTTTTTATTTTGAATTTTCGGTAGTCACTATTTTTAGTTTGACAATCTTCAATTACAACCATTACTCCAACCATGTCTTTACCACGATAATGCGCAACATCATATCCTTCTATTCTAAAACTTTTACCGTCTTGAAATCGTTTATAATCATTATTTATTAAGGAAATGTCATTAATATGTTTGAGGCCAAAAATTCTTTTCTTGTAGATGCTAGCTTTTTCAAACGCTTCTTTTTTGGCTGCCAACATCATTTCCTTTTCGAGTTCTTTTATAATTATTTGCTTTTTTCCTTGAAATAAAAGAGCGATATGTTTAATAGTTTTATTATATTCATCTTTATTGTCAACCTCAGGATATAGTCCTATTTGACGATTAAAATCAATTTGGCCTTTAATCATTTTTGATTTTTCCTTCCCGATTGGTAATCGGGTGTCATAATACTTAAAAAGTCGCCTAACTACTTTTAATGCTTCACGTAATAATGAAGCGCTGGTAAACGGTCCGAATTCATATTTAAGATCTTTCTTACTAAATTTTTCAGTTAAATCTTTACCTCTTACCAAAAGAACTCGGGGGTAATCTTCTTTTGTGATTATAAGATGATTATAACTTTTATCATCTTTGCTTCTAGTATTATATTTGGGTTTATGAGATCTTATTAGGTTGGTTTCCAGTATAAGGGCCTCTAAAACGCTTTCGGTTTCGGTATAATCTACATCAAAAGACTCGGTCACCATTTTTTTTATTAATTCTGAGCGCTTTATTTCTATATCACTAGAAAAATAACTTGATACTCTGTTTTTTAAAGATGTGGCCTTACCAATATATAAAATTTCTTTTTTAGAACCACGAAAAAAGTACACTCCCGGTTTATCTGGTAGCTCATTAATTTTAAAATCAGTTCTTTTCATGGACTTAATTACTTTTTAGGTATTTTTTTAGGTATTGGCCGGTAAAAGAATTTTTGCTATTAGCCACTTCTTCGGGCGTGCCTTTAGCCACTATTTGTCCACCATTTACACCACCTTCCGGTCCAATGTCAATAATGTAGTCAGATGACTTAATAAGGTCTAAATTATGTTCAATTACCACCACTGTGTTTCCTTTGTTTACTAGCTTTTGTAGTATTTCAATTAATTTTCTAACATCATCATAATGTAAACCAACTGTTGGTTCATCTAATAGATAAATGGTCTTTTGCGTATGAGGCTTGTATAGTTCAGAAGCAATTTTTACTCTTTGAGCTTCCCCACCAGATAGTGTGGTAGCACTTTGGCCTAATTCCAAATAACCTAAACCAACTTCCAATAAAGTAAATAATCTTTCCTGAATAGCTGGTATATCAATAAAAAACTCATGAGCCTCCTCAATTGTCATATTTAAAACTTCATAAATATTTTTTTTACGGTATGTGACCTCCAAGGTTTCCTTGGTAAATCTTTTTCCATCACAAACATCACAGGTTACATAAACGGTAGGTAAAAAGTGCATTTCTACAGCAATTTGCCCGTTTCCTTGACAGGCTTCACATCGTCCCCCTTTAACATTAAAACTAAACCTACCTGGTTTCCAGCCTCTAGCTCTAGCTTCACTGGTGGCAGCAAACATGTCACGAATATGAGTGAAGGCACCGGTATAAGTAGCTGGATTACTGCGTGGAGTTCGTCCGATTGGAGATTGATCAATTAAACATGAGCGCCCCAAGTATTCTGTACCGGTAAAACTTTTACAATTATAAGTATGTGGAGTTCTAAAACGTTTTTCTAATCGTGATTTTAGGTTTCTATCTACAATTTCATACATAAATGTTGATTTACCAGAACCGGACACACCAGTAATACAGACAAATTTTCCTAGTGGTAAATCAACATTTAAATTTTTTATATTATAAGCTTTTCCACCTCTTATTTTAAGCGAACCTTTCTCTGAAGTGCGTCTGTCCGGAATTTCGATTTTTTTAGTTCCGCGTAGATAATCAAGGGTCAAGGATTTTGATGAATTTGTTTTAGCAGATAGTAATTTTTCCAAATAATCTGCTACTACCACTTCCCCACCGTGTACACCGGCTTTGGGTCCAATATCAATTAAATAATCTGAGGCAAAAATTGTATCTTCATCGTGTTCAACTATTATGATTGTGTTACCTAAGTCTCTTAGTTCAGTCAAGGTTTTTATTAATCGATCATTATCACGTTGGTGAAGCCCGATAGATGGTTCGTCCAACACATATAAAGCGCCAACCAAACCTGAACCCAATTGTGAAGCTAGTCTAATACGTTGTGCTTCACCCCCAGATAACGTGTTGGCACGCCGGTCTAAAGTTAGGTAATCAATACCAACATTTTCCATAAACTGTAATCTTTCTATAATTTCACGTAAGGCTGGCCAAGCAATATCTTGTTGCTTTTTGGTTAAATTTAGCTTTTCTATAAATAAAGAAGCTTCTTTGACGGTCATACTAGTAAATTGAACTATATTTATTCCTAAATCATCTTTATTATTACCGCCTAAATAAACTCTTAAAGCTTCCGGACGCAATCTTGCGCCATTACAGCTAGAACAAGTCTCGTCTTGAAGAACTCCAACCACACCAAGTCCGTTACACTCAGAACAGGCTCCATAAGGAGAATTAAAAGAAAAGAGTCTAGGTTCCACCTCCGGAAAAGAAGACCCGTCAATTGGACAAATGAACTTTGCAGACAAGGTTCTTTCGCTACCGTCTGGACTTTCTATTTTGATTAAGCCACCAGATTCCTTAAGAGCCAACTCAACCGCTTCAGACAACCTTTCACGTGACCCTTTTGGATCATCGGTAAACTCACTAACGTAAATTTCATCAATTAGAATATCTATATCATGACGCTTGTTTTTGGTTAAAACAATTTTTTCTCGCAACTGTTTGATTTCACCGTCAATTTTTACGGTTTCATAACCTTTGTTTAGCAAATCGTACAACAATTGGTAATATTCACCTTTACGACCAACTACAATAGGAGAAAATACAACTACCCTACCCTTGGAAACTTCGATCCCCAGTACTTTTTGTGAGTTTTTCTTAGTTGCCTCCCTAACTTCTTTAGATTCAATTGATTTAAGTATAATTCCCAAAATTTCATCTTGTGAAAGTTTTTGTATAGGAACGTCAACCTCAAGACAATATGGTTGTCCGACTCGTGCATAAAGTATACGTAAATAATCGTAGATTTCGGTTATGGTAGCCACGGTCGAACGCGGATTTCTAGAAGCTGATTTTTGATCAATGGAAATAGCCGGGGAAAGCCCTGAAATTTCATCAACATCTGGTTTTTGTAATTTATTTAAAAACTGACGAGCGTACGGAGATAAAGATTCAACATAACGTCTTTGTCCCTCAGCAAAAATAGTATCAAATGCCAAAGAAGATTTACCTGAACCAGATGGACCAGTAATAGCAATCATTTTACCTCGAGGCATTTCAACGTTAATATTTTTTAAATTATGTGTGCGAGCACCACGAATAACTATCTTACTATCTGAAGAATTAATGTGTCCATCTTCCCATTTTGTAGTCGTTTTTTTGTTTGCTTTCATAAGATAAAAACCGAGTATTCAGTATAAGCATTTTATCGATAGATGCAATTATTTTTTTGCTAACGGACAATCATGCTTACTTAATATAAGTGCAACCAAGTCGTTTAAATTAGTAGTGGCTTTTATCAAAAAGTCATCGGCTTTTAGTTTACTGGCGATTTCTCTATCTCGAGGCGTATCTTTATTAGAAAAAACGATGACGGGTAACTTAGAAAAAGTTTCGTCATCGCGTATTTCTTTTAAAACATCCAAACCATTTTTACCCGGCAACATGATGTCAAGTAGGATCAGGGTTGGTGTATATTCTCTGAGTATTTGAAAGGCATCTAGTCCATTGTGGCAAAATTTAAAGGGTATTTTACTCTTGGTTAATTTTATAGAAAGCATGTCTCTTAGTAAGGGATCATCTTCAAAAATTAAAATACGCATTTCAATGTTATTTTTTTCTTTTATTGGTAACTTTTTACTTTCTGTAATATCAATGTAGCTTTCACTTTTTTTTGGATTATTATTTTCTAATATTGATTTTTCAGCAATTTCCAATAAATCAGAAAAATTAAGATTTTCTTTGTTTGTAGAATATTTGTAATTTAAATCAATTTTATCATTAGAAGTATTTGCTATAACTAAAATAACCGGTATTCGGTTTGCGGTTAGATTGTTTAAATCAGTTACTAATTCTTTGTCGTTGTTTACAGTACATTCAACAATTACAAAATCTGGTTTTAGACTCTTTATATCTTCAATGCCATCTTTAACAGTTTTTGAAGCTACGACTTCAACACCCGCAAAAGAAAGAGTCTTTTCGACGGTATTTAGAAAACCAAGATCAGTACCTAAAATTAGGGCTTTCTTTCCAAGTAAAGTTTTTCTTTCTTGTGTCATAACATGTATTTAAACAAACACCTCAACATTATGACATAAATTTTGTTTTAAAATCATTTTTAATTGACAGTTTTACTTATTGAATTGTTTTTCTAAAATTTTAATTTCATCTCTTAGAATAGCAGCGGTTTCAAAATCCAATACTTCTACCGCTTCCTCCATTTGCTTCCGTTTATCTTTCAGCATCTTTTTAGGGTTTTTAGTAAATAATTCCATATCAATTTTTAGTAAATTGTCTACTGTTTTCTCATGTTCTGTTCTTAATTGATCAGCGATGGATTTGATTTCTCTAGAAACTGTTTTAGGAGTTATGTTGTGCTTTTTATTGTAATCTAGCTGTTTTTTACGTCGCCTTTCCGTCTCATCAATTGCGGTTCTTAATGACGGTGTAATTTCGTCAGCATAAAGTATTACACGCCCATTTACATTTCTGGCTGCACGACCGATAGTTTGAATTAAAGCCGTTTCGTTTCGTAAAAAACCTTCTTTATCAGCATCAAGAATAGCTACCAGTTCAACCTCCGGTAGATCTAAGCCTTCCCTAAGCAAATTTACTCCAACTAAACAATCAAATTTGCCTTTTCTAAATTCTGTTAAAATTTCAATCCTTTCTAAAGTATCAACATCACTATGAATGTATTTAGTTTTTATGGATTTTTCCGACAGAAAATCTGTTAGATCTTCAGCCATTTTTTTGGTTAAAGTAGTTACCAATACTCGAACATCATTACTAATGGTTTTTTCTGCTTCTTTAATAAAATCCTTTATTTGACCGTCGTATTTTTTTGTGGCAGTTATTTTTCGAACATCAATTTTTGGATCTAATAAACCAGTTGGTCGAATCACTTGTTCAACCATTTTTACGTTAGTTTCTTGGACCTGTTTGTGTTCATAGCGCCCAGGAGTAGCAGAGGTGTAGATTCGCTGACCGACTTTGGTTTCAAATTCAGCAAATTTTAGCGGTCTATTATCAAAAGCACTTGGTAATCTAAAACCATGTTCAATTAAAGTTTCCTTTCGTGAACGATCGCCAGCATACATACCGTTTAATTGTGGTATGGTTACATGTGATTCATCTATAACGGTTAAAAAATCCGGTTTTCCATCTGATGTGTGCGGAAAATACGATAATAAAGTATACGGCGCTTCTCCTGTCTGCCTTCGATCAAAGTGCCTTGAATAGTTCTCAATTCCGTTACAGTAACCAATTTCACGAATTAAAGCGAGATCGTGTTCGGTTCGTCGTCGCAATCTTTCAGCTTCTAAAATTTTACCTTCTTTTTTAAAGTAATCTAAACGATTTTTTAATTCATTTTTTATGTCAGTTACAGCCTGTTTCTTCTCTTTTTCTGGAGTCACAAAATGTTTGGCTGGAAATAAGAAAAAAACGTCTGGTTCAGCAACTATACTTCTCGTAATAGCATCTATAGTGGTAATTGAACTCACTCGATTGCCGGAAAAACCAATTCTATATATAAGTTTTTCGTTGGTTGGCATAACTTCTATCTGGTTACCAACAGCCCTAAACTTAGCCGGACTAAGGTCGACATTAGTTCTTTCAAACTGCATATCAATCAAAAGTCGCAACATTTCAGTTCTAGTTACTTCAAACCCTTTTTCAATTTTTAAGTGTTTCTTTAAATATTCTTTTGGCGAACCAAGACCATAAATACACGAAACAGAAGCCACTATTATCACGTCCGAACGTGTGAGTAAGGCTTGAGTAGAGGCATGTCTTAATCGGTCAATTTCTTCATTTATTTGTGCTTCTTTTTCAATATATGTATCACTGGTTGGCATATAGGCTTCTGGTTGGTAGTAGTCATAATATGAAACAAAATAATGAACAGCATTATCAGGAAAAAAATCACGATATTCTTGGGCTAATTGTGCAGCTAAGGTCTTATTGTGAGCAATCACCAGTGTTGGTTTTTGAATTTTTTCTATTATGTTGGCAACAGTAAACGTTTTACCAGAACCGGTTACCCCCAATAAGGTTTGGTGTTTATATCCTTTTTTTAATCCAGACACTAAACTTTTAATAGCTTCAGGTTGATCACCAGCTGGTTTTTTATTGGTTTTTAGTTTGAATTTCATGCTTATAAAGGAGTATAGCCTATACTTTAGTTTTGCAAAAGTTGTAGTCTTAAATGTTCGGTAAAACTAACGATGGTATGTAAATTGTGTATAGAGGCCAAGTGTCCGGCTAACATTTCGTTGGCTTTAAATAAATGAGCTAGATAAGCTTTGGAATAATTGTTAGCCACATATCCATCATCAAATTCATCGACTGATGACAGGTCTTTTTGATATTTGTTGTTTTTAATATTTATTTTTTCTATTTCTGGATAAGAAAGTGTGCCACACTCAGTTGTTTTGATTTTTCCAGTTTTTACATAAATTGAACCGGTTCTAGCCAGCCTTGTAGGATTAACACAGTCAAAGGTGTCGCAACCATTTAAAACCCCTAACACAATGTCTTCTGGCTCACCAATACCTAGCAAATGACGAGGTTTTTCTTCTGGTAAGGTTTGGTTAACTACTTTAAGGGAGTCAAAGAGATCACTTTTAGAAAAGCTACCGCCAATTCCAAAACCATCAAAGTCCATTGCAGATAATGTTTCAGCACTTTTTTTTCTTAAATCTAAAAAACGACCACCCTGCACCACTCCATATAAACCCTGTTTTTTTAAGGCTTGATAATTTTGTTTATGGGCCAAAATACTACGTTTAGCCCAGCGGTGAGTTCTCTCCATTGCTTCTGTTTGATAAGCATAATTGGCAGTTGGACTAGTGCATTCATCAAAAGCGATAATTATATCAGCTCCGATGTTGTGTTGTATTTCAATTGAACGCTCGGCAGTAAAACGGTGCATTGAGCCATCAATGTGAGAAGTAAAAGTCACCCCTTCCTCATCAATAATACATAATTTACCATGTTCCGTTGCCAATTCTTTGTTATATACGTTTATGCCACCTTCAACTACTTGATTGGTTGAGACTTCTGTAGCAAATTTTGTTACTCCTTTACCAAAAGCAGCGCCTAAAGAAAAAACTTGAAAACCGCCAGAATCAGTGATGGTTGGAGTTTTCCATTTGGTAAAATTATGTAAACCACCAGCTTCCGCAATAAGCTTCTCGCCAGGTTGTAAAAATAGATGATAAGTATTAGCTAAAGTAACTTGATTACCAACATAATTCGTCAAATCTTCTGCTTTTAGGCTCTTAACTGTACCTTTTGTGCCAACCACCACAAAAGCCGGTGTTTTTATATCTCCATTTGGAGTATTTATAACACCAGCTCTGGCCAAAGTATTTTTTGACTTATTTTCTATTTTGAATTTAACAGGTTTTTCATTCATAATAAAAACAACCCTAGGTAATATAAGGTCGTTTTAATGTTTAGCTAGTTTACTTCTAGTAGTTCAATTGCAAAAACTAAAGTTGAATTAGCAGGAATTGATGCAATTGATTGATTTCCATAACCTAGTTCTGGCGGAATAACCAATATCCTTTGTCCACCAACCTTCATCCCGACCAACCCTTGTTCCCAACCCTTTATAACATCACCGCTGCCAACTTTAAAGGTGAACGGTTCTCCGCGTTTCCTTGAATTATCAAATTCTTCACCGCCAACTAAGGTGCCGATATAGTGAACAGTAACTTTGTCACCATTTTTGACAGGCTCTCCTGTCCCAATTACTATGTCGTCAACAACCAAATTTTTTATATTACCATCAGAGTCCGAAGCCTTTATAAAAGCCTGTGTTCTTTCGTTTTGTTCATCAACTCCCTCATTAACCACCACTACTCCTCCTTGCGAGACCGCCGCTGTTTGAGAAGAATTCTCTTCAGTGACAAAAACAGAGTTTTCTACCCTAACCAAGTACAAAGCTAATGCCATGAAAAGCACACTAACTCCAATCCCAATCATTTCAAATTTACTTATCATAATTTATTTATTTATATCGCCATAATAACTGTTTTTTGTGAAGTTGCAAGATTTTTATCAAGAATTATTTGACTATTAAGAATTTGAGTCTTTAAGTCTTTGTTACTATTAGCTGAAAGTTGTTGTAAAAAAACATTTTTTTGCGATAATTTCATTAAATTTGGTTGAGATAGATTCGTTGAGTTATCAACTGGTAACAAATCAATTAAAAACTCATTATTTGAATTTTTACTAATTTCCAGTACCAAACCTGTTTGTACAGTGGTATCAAAATACTGGTCGAAAATAAAATTTCCTAATGAGTAAAATACCAGTTTGTCATTAATTATTTCAATTGGTTGTACTACATGTGGATGATGTCCAACAATCATATCAGCACCGATTTCTACAAGGTATGTAGCTAAATTTCGTTGTTCATTACTGTTTTCTAGTTCATACTCATTTCCCCAATGAATGTAAACAATTTGTAAATCACTATAATTGTTAATCCAGTTAAAAAGTTTATTTACATCACTTCTATTTAAGTTACCATAGGTATCATTTAGACCCACTAAAGCGATTCGACTTTTATCTAAATTTAAAAAATTAACCGACGATATTTCAGATTTATTAGGATTGCCGAAGACTGAGATATTTTGATTTTCAAGCATGAAAATCGTGTTTTTATAACCGGATAGTCCAAAATCATAAGAGTGATTATTGGCTAAAGATAAGTGTGTAAAACCATACCTAGATAAAATTTCTGTGTAATTTTTATTAACTGAAAAGTTTAAATGGTTATTTTTAGTTGGTTTATGAAATATCGGTATGCTGGCCTCAAAATTTCCAACCAAATAGCTATTTTTCTTAAAAAGAGAGGTGAAATTTTTAAAAGGATAATCATCACCTTCTCTTTTCATTAAGGTTTCTACATGCCGAGCTAACATTACATCACCAACAAAAAATATTTTGTCTGACTTCTCTTCTTTTTTGCTTAAAATAAAATCAGTTTCTTGTAAGTAAATAGACGCTCCATAACTTGTACTTGGCCAAATCAAATGTGAGAAGTTATTAAAATCAAAAGTTTTTAAATTAAAAATTATAATAAATAGTGTTAAAATACCTATAGAAAACCTAAGAGTAGTCAACGGTACCATGCTTTAGTTATACAAAGTAGCGGCAGCTGGGTGGAATATACCTATTTGGTAGTAATACATGGCAGCGGTAAATAAAAGAGTCGAAATGGCAACAATACCAAGTATTATTAAAATCATTCTAATATAACTTTTCTTTATATCAATTTCTGGTTCAACTGAGTCTACGCTGATGTCAATATTTAAAAATTGAGAAATTTCTTTTGAGCTAAGGCTACCA
This sequence comes from Minisyncoccota bacterium, assembly GCA_041389025.1. Classification (GTDB taxonomy): domain Bacteria; phylum Patescibacteriota; class Minisyncoccia; order Phycocordibacterales; family UBA918; genus OLB19. Next base: position 57,527 of record JAWKSP010000002.1, read on the forward strand.
TCTTTTCTAAAAACCTTGTGTAAACCGTCTTCTTTATTAGACTTCTCTATCTTTTGACCTTTTAGTATCATTAAAGACTCTACTACATCGTTATCATTATAACCAGCCTTAGCTAACACCGACTTTATATCAGCTTCAGCTGAAGTTGGTGTGAGACCATTAATTCTAATCAGTATTTCAATTTGTTTTTTATCAATCATAATTTTATTGTTTTATTTCTTGCTGTTTACTTTTTACTATGTATTGATTGTAAATTTCTAATAATACAATAAATAATGTAACAATCACCGGTCCTACAATAAATCCGATAGGTCCGAACATCGATATTCCACCAAGTACAGATAGAAGCATTAAAAAAGGATGCATATTATTTCCTCGACTCATTAAATAAGGACCGATCATATTATCAACTACTACCACTACTACTACAGCCCAAATCGCTAGTCCAATAGCGGCAAAGACTGAGCTGGTCATAAATAAGTAGATAACCGCCGGTATCATGATAGTAATAGTTCCGATCCCTGGCAACATCGCTAATATTGCCGCAACCGCACCCCACAAAACAGCCCTTTCAATACCGAATATTGTAAAACCAATAGCTGCTAATAATCCTTGTAAAAAAGACACTAAAAGGACTCCGGTTGCGACCGAACGAACCGCTATAGCCAACCTAGAAAATATCACATAATCTTCTCTGTCAGGCAAAGGACTGATTTTTGCAATTACTGACAAAAGCTCTCTTCCGTCTTTGAAAAAATAAAATGAGCCAATTAAAGAGATTAGAATAACAAAAACAGTAGTTAATGTTCCGGCAAATATAGAACCTAAACTTCCAACAAACCAACCAGCGCTTTGCCTCAATTGTTCGGTCAGGTTTATTTGAAACTCTGGTACATAAATAGATATTTTATCCTCTAGAGTTGTTAAATATTGTTCAATCGTTAAATTTTGATCTGAACCAAGTGTTTGGTAAAAGCTAATTAACTCTTTTAAAAATATAGTGGAAACAAAAAAGATTGGGATTACAATCAAAACCACCACTATAAGAGTGGTTATAAGGGCCGCCAAAGACTCGTTTTGGCGAGGTATGTACTTTTTAATAGCAGTATACATTGGATAGCAAATAGTTACTATTATTAAAGACAAAGCCAAGGCCGATACAAACGGAGAAAAAACTTGCCAGACCAAGTAACCGGAAGCAACAAGAAGTAAAAAGAAGAAAACGTATTCTACTATTCGTGCAATTGACATAATTATTAATAATAACTATAGCAATAAAATAAAAAAAGAACTAGTGTAAAACTAGTCCTTTTATTATTCTTATATATTTTCCGGTAAATTATCACGAACCGAAACAGCAAACATTTCTAATGTTTTAAGACTTTCTGACGCTGTTTTGTCAAAAGCTGAAAATGTTAGACTGAAAAAGTGTGACAATCCCCACAAAATTATTAAAAAACCAATTGCTTTAAACATATTTTTTAATTGCGAACCAGAATCTTTTTTCCAAAGACTCTGTTTAAAAACAGATGGTGCGCAAAGTGTTTAATGCAATATCTAACCAAAATTTAACATTTTAGAGGATATTATGTCAATTGGTATTACTCAAGCTTTTATCAATGATTCCTTTTAACTCTTCTTCACTTAAAGTACCTCTAAAATGTTTTTCAACATTTCCTTTTTTATCATAAACAATAGTTTCTGGCATGGCATAACCACCGATTAATTTATAAAATCTATCTTCCGGATCTAAAATTATTTTGACTGTTTCTACTTGAGAAACTGTGTTTATATAGCGTTTTGCCCTATCTTTACTTTCTTTTCGATTAATGGCCAAAAAAACCACTTTTTCTTGATCGTAGTTTAATGCTACTTTATCTAAAAGTTCTAACTCCATTTTTGAATAAGGTGACCAACTAGCCCAAGATGTAACGACCATTATTTTACCAAGGTACTCTTTTAGTGATAATTGATTGCCTTCCAAGTCTGTATATACAGCAGGTTTTTCTTCCTGTCCGATAAATATATCTCTGACTTTTTCGTCAACTACATTTTTATTATTAGTTACAATAAAGTAAGTTAATATCGCTAAAATAATTATAGTCACAAATCCAGCGACAAGAATTTTTTTATGTTCCTTTGCAATTGGCATACTGATTAATAACTAGACTAAATACCTAATTCGACTCGCCATTGTTCGTATGGTAAAGCTCCAACTACTGGTGTAACCGAATCACCATCAATAATTAAACTAAAAGGTGTTCCATTCGCTCCCAATTGTCTGGCTACATCTAAATCGGTTGAAATGAGAGTGTTGATATTATTATCACTCATACAAGAATTGTAAGTAGATTCAGATAAACCGGCTGATAAAGCGTAATTTTTTAAGAAATCCTCATTGTTTGAACCAACATTAGCAAATAAAATTTCTGTAAAATTCCAAAAAGCGTCGTTTCCTAATTCTCTAGCTATACATTCCGCAGAAACAGCTGCTAAAAAAGCATTTTCGTGAATTGGCAAAGGCAAGTGTCTGTATTCCCAAGCTATTTTTCCATTTGATTCATCTACGATTCTTTTTAAGGTTGGATGAAGTCTGGCACAAAATGGACACTCAAAATCAGAGAACTCAACAATCACTATATCAGCTTCTTCACTACCATATAAATGTCTATATTCACCCCTCTTAATTTCATCAGGACTTAGACTTATGCTAGCTGATGCGCTTGCTACATTTGTCTTTTGTTCAGTTATAACCGAAGAATTTGTAGAAAACTTGAAAAATATTGCTACAGCTACCAAACCAAAACCTAAAACAATTGAAGTGGCGATTTGTGTGTGATTTAATTGCATACTAGTTTAACCTTTTATATAAATCTCAAATTCATCCGGAGTTTCACCGACAGCAGCTGGGATAAGATTGAGTTCGGCTGGTTGGCCATTAAAAGTAGCAGTCACAGTAGCTTCTCTTGAAGCTGTGGCCTCTACTGAAAAACGTTGATTGGTTAATACTTGCGCACAAGTGTCAGCCGTATTTATAACTTTAAAGTCCAATTTTATTTGCTCTGGATATGATTCCATTACCATCGCTGAAACATCTACAAGATCACAAGGGGTGGGCATAGTTATTTCGCCGACAAAGGTGTGGGTACCATCAATATAAAAGTGTTTTGCGTCTATTCGTTTTGGATCAGGTACTTCTGCTTGTTCTGTGGGTTCAACATTTTCCTCTTCATCTGTGTTTTGTATTTCTTCATTTTTGAAACTACTAAACATAAACATTCCGACGACCACAAGAATGAACAAGACAACGATTAGTATTATTGATGATTTATTCATGGTGAATTTTTTAGTTTTATAATTACTGCTATACATTATACAACATTATAAGTTTAGATTGCTACCCAAGAAGATAATTATCGATTGATCGCCAAGCGTTGCATCGTTGGTAATAGATATTAGTGCGTTGTTTAGCTCTCCACTTAGTTTAATGGCGTCTTCTTGATATTCTCTTTTGTACACAATAACCGTTTTCTCTTGCTCTGTTTCCAGATCAGCTTCCAATTTATCTATTTTGTAGCCATTTTCTTCAAGTTTCAATCTCAGCTTGGCTGCCGCACCGGATTCACCGCTTCTATTTACTATCATAATTTTTGATGTCTCATTGTCAATATTTTTCTCCAAATCAAGTGGTTGGTTGTTGAGTTGATTGTAAATAATTTCCTCAGAATTCATTTCTAACTTCTCTACTCCGTTGTTGTATGAAATGGCAAAACTTCGTTTATCGGTAGTCGCTCCGTTTATATACCAAACGAAAAATATAATCAATGATAGCAAAAAGAGACCAGCCAACATTGTTGTTTTATAATGATTAAAAAATTTCCAAACTGTGAAGAGTCTATCTTTTTTACTATTTTCAAAACTTAAACCGGATTTTAAGTCTAAGATTTTTTCTTTGGTCGGTATATGTATTTTTAAATACCGTTTACTTTTTAGGCGGTTATTCAACTCAGCTTCTGACCTTAAGTGTGATACATCCAGTCCGGCAGACGACAACATTTTTCTTATGTATAGTCTAATTAGAAAAGCTGAACCATAAATAATTAACCCAACAGTAAGAATGAATATCAAAATTGGTTTAACTGGAATTATCCAAAAATAAGTTTTGGAGGTAGAAAATTGTCTTTGGTCCTGTCCGTAAGCTAAGGTCGCAATGGCCGAATAACGACCAATATCTGTTGGCGACCACTCTCCTGTCCAAGAAAACTTAAAGTTTCTGATGCCAGTGGTACCGTCGGTTTTATGCGGAACCTTCCCGTAACTACTTTTCTGGTTTATCGGTATAACACCCCGCTCCTGACCCCACATGTTTAAAATTTTTATTTCACCCTGTGGTTGCAAATAGACATTCCCTTTGTTTTCAAAGCGTAAGCTAAAGTCAACTGCCGGCTCCTGAAAAAGAACCTTACTGGTGATAAATTCCCTTATTTCACCGGACTCAATAACATCGCCGTCAATTCTGGTAAAAATAAGAGTGGTGACCATCTGAGATGTTTGTAGATTTGGTTGCTCACCGCTTGTGTCTAACGGTTTCGTGCCAATCATGATGGCCGCATAGTGTCCACCTGGCGCTGCATTGCTCGGGACGTTTATTTCAAAAGGTATTTCTATACTTTGTTCCCTTGGTACTAAAACAGGTTCTTTACTAACCGAAATCCAACTTCCAAGTGTTGGTTTATTTATGTCATCTTTATCTATGCTTACAAAACTAACAGAACCACCTTCTTCTTTAGGTATAAAATTAAATACTTCCGCATACACAGTTATATCTCGTTCATTTACATTTATTACTTTAATTCCACTTTTCCATTTTTGATTGGGTTCAGCACGCATGTCAAAAATAGTTGGTGAAACACTTAGTGTTAGTGAATCTTGAGCGCTTGCATGGCTTGTAAAAAATAAAAAAGAAATTAATAGGAAAACTAACAGTAGTATCACACTATAAATCTTTTTTGAGGTTAATATCATGTTCATATTTGTCATGTTCATGTGATTTTCTTACAAACACCGGTAGCTCCGTAGCTTCATAGTTATCACGTATATCACTATCGGTTTGTTTACCTGCTTTTACCAATAGAACTGTAATTGTCAGTGGTATTAATAATAACAGTATTATTAAACCAATCAACAGTGGAAGAGGTATTGTATAGTAGTAATTAGTGTCATGTAATGAAGCTAAGTGACTGTTTCCATACTGTAATGATAAAAAAGCTTTGTTCTTACCAAAAACATTGGTTTTAGGAAGCGGTTCGGAAAAATCAACTTTTTCTCCAGGAGCAATAGTAACGTTCTCCGTGTTTAATAAAACAGCTGTCACTTCTTCACCTTTTCCGTTGTAAATTATAATTTCACCTTTAGGAGTAAGTGGTACATCACCCTCATTTTTTAACGAATAAGAAAATTCATGATTATCACTATCGTAAATTACATTATCGGTCTTAAAACTTGTTAGTCTAAGCAGTTCGACCTGTTTTTCATCTATTGAAATTCTCACGATAACTCCATCAGCTACTCCAGCTTTTACTTTATTTTCCGCTATATCTCTATTTTTTCCATTTCCAAAGCCAATGAATCCATGGTATTCACCTGGTTTTGCATTGGGGTTTATTCTTATAGTTACCGGAACGGAGATCATTTCTCCTGGTTGAATATCAATTCTTGCTCTGGAAATCTCTACCCAGCTAGTAATTGAAACGGTTCTGTCTGTCATTGAAGCTGGAATAAAAGATTTTACCTCATCATCACCACCTATTTCAATTTCATGTACGGAAGCAAATAACCTTGTTGGTACATTACCATTATTTTTAATGGTAATTTCTTTAGTAATAATATCTCTCACTTCAGTTTTATGATCAATTATTAGGGGTGAGACAGAAATAGTGTTTACAGCTTCAGTGAGTTTAGGATTTATCAAAATAACTGAAAAAATAAAAATACCACTGAAAAATTTAATATTTTTTAGAATTTTAAATTTTAATTTCATAAACTAAAATGATGGAACTGCTAAATACACGATCTCGGTTTGATAATCTCCAAACTCCTGCATGACTGCAATCCTCACTCGGTAAACTATATCATGACTCTCGGTGGCCGGAATTGAGCTATACATAATTTCTGTAGGCAATGTTTCTAATCCAGCAAAGGTGTCGTCGGCAGCGAATCTAGTTGAACCACCTTTTAGTGTACCGTCGGTTGTATGATACCCTACACATCCAGTTGAAGTCGATTGACAACCAATGGTCCAACTGGTAGGCGAAATATTCGAACCTGTTATTGACGGTATTTCTGTTCCTAGGTTATTTAAAAATTGTTGGCTGGCAAATTTAAATATTTGGTAGCCTTTAGAAGCGTTTGTGTCTATAGTTATTCTGTGCGCCGCCTCATAATTTGTATCAAAAAGTAAACTACCGAATTCGATTCCGTTTGGCGTCGTTGAAATATCAGTTATTATTCCTGCTGTACTAGTACCTGAAGGTAAACCTGAAACAGTAAAGACTAGATTTGTTCCTTCAGTAACTAGTGATGGGTATGAAAAACCGGCTTTGGTAGGTACCGGTTCATCAAAAGTGACGTCATATACCCTAAAGTAGTAAACAGTATCATATTTTGGGTTGTTGCCTTTTAATGTAAAAGAGTATTCTTTTGTAGTGCTAGCTTCATGTGTGTGTCCAGATACAAAAGTTGATACCGTGTTGTGGGTACCGCAACCACCACCTGAAGACGACACACAAACGTCATTGCCTGATAAAACAGAAGTGGTTATTATTTCATTATCAACTCCCCCACCATCAACATAACACCATGATGAGGTAGCTACGCAATTATCACTGGCAGCAACGTCATATGCATCGCTAAAATTAGCATCCTCTGAATACTGTAATTTAAATTTTACATTACTACCTTGTATGTTTTTAGTTTCAGAAACCGATATTCTAAGTGTTAAGTCGTCGTTATCGGGTACGTTAACTGGAGCTGATTCTTCTGCTGCTAGTGGTGAGATAGGAGTTTCGTTTTGTGCATCATCATACCAGCGCCACGTTCCAGTTTTTGGTGTATACCCAGCTGTACGTATTTGGGGATAATTGTTGTACACATCAACTAGAGTATTGTCGCTCTTAATCATTCTAAAGCAATATGTACTTTTTGGATCTGCGTTATTTTGTTCTATAAACCAGTCATACTCCACATTTTCATCTTGATCAACTGAATAAGGGTTAACAGCAGACGGGTTCTCATGCGTAAGAACACCTGATACATCTGAAATAGAAATAAGAAGATCTCCAGCTACTGGCGGATTGGTAGATAAAAACGTTCCGTCAGTAGTTGTAGTTGAAAGGTATCCTCTCCAGGCTGTAGAGCTACTGTTGTTACCCAAGTCATGCCAAGAGGTCGACTCTATAGCCGAACATGTGCCTGAACGCAGTCCGTATTGTAACTTAAAGTCTTGAAAACCAGCTGGCATATTTGCGTTAATAATTTTTAGTGTCATTCTGAGACGGATTTTATCTCCCGTGATTAAAGGTTCATCATTAACTGTAATGGATGTATTCTCCCCTAAATCAACAACTCCAAGTGGCCACGGATCGGTTGGCTTTAAGGCATTGTTGTCGACATAAAATCGGTAGTAATTTTGTCTTATGGATAAATCAGCTACTGGCCATTCAATAATTTCAACTTGATAAGTAAAGACTGGTGCACCTACCTTACTTCTCCAAATTTGATAAGTGGAAGTGCTAGTCAAGGTAAAGCCGGACATTGGTCTCGGGTAAGCCGTGTTGTCTCCCTCTGATCTGCTATTAGCGTTTATGGAAGTGTTGTTTAAAGCTGCTACATTGGTACCCATGTTTACAGACAATGACAAAGGAGCGGCACCTCCAAAGGTGTTGCCACTAGAGCGTTGTACTTTCATTTCACCGCTTCCAGTTTGAGTATTTTCAATTATCCAAGCTACTGAAGTTTGTCCTTCGGCAACAGAAGCTCCCGACTCCAATCTAAAAGAGACAGCACCTATGCTTGAGAGCCAAACCTCATGACCATAATGAACTACCCTATTATTCGCCCCCATCCTCTTTTGTGTGTGAATGAAGGTATGAGAAAGACTGTTTACTGCTGCTATTGACTCTGTTTCAGTAGTACCAGCTGATAAGTAAGTATGCTCTACTCTTTGAATTTTCCAATTAACTCCAATAAATTCAATGACTGCATAACTTACATTTACCACACTTGAACCATTATGATCGCGTTTAAAAACAGGAACATCACCTGTTTCGTACCATTCTGATGTTACTTGACCAGCGTAAAAATTTTTACTTGTATTCTGATTCTGAATACCGGTTATAAAAACCACCACATCTTCACTATCCGATATATTACTTAGTGATGTGCCTGTAGCTACAACGTCTGAACTACTCAGCTCTATTGTATCGACCATTCTCACAACTATTTCATTGTCAGTTCCTGGCGAACCAATAAATTCAATTATTTCCCAATCAACCCTTGTATTATCGGTAGCAGTTGTTGGTCTAGCTAACGTAAAACTAGTAATTAGATCAGAAGAATCTTCAATGTATACAGTTACGTCATCTGCATTTTGATTATTAGTAGCACCAGTATCATGACCAGAACCAGTCATGTGTGAGTTTGTTATTCTTACAAAAGCTCTCGTATTACTGGCAACCGCAGTATAATCTGTACCAGCCAGTAAGGTGGTGGAGGTTCCCGAAACTTGTACAGAACCACGCTGAATTATAAAGTCACGCTTAGGAGACGTGGTTAACTCAGCATAATTTGTATAGGTCGGTAGCTCGTCTCCATCAGAGGTAACGCGAAAGCAATAAGTTGTGTTGTTGACTGTGCTAGTGTTTGACATGATACTAAATTCAAGATCAACATAGTCATTTGGTGGAATAGTCGTGGTAGCAGAAAGAGTTTGTAGTTCTGTAACTGAGTCGTTGTTAGAAACAAAACTTCCTATACCATCACTGACACCACCACCCGCTAAGCTAATATCTGTTGTATCATCACCGTCCGTTAAATAACTAGAGTTGTACATTTCCCAACCGTCACCTGGAGTATCTATATTTAACCACACTGAAGCATCCGAACAAGTTGTTACTTTTAGAGCGTACTCTAGTTGATATTTAGATTGCGTTGTTGTTACTGTTCCTGTATTAGTTAAACCAAAACGTAGTCTGATTGGAGTATTCAAATTAAAATTTTCTAGAGCCGTGTTCTCAGACCCTCCGGTAGCTGATGTAGCATCAGTTTCGTTTCCGTCGTCATTTCGCCAGTGATAATTTGCTTGATTTACTATACTACCTTGAATTGTAGTTGTGCTGGTGATTTGTATCGGTGTTGAAGGTCCTACTGAACCAGAATCAACGGCAACATCGATTGCTGGAGATGATATAATTATTTTAATAGTTTCGCTATCTTCAGCCTCATCTGCTACGTCAAAAACAGAATAAATACAGAGCGTGCTAGTAGAAGTTATATTAACTGAGTCTGTGAAAGTTTTTGTTTCGTTAAAATCAGAAAAAGCCAAGGAGCTGGTTGCGCCAAACTGATTTTCGGTTCCGGTATATGATTCACTGTCGCAATCATATGGGCTGGTAATGTCATGTTTATAATATAAACGTAAGTTACTTAAACTGGTAGAGGCATTTACTGTTCCAATTTCAGATAATTTAATGCTTGTAACATTTCTGAAACTGGAGTTCTCTTTAAAAACAAAGCTACCACCTAAATAGTTATTTGGAGAAGAAACTTCCGCAACCGAGTTTTGTGTTCCAATTGAAGAAACTGTTATGTCTGATGTAATCGTGAGAGTAGGATAATTAGTGTAATTGTTTAAAGCAATATCATTACTAATAAGACGAAAACAATAAGTTTCTCCTTCAGCTACTGTGCTCGAGGCTTGAATTGAATATTCAAATTCAATAAATTCATTTTGATCAAGTGATATTCCAGAAACGGTAGAAGTGGTGTCTAAAACCGCATTATTACCGGAAAGAAAGGTGTTGGCACCGTCAGTAACACCACCGCTACTGATAGCTACGTTTGTAGTATTATTACCGTTTGTTAAATTTATAGAGTCATAAAGATTAAACTTTGCTGACTGAGATCCTACTTCTGTCCATGATATAATATCGCCACAGGTTGGAGCAGCAACTCCATACTCTAATTTATAAGTACCCGAAACAGTGGTTGTAGCTCCCTCATTGAATAATCCCAAACGCAAGCGTACATTTTCATTGGCCTGAACACCATTTAAAACTGTGTTCTCAGACCCTCCGGTAGCTGATGTAGCATCAGTTTCGTTTCCGTCGTCATTTCGCCAGTGATAAGCATTTTGTACTAAAATAGGATTAACAACATTAGTCGTCCCCGATAAAGATACTTTTTCTGTCGGAAAAACATCAACCCCTCCAGTTACGTTCACATCATCTTTAGGACTTGTTATTACAACTTCAATCGTTTCATCATTTGATGATGTATCAAGTATATCTATTACTGTATATAAACAAATACTTTGAGTAGGTGAAATTTCAACTGATCCGGTAAACGTGGCTGAACCATTTGCTCCAGAAAACCCGCCTGTCACCGTGTCTCCAAATTGGCTTTCGGTTCCAGTATATGATTCATTACTGCAGTCATATGGTTCAGACGTATCAAATTCGTAATAAAGCTTAACATCACCAATATCAGCGTCAGCATCAATAGTTCCTTCTTCAGATATTTTTATAGAGGTGACGGTACGAGTTGCTGTGGTATTAAGGGAAAAACTTCCACCAACGTAAAAAGAGTTGGTTTCAGGACGAACTTCTGTTGATTGAGTACCGACTGAGGATAGAGTGGAGTCAGGACCAATATCGCTAATTGTATCTCCAACAATGTCTCTGATTCCTGAAGTATGATTGTACCAACTAATGAAAATTCTTTCATATGACAACACATTCATGTCCACACCATATAAATCACCAGAGACTGAATTGACCGGACCTTGTTCAGAACCCCAACTAGCCATGTTATCTGTTGATTTTACCCAATAAACATCGCCAGTGTCGATACTGCCAATAGCTGACCTTGCGGTGTAGCCAACATAAAGATCTCCATTATTCTGATCTCTTGAAATAGCAACTTGAACTAAACCTCTTGTTGCGTCGTTTGTTATTATATCGGTCTTTCCTGTCCATGAACCACCAGAATAAACCGCAGTTCTTATATCGTGGTCATTTGTAGAAAAATCATTATTATCCGCAACATAAGCTAAATAAATATCGTTTGATTCAGGGTCAATGGTGGCTGACATCCCCACATCATAAGTAGTGTTTCGAACAGCACCGGTGTCAAAGGAGCTAATCGATGACCAAGATGAACCATTCCATACACTGGAACGAATATGATTGTTTGTACTTCTGTTTATTAGCAAGATATTTCCAGAAGCTAGTGGCATTAAGATACTCCAGCTATTTGCATTTCCTTGAGGTGGAGTACCAGCTAGTGACCAGTTAGTAGAAAGGTCACAGTTACTGGCACAATTAACAAGTAAGGTTTCATCTCCATCATCGACACCCATAAAGATTTTTCCGTCAGTAGCTTTCGTTATATAAGGACGATTGGCACCGGACGTAAGTACCGAGACAGCACTCAATGTAGTACTGGTTGCAGTTGAGCCAAGCAACAAACTGTCATCAGATGTGTCGAGTCTATTATAAAACAGTTCGTCATCACCATTATCCATGGTCGCTATATGAATGTAATCACCCATATCATTTGGTGTCCACCGATCATACCAAACCACCACACCTAAACAATCAGACTGAGAATCCACAACGACTGAGGAACCCCACGATAAACCCCCGTTAGTAGTTTTTGAGTAAACACAATTACCACTGTTTGGTGAACCGTCACGATAAAATCTATAACCTACTTGATCGCCAGTAAAGACTGTAGCTGATCCCGCCTGAACTTGAGTTGTTTGACTGGTACTTGGCGAAGAATCTATTATTACCGTAGCCGCCTCAGCAATATTTGATTTTAAAAATAAAATATGCAAAACAAAATTGTTAGTTAGCTCGAGCATTAAAACAACAAATAAGAGCAGTGTTACAGAACGCTTACGCACAACAAACAAACGTAGAAATAAGTTTCCCATTTCAGATTAATTATACAAGACGAATGAGTATTTCTTTGTTTTTATGCACTACATACCATCTGTTGAGATACTTCTCTCAGTTTTTTCGAACGGCAGTATTTCCATATCTGATACAGTATTCACCGACTGTTCTGTTTCACTTTTTTTAGTGTTTATTTCCAAATCTGAATCAGTACTAATTGATTTCATATTTAGAGTTAGATCATCATCTGCCGAAACTGGTTTGGTACTAGTCGATACATTATCAGTCTGGTTAAATTCATCAAGATCAATATCGTCATCTATATCATTTTTTACATCAAGTGTTTTTACTGAAGGTTTGGTTTGAATCATAGCTCTTATTTCATTGGTAGACTCACTATCCGGTATTTTATCAGGAAGATCTCTTGGTAAGGTGTCTAATTGTATGAATTCTTTAGAAAAAATGTCATACCCTTTGGTTACAATATCACCATTAGCATGCAATGAATCATACACCAAAACCATCCTCGGATTATCCACCGATAGACCTTCTGGGTCATTTACACTCAATATATTTCCAGTAGTAATATCATACATTTCAATGGTTTTTTCACCGGCTCGGTTATGCTTATTCCAAATAACTAACGATCCTTGTATTCGAGGTCCCATATTATGATCATTGCCATCAGTTATTTGTTCTTGTTTTTTCCCATCGTATAAAATAATATTCCAACTGTTTCCAGTCCATCTTTGCCAAACCACATAATTACCCTGCTTCGCTGGTTCGGTATTGTTTACAGTATCGTTTGTAAGTTGAGTCTCTTTTTTTGTATCCAAATCATACAAAATAATTTGATATCGATCACTAATCATTCTGTGCCAAACAATAGTATTTGTTTTTTCATCATAATAAGGAGAAGCATCTGGAACATTGTTGTGAGTCAATTGAATTTGCTTATTTTCTTTTGTTAGAAATATTTCTAAATCACCATCTTCATCAGGAGCTGCAAATAGATCATCTTTTAAATGCTTGTCTGCTGACTCATAACAGTAATACGAACCAGTAGCAAGTTTTGTACAGTCATTTTCATTAAATTGAAAGGCTGTGTCGTTTTTAACATATGCGACTAATGGCTCATTAGATTTTAAACTTGAAGTAGCTGTGGTAGCGATCGCAATTTTTTCTTCTGTATTAATATTATCTAAACTTTCTTGATTATCATTAACTTGGTCACTGTAAGGTTCTTTTTCAATTTGATTTTCGTTGCTTTTGTTTTCAAAAACTGTTTTGTCGTTTTCATCTACTTCATTTATAACATTAATTTTATCTTCCATTTTCTCAACTGACTTAGTTTGAACATTAGCATCAACAGAATCTACCGTGCTTGATGTAGAAGACTGTTTTGTTTGTAACTGTGTGCTGGAAGCATAAGTTTCTTGAAAATCTTTTTCATCAATAACATACACATCTTCAGATAGATTGTTAGTTGAAGATGCTTTTTTAGTGGAAGACGCGTTATCTAATTGTCGTTTTGATTCTTTCTTTTCAATCTCAAAATTGTTTGTGGTTGTTATTGAAGTTGAACTATTATTATTCATCTCGGTTACAGTTTCTTTGTTCATTTGTGTTTTTTCATAGGAAGATGAAGCAAAGGTTTCTGATTTACTTGTAATATTTTGTTTTTTTTCAATCACATCGACTTGAGGAGAATCATTGTTGTCTATTGACACCACTCCTTCCTTGTCTTTAGAATTGTTTTCTTTTGGCTCATTTTTATTTTCAAGTGACTCTTCAGATATTTTTTTGTTATCAGTTAATGGTAGATTTTCAATTTTTCTTGTATCAACCTTTTTTTTGTTACCTTCATTATTTTCGTTCTCTTCCACATCTTCATCATATACTCCAATTTCTTCCACCATCGTCTCTGCTATTGGTTTTGCAACTTCATTTGCATAAGCCAAACCAACTCCTTGAAGAAAAAAAGAACAGAGCAACACAAAAACTCCAAGGTAGCTTGGCAAAGTTTTGTAAACATATCTATAAAGAGACACCTTATATATAGCGCTAAATCTTTTTACATTCACTGAAGAAGTGTTTTTATTGTTTACTGTTTTTTTGTTTGGTTTTGTTTCCTTATTCATTAAACACAGCCTACTCGTAGCGGAGAGTAGTTTTGCCCATCACACTATAAATAATAGCAATTTTCATAGCCTTTTTAGATGTTATCAACAGTTGGCGAGCTTATAAATCCATGAAGGATTTAGCTAGAATTATAGAAAAGTCAACAAACCCCATTTCTCCATCACCGTTAAAATCGTAAGTTTTTTGTTTAGAGTGCCAAGCAGACATAAAAGCACTTACATCCTTTAAAGTAACATTACCATCACCATCAATATCAGTGTTTACACTAAGTTCAGCCAAAGCTTTTACAGTAGAAAGATTTTCACCTTCTGAATATATATAAAGACTGGTTTTTCCAATTTCAGAATCATTGGTAAAAGCAACTTCAGAACCAGTTCCGTCACCCGCCAATAAGCTAGCTTTATCCAACACCAACTCCGTTTGTCCGGTTGATTTAGCTTTTACGTTAATGGTACCGATCAAATGTTCGCCCATAAAACCCCGCTTAAATGTCCCACCACTAAATCTAACTACATTTTTTTCGATCTTTGGGTCTTCTGTCCATATTGTCAAAACCGATTCTCCAATGTTAACTCCGGTAATCTCAACCAAATCAGGTGAGTACTTAACTGATATGTCAACGGCATTTACTGCAGTTTTAGCACCAACAAAAACATCAACTGAGAAACTTTCTCCTTCTATCACCATTTCCTTTGAAGAGGTTAACTTTACATACGATTTATCAGAAGAAATTACATTCGCATAATACAAACCAGTGATAGTAAATAATATAGGAAAAATGAATGCAAAACGAACAGTCTTTATTCTCTCTACTTTTCTGTTTTTGTTTACATTAAGCATTTTAAGCTTCAATCAAATTCGAACGTATTGTGGAAGCTTTTTCAGTCACCACAATCAGTTTTCCTTTTATGTTACTAGCTTTATCTCTTAATTCAATTATTTCTTTCGAACGCAAATCATTGGTTTGTAAAAGAGACAAAATTATTTGTCTTTGCACTGTGACCAGCGACTCAAATTCATCACGAATACTTTTCTCTAATGAAACTAATTCTTTCCAACCACTAATGTCCACTGCAACCTCATCAAAATCTCCCAGAATTGAGCGCTGTAGAACCATTTGCTCAACAATCTCTATCTCACGTTGCAGTTGACTTAACATCACCGTACGTTGCCCCACAAAGACGTATCCGCATTGATTAAAAAGACTGTTGAGCTCTGTTAGTTCAATTTTGGTTAAACCTTTGTCCAGTGACGACAATAGTGAGTCAAACTTTTGTCTAGTTTCAATTGGACATTTAGGCACAACTGCTTCAGTTAATTCATTTCCACCACCACGACCGGTAATGGAAGCTAATTCCTTAACTAGAATAAGCTGGTTTTCAATTTCGTTATCTAATAAGATTTTTACTGAATTAAGTTTTTTGTCACTAATGGCAGTTGATAGAAAATATATAACCAATATCCCTAAAACTATTCCGCCGATAAATGTATACTGTCTTTTGGTTGTTTCTGTCATAATATATATTAAATTTAATTTTTACAATTCTATCACAATTTAATAAGCCTGATTTCGCTAAACATCGATTTTTATTTGTTTAATTCATCGATATCGTTTAATTCTTTTTCAATTCTATACTTGGATGAAGACAGAGCCGATTTCATACCGGTAACCACATCATCTTCAGCTTTTGTGAGTTTTTTCGTGCGCCGTGAGTTTACAAGTTCAGTTTCATAAGCGTCCATAAATCTTTCTAGCTCCGTAAACTCCCGTTTCAAGATGGCGATGGCTTCGGTGGATTCGGTTTGTACTCGCTTTCGATAGCGCTTAAATCTCAGCAAGGTATACCAAATCAAGAAAGCTAAAAGAGTCAATGTGCCTACTAGTGGAACTATTACCGATAAAATATCCACTACATAACTACCAATCCTAACAAATCCCGGTTCTTGAACTGCTATTCTAATTGATTCAGATCTTTCGGATACCGCGCCAAAAGCGTCAGTTGCCACGACTTCTAACTCATAAACACCCTTTGATAGAGTACTTTCCGGTATAAAGACAAATTCACCACTTTCGTTTGCTTTCAAATTATATTCAATTTGGTTGGCGCCAACCTTTTTTAAAAAGACATTAACATCTGAACCTGGTCTGGTCATTCCTTTAATAACCGGTATAACTTGATCGTTTATTTCATTTGGGTATTCGGTGAAGGTAGGCTTATCAAATGCGGTAATTGTAAATGAATAGGTTGAAATCAAAGCATTTCCAGCACCATCAATAGCTTCTGCCACTATAGAATGATATCCAGGGGATAAACTAGGGAGTGTGAATTCACCAGTTTCATCTATATCAATAAACTCAACCGGCTCTTCTTCATCGATTTTAATCTTATAGTTTTTTACGCCTGATGTCTCATCTTCTGTTTCAAACAAAAGAGTTTGGTTCGGCGAGCTAAAATCAACACCTTCTGGAGAAGTGATAGTAAACAAAGTCGGTGATTTACTATCGACCGCCAGACGGTAGTGAGCCACTTTACCCCAGCCGTTTTCATTTTTAAATTGCAAATGGAAATATAACTCACCTTCCGGTAACGAATCTAAAGTAATGGTGTTAATTGGTGTGTTATAGACCTTGGTTGGTATGGAACTTGGTGTGGTATCCAATAAGGTTCTAACTGCCACAATGTCGTTTGGCACAGTCCAGTTTAAAATTGCTGTATCATTTTTATACCAAGAATTACTGTCAACGTGAGTGGATGATGTTATTTTTGGTGTTTGCGGAGTATTCGCCACTGGCACATACCAACCACCTCCGGTTCCGGCTGAGAACTCACGGCTTGAATAGTGTACGTTCCACCGACATATTTGAAATAATGTTTGAACCCATTCCATCGTTAGCCAGCACCGGACCCATCACCAAATGAAACCTTAGCCGAATTAGCAGAAAGAGTTTTAAAGGTGACATTAAAAATGTTACCTGAAGCACCAGAGTAACCACTAGGTTTTCCGCCACTAAAGGTAATTGTGCCGGCACTATTAGAAAAAGTTGGTTCTGTTACCCAGAGATTGAATATAGAAGCTGACTTGTCGATTGATACTACAGATAAGTGCTGTGGATTAAATTTTAAAGTACCTTCCGCGGCGTTTATGCTTTTGCCACCGGTATTTACAGTGATTGACGCAGTGAAAAGTTTATTTATCTGATAAACACCGGTGGAAGGCGTAACTGAGAGTGTAGCAGCGTTTATAGTTACTGGAAAAAAGACAACAATGCTTACTAGATAAAACCTAAATAACCAATTCAATTTACTGTTTATCGAAAGAAAGAACTTACTTTTAAAGATGTAACTTTGCATGCTTTATTTTTGATTACTTGATTCTTTATCAAAGTCAGCTTCTTCATCATTGGTTATTTCACCTGCTACCTCACTTTCGACTTCTCTTTCTAAGGCTTCTTTTTTTCTTCTTCTGACGTAGTAAATTGAAGTGAAGATAATTATGACCAGCACGACAATAGATACTATCGCTACCATATTTAGAGAATTGTTTTTAAATCCTGCAACATCAGACCGTAATGATTCATCAGGTACTAAGGTAGCCACATATTCATTACCGGCCTTATCAAAGGCTCGTACTCTAATAGTGCTATTTAAGGTCTGATCGTCCAGTATGTAAGGACTATTGGCTTTAACCCATTCTTTTCCTACTCCGCCCCAAGCAAAACTACTAAATTGAGATAATGGTTCTTCCATCACTTCATAGTGACTTATACCAGTCTGTTTGTCCTTCGTTGAGAAAATAATGTAATAACGGCCGTTAAAATTAATTCCTTTTTCATCTCTGATCAGATTGATACTGAATTCCTCTGGTGGAAGATCGTCTTCACGAACCAGTCGATGCCAATCATCAGTAATATTAGCAGCCGGATCATTCTCCAAAGCAACCTTCATACCGTAAGTAGTGAGCGGGGCTTTAGTACCCTGCCCGTCATTTAGTAAAATTTGCGTGGTTGGCAAGAAGGAAACTACAGCTTCAGTACTGGTAGATTTTACACCGATTTGCAAACCTGGAGATCTA
Source organism: Minisyncoccota bacterium (assembly GCA_041389025.1). Taxonomy (GTDB): domain Bacteria; phylum Patescibacteriota; class Minisyncoccia; order Phycocordibacterales; family UBA918; genus OLB19. Next base: position 75,919 of record JAWKSP010000002.1, read on the forward strand.
AACATTATCTCAGCAATAATATTTGTAAGACTAGGATCCCCGTCAACACGACCACAATATCCATTTGGAATACCTCCGGCAAAGGATATTGTCCTATCTTCTTTGTTAATAGTTGGCTCCTCGATCCATACACTCAAAATAGATTTACCAATAGAAGTATCGACTGGTTGAATATTTTCAGAATATTCTAAAACCGCATCGATAACATTAATACATTCTCCGTTTTCTTTGTCCGGCATTAATCTAACAGCAGATATAAGAGTATCGCCACGATGTAAAGTTGCGGTGGCTGGATCAATATATAAAGTCGCCGCTAAAGTTTGATTACTAGTTATAAGAAGAATAGAAACCAAAAAAGGAGTTAGGTATTTCATATATTCTAAATTATATCAAATCTTTATCAAACCTAGTTTAAATATATACACAACTTTAGACAAACAAAAAACCCGTCTCGTGGTGGGAGATAGGTTTTCTGTTTTAAACTCCAAGCTTGAAGCCAATACTGTTTTAAAATACTGGCGTTGCTACGTATGTCAGCGTAGCAGTATAGTCATCTGCTGCTTCTTGCAAAGCGGTTGCTTCAACGGTGTAACCAATTCTAGCTACACCGACACCGTCGTTGGTGCCATTAGCAGGACCGTCGTTTCTGAATATCTCTACCGGAGTAGTTGATGCTGAAACGTAGGCTCTACCTGAACCACCAACATCAAACTCATCAGATAGACCGGCTGTTACAGTTGAGTCGTTCGAAGTTATACCCCAATGTCCATAAGTATCTTCATTTCCAATCGTTTCAGACGGCGATACCCAAAGAGTAGGTGTTGAGGTGTATGCACCATCAGCAAACCCATCTATATCTGCACCAGTTGCAGATATTAGTTGTCCATCTGCCTGAACAGTAACCACAAAGCCGTTGGCGGCGTTAGTGCTTACAGAAAGATCCTGAGCAATTGTGGCTGGTGTATCAGCCGCAAGTGTACCAAAAGGAATCGTGGTTGGTGTTGAAGTACCAGTTGTTGTATCCTGATTGACACCAAGACCGTTTCCAACACCATTTACCGTAAAGTTAAAGATTGTATCTACTGATGCAGTAACTGTTACTGTATCTACAATAGCAACTCTAGTTTGTCCAGTGTCTGTTCCACTATCAATATCAACATCGATAGTGTAAGAACCAGAGGTTGGGTTGGTTATTTGGTTTGTTCCAGTTCCATTGGTGGTAAAGCATACCAATTTGAATTGTTACGGTAGCCCCTGCACCAATGGTGTCTGTACCGCTAGTTATGTCTATAACCTGACCGGCTGTTGTAACATTCCAGTCAACACCATTAGCCGCTCCATCGATAAGAGACTCTTCGGTTCCTGATACATTCATATCAAGATCTTGAGCTACTAAACTACCGATACCTGTAAAACCTGACTGAAAAGTGAGGGAGATTACTCCACCTGCACCTAAACCAGTCGGTGTAACAAAACTAATTGTGTGATCAGAAACAGTTGAAGGAGCTGAATCTGAAAGAGTGTCGCTAAAGTTTGTGACATTTGCAGCTTCCACAAACCTAATCATAGGTAGGCCTATTGACCAAAGTACTATGGCTATTATTGAAGTCACCGCAACAGCTTGGAGCAATGAGAACGAAAATAGCGTTCTTAACATATTGCTCTACGTTGTATTAGTCCACAGTCCGGATCTAACACGTCGCGACTCCGTGCTTCCGAATGGTTAAATTAACCATGCAATGTGAGGTCTCCACTCCGCACATCTAAAAAAGCACTGTAAACATATCTGCTTTGTAATACTTGGCTGAAGTACCCAAGTTACGCGACAAACTTGCAGTGAATCTAAAATGGTTCACCTCCAAAACAGATACATTTTTATTTTAACTTTTTTCTAAAATTTAAAAGCGTACTTATACACAAAATTTGAAAAAACTTAACCTGTCCAATTAAAAAGTAAGATTGAAAAATCTTCTATGCCAACCTTTCCATTGCCGTTTATGTCAGCGGACGGATTTGAATTCCCACCGTCACTTCCCCACCAAAAAATCAAAATAGAAAAGTCCACCAAGTTTACATTGTTATCACGATTTAAATCTGATGAGGTGGTGATCTTACCCTCCACACCAACAAACAACTGTAAAGCTGTACTGAAGCTACTTTCAGTCGTTAGTGGTTCTACCCCAGTAACTGAACGGACTTTGATATTGTGTTCATCAACCGAAAGTTTTGCAACATTTAATATTCCAGACCATTCCCCGTCCGAATCAGAATTAAATGTCTGCAACAGATTTGTATTATCAGCAAAGACTTCAATCTTTGCATTTGGTACAGATTGCCCGCTAATCGTTACTTCATCACCAAAGTCGATCTGTTGGTCAGAAAGACGTATGGTTGGTGGTATTATAATACCCGTTAAATTAGTTATAGCCCCATGTGTTACGTCAAAAGTAGTGTTGAATGTAACTGATTTCGTACTTTTGCTGTCAGTAGCCCAAAAACTGAGTGAAGCAGTTCCTGGTGAAGCTTCAGTTGAAAAATCAAACTCACCAGAACTATCTGCTTTTACAGTACCAACTTGTTCGGTATCCAGCAAAATATTTACTATTCGACTTGGATAAGATTTTCCTGATATGCTAATTTCGGTATCATTTAGTTTTTTTGTACTTCCTCCTCCACCGCCACTATTTCCACCAGAACTACCACCACCACCAGAGCCAGCCGGTTCAATTTTACAGATTGCCGAGCAAAAATCTCCATTGTCATTATTGCCATCATCACACTCCTCACCGTAAGTGGTTTGCAAAATACCGTCTCCGCAATATGGTCCCCAGAGACAAGCTGGGGTACACTGCCTGCCTACGATAGTGGTACTGTAGACACCTGTTTCTCCCGGCGTATCACATTGTTCGTTACTATCCACCAAGGAATTACCGCAAATACTTAAATTCACTGTTGTGGTGGCAGAAGTTGTAGTGGCGCCGTATGCTTGTGACACACTCAATAATTGCAAAATAAAAAGCACAATGCATGATAAGGCAAAACAAAGAGTTGTCCCTTTACTTAAATCTAATTTTAGTAGGGTTTTAAAAAACTTCATAATTATCCTATTTCGCTTTATATCTTGACCGAGCAAAATATAGCATTAGGATGATCACTATAAAGACAGGTAATAGAATTGATACCTTGTGCGCAAACGATAAGCCAAAGAAGCCAAAGCCGGCAGTTTGCAACGTACCGTAAGGGAGAATACTTAAGTTTACCTCACCTTCTTGTTTAACATCATCTCCATTATAAATAGTATATCTGGCAATGTAACTACCGGCCGGTAATCTGGTTGGTATTTCCGCAACGACTTCTTCAGTGGCGTATGGTTCAATCTTAGGTACTTTTCCTAAGTTCTTAGTTTCTTCAAGCAGTACCTTCCCGCCAAAATCAAAAATTCTAAATTCCACCTTTGATGGTGAAATATTTACATTTCCAGTGTTTTCAATCAACATTCCGAAATTAATTTTTCCTGGAAAATATAGCCAACCGACTTTCTTCCCTTCATTCAAATCAGACACAGAAATCTTCCTGACCCGAAAGTCTTTAATTTCCCTATCGATAACATTTAGATCAATATCCACTTGAGCTCCCAAAGATATATTTACTGCTCCGGATGACACTTGATTATCATCGGGAACAGTTTTAATTCGCATAACACCTTTATAATCTTTAAAGTCGGCGTCTTTTGGCACTTTTACTCGCACAGTCATTGGAACCTTTTGTTCTCCTCTTGGTAAAGGAATGGTATAACCCTCAACTACTTCTATCCAATCCTGTATCTCAGGTGCGTCAATAGTTATTTGAGCTTTTAGTGGAACATTTGGATCACCTCTTACTAAAAGTATCTGTTGTTCATAAGTTGAATTTCTGGTTAGACTGGTATTTTTTACATAAGGAGGTGTAATACCAAAACCAGCTCTGGCAAATTCAATTGATACTAAAAAAAATAGCAGAGTTACCGCAATCAGTTTTCCCAACCCTTCTTTCATGAGAGTATTATACACAATGATAATTATCTGAAAAAATGAACAAAAAGGCAACAACCACCGTCTGGATAACGGTGGTTGTTGCCTTTTTGTTTTATTTAGTCTACCAATCTGTAGAACTAGATATCACTGCATAGAAGGTGTTTAGCCCCGTGTATGAACCTGCCAGAGTAATGGTGGCCGGTACTTCAATTCCCCAGTATGTTATTCCTGAATTTGGAGTAGATGTTGAAGTGGTCTTCGGTACTTTTAATTCTAGCATTTGCGGTGATGATGATGACATATCAATTCCTGAGCCATACGATACTGATGATGTGGCAAATTCCTGTTTAAAGTCTGGAATGGTTGAAGTAGCTGAATTCTCACACTCGTTACCGACAGCAAAAGTGGTACACATAGCCTCTCCCTCAATATTTTCATTTAGACCGGTGTTTCCTACGGATCTAACGGTGGTTGTAGCGTTTAGGGTTCCTGTATTATTGCCCGGTTCCAGAGCTCCGTACGGTATCTCAGCTGTCAGTAGATCAATCGCTGGGAAACTTAATAATTCAACGGTGTTACTACTCAGAACTTTTGTTCCGGTGGCATTATTATCATCTATTCCACTAATAGCTGCTATCCAAACATCTGTGTCGTAAGGTGAGGTAGAGTCTGTTGGTTGTGCCACAAACCATAATGGAAATGTACATGACCAACTTATGGTAGCGTCGGTCGGACCACCGCAACTGGTTGATGAAGCGGTACAAGAGAGATTCCAAGTGGTAGTCGCTAAGCTACTTGGGTAACAGTTGTTTGGATTGTATGATCCGGTTGTTCCATCACAGGTTGATGTTCCGATAGAATTTCTAAATAATGCCACTTCATAACTAACCATCTCGTCCCCTGACAGAGCATTTTCACAACTGTTGGCATCTGAGGTCTCAAAATCAAGGGTAAATCCGGTAGTCTCTCCCGAATCAACACTTAAAGTTATGTCTGAACCGCCATTGATAGAAACTGTTCCGGCAGGAACTGTGGGAGCTACGTTATTTACAGTAAAACCTACATTAGTACCATGAGCTCCACCTTGAGCTTGATGTCCATGTTCATCAACTATGAACCCCCAAGCATCATAGACATCGTCTTGGATAATTGACGGTAATGTGTAACTAGTAGTAGCGTTGTCATGCATAGCAATAGTTGTACTGGAAATTGTCCCACCAGCACCACAGTCCACTGTCGATGTACCAGTTCCAAAATCATTTGCGTTACATACAACTAGGTATATTTGGTCTGAAGAATCAACTGTGTCGGGATCAGATGAGGTTGAGAAAAAACTAAAGATAGAGCCCGGGTCAGCAGGTGAATTGTTGTAAAAACTAGAAAATACCGGTCTGTGGTTTACTAAAAATGGTGATGAGTTAGTGGCATTTAAACCTTGTGAGTAAGTATCGTTACAACGAGGATTGACCGGATCATCGTCACATACCCATGCGTACCAGTTATTCGACTCACTAAAGCTTTCTGTGGTTGTTGTAGCCGCGACTGCAGTAGAAAGAGCTGCAGTAGCTGTTGATACAGCCCATTGAGTAGCTGTACCATCACAATCAGGTGGAGCTGTACCCAAGTCATTTAAAGATGCGGCGGCGTTGGGAGTTGGAGTGGCGCTGTTGCTACATATCAAAAGGAAATATGGGGCAGAACCGGAATTGTCAGCCACTGCTGTCCAAGACACATTCTGCCCGGAGTTAGTAGGTGTACTAGTGGATGATTCATTGGTTTCGTAGGCTAGTGTTTGCCATTGCGGAGGAGTATTTAGAACAGTCAGGGTGGTCGTGGCAGATTGGGCTTCCACCTTTAACAACTCGGTCTTTCCAGCATTAAAGAGAAAAACCATACTTACCACAACCAATCCAAAGACTGAAGTGAGTATGGTTATTTTTCCCGCTGTCATTAGTTGTTTTTTTTCTGATAAATAATTGAACATAAATAAATTGCCTACCTATTAAACTTTTTTATATTTTAACTAATGTTTATTTTTTAGTGATGTAGTTATACACATTTTATACACAGTTTAAAAAATTATTCATAACGAATAGCATCAAGTGGATTTAAAGTTGAGGCTCGCCTAGCCGGAAAAACACCTGTCAAATAACCAACTGCCGCTGAAAATAAAGCAATGAAGGTCAAAAACCCAAGCGGGAAAGAAAATAACGTAACGGCCTGTCCACCAAACTGGCTGGCTAAAATATTTAAAAATAGATTTATTGTTAAACCGATTAAAACACCCATTAATATTCCAGTAATACCACCCAAAAAACCTACTACAATTGACTCTGAGATAAAAAGATTTTTAACATCCTTTGGCGAAGCACCAATGGTTCTCATGATTCCAATCTCTTTTGTCCGTTCCAATAAAGTAACTGTCATAGTGTTAAACATACCGATAGCTGACACCACCAGAGCGATACCACCAAAAGTGGCTAAAACTACTTGTATGCCTTGAAATATTTTTGATGCCTGTTCTACAGTTTTTGATAGTGCGGTAACTCTGTAGCCTTCCTCTATTAATTTTTCTTCAACGATTGGTAAATTTTCATTGGTGTCCACACGGACTTGCACTCTCTCATACTGCTCAATACCTACGTGACTTCTTAACTCAGGAAGCATCATCATACTATTTAAAACCGCCTCTTCCTTGGTAATACCTTTCACCACATATTCTTTATCAATCGGAACCTCTAATACAGCATCCGTACCATCTTCAGCTGGAACTAACAATCGAAACGAAACTTTTTGACCAACAAAAGACTCAGGGTCATCAACACCAAAAAGCTTTAGAACGGCTGGCGACAACATGACTGAATTAGCATCTCCAGCATCTTCTTCTGTAAATACATCACCAGCTGTAGCGGTTATCCCGGCGTATTTCAAATATGGTGGTTCAACTCCTTGAATAAAAACATTACCGGTCAAACCTTTATACGTCACCAAAGCCGGAAACCTAGCTAAAGGTGCCACGTCGACCACCTCAGGCATTTCTTTAAATTTTTGAACGGTGTCGCTATTTAAAGTAAGATTCTGACTTCCGGTAGCCGACACCCCAAGTGACAGCAGAGTTTCACCAAATACAATCTGCTCTAATATAATTTTCTGTAAACCAAAACCAAGTCCTACCAACACAACCACCGCTCCGGTACCAACCCCCATACCAAGAATAGTCAACCATGTACGCATTGGGTTGGTCTTAAACATTCTGGTTGAAAGTTGTGCTAAATCTTGTACTCGCATTAGATGAAGAAATGGGCGTGGTGACTATTCTGAATTTACGTCCCAATTTTTTATTTCCTTAAAAAATTACTGGACGTTGAAGGTCGAACGCTCATAGAATTACGAACCTATAATACAATTATTCTACCACTACACATTAAGCAAATAATTAGTTACTCACTAACTTTTATAACTAACATCCACACCTTGTGCTATTACTTTTTCAAAATAACGAGTTAGATCATCGGCTTCTTTCTCGCTTAAACCTAGACCATTACTCCTTATTCCTTTTGATAGGTTTTCATTAAACTCATCTTCTTCAATAACTCCAGTTACTCTGTCGGCTATCATTTCAATTAGGTTTTCGTCTTGTTTTTTATTTAACTTTATATGATGTGTGCTTTGTAAATGATGCCTTAGTCGCTCCGCCAGCTTATGTTGACTAAAGAAAATTTCGTTATTGTCTTTTTTGGCTCTAAAACGCCGAATATCATCAGCTTGTTCCATCAATTTTTCTGCAGTACTGGCCATTTTTTTAGCATCTGCCTCAAGCACCTCTACACCTCCCCTTTCAAATGGTAAAACCAATCCTTTGATAAAGGTTTTTTTATCAATTTTTCCTTTTATAAAAAGACCGATTGCATGCTCTAGTCTCACTAATTGTTTATAGGTGTATTTTTGAGTAAGGAAATTCACCATACTCTTAACTCGCAGAGTGTCTACTGAATCATAAGGATAGAGTCTGGCCAATTGCTCTAACTCTGTTACTATCGTCTCCCCTTCTTTTACCGGTTTTATTTGCTTACGCTGAGGATTTACCACTTCACGCACAATATGACCGTCTTTTAAATAATAAACACGATGCGCGTAACTCAAATGAGCGGCGTTATGCGACACCATAATAATAGTACGACGATCAAAGGTGTTAATCTCGTCAATTTTATCCATTACCTGCTGAGTCGATACTGAGTCTAAGTTACCCGTTGGTTCATCAGCTAAAAGAATTTTTGGGTCATTTACCATCGAGCGTGATACTGATACGCGTTGTTGCTGACCTCCTGAAAGCATGGCTGGAACTTTGTGTGACACATGCCCTACCCCAAAACGATCCAACAATGACTGCGCTCGTCTTTCACGAGAAGTTTTATCGGCATCACAGAAAATCATCGGTAAAGCCACATTATCCAATACTGAAAGAGATGGAATTAGGTTAAAAGATTGAAATATAATACCCATCACATAACGTTGAAAGTAGACACGCTCTTCAGGCGGATAAGAATATATATCATCACCGCGAATTAAAAGCGTACCTTCACCAGGTGGTAAGGAACCTTGAATTGCATACATCAGAGTTGATTTACCCGAGCCTGAAGCACCAAAAAGAATGATGTACTCACCTTCGTAAATATCGGTATTTACACCTGTCAAAGCTTTAAACTCGTTTGACTTACCTTTATTATAAATAATTGATAAGTCACGACAAACAATCAGCGGTTTCGCCATGTATATATTATGGCATTTCTATAAAAGTTTAGTTCGTTTATATCCCCAAACAACTATCCGCCAATATTTTTGACCCAACCAAACGTACTTTCAAAGTTTTCGATAATCAAATCGATGATATTTTTCTCTTGAATCGGAGTGAACAATACAAAATTTTCAGACTGAGCTTTATTACCAGCCTGATCTTCGCAATTCAACCAAAACTGATAAACCGTGGCCGGTGCAAAATCTATAACAACCTCAACATGGCTGGTGTTGTACTCAATACTTTCTTTTTCAATAGTAGTCGGTTCTGTTCCTCCAGCTACTCCTTCACGATAAGTCATTAGACAGGAAGCGGACTCGTCTGTCACCCATTCAATAATAGTCTGAATTCGTGATTCACCTCCAGGAAACAAGGTGGACTCATTTGTCACATTAGAAATTATCGGTGCAGCAATATCTCGCACAGTCACAAACTGAATCGGCTGACTCTTTACACGGTCTCCGCCGGAGTTTTCTGATATCACATAAGCCACATATCTCGTCCCAAGGGTAAGGTCAGCCAACCGCATCTGGTGTGAAGTAGCTAAAGTAGGTCGCCCAACAGAGTTTTGAGCACCAGTAGTTTGGTCTTGATATTCAACCAAAGCTTTAGCCGGAACTGTCGTATCCCAAGCTAAAGTAGCAGCATTTTCTTCCACTTTTACTACGCGTAAATTTTTTATGTCAGGCATTGAGGCTTTGGTTTTAAATGTAAAGTTTTTACTTTCACCGACAATTCCGTAATCGTCGGTGGATTCGCTTTAAAACTATAGTCTGTAAACGAGTCAGTCCAATAAGTTTTTATTTCATGTTCAGTAGTCGTTTCACCGGTCGATGATTGTGAGTAGCTGTAATTTGTTCCATCAAAACCATTGGTCTCTGAAAAAAGTACTTCTGAAGTAGATTCTCGGTCGGTTGTCCATTTTACCAAAGCAGTGGTAGTTTCAGGTATAACAGTTGGTGGACCGACAATGGTTAAGTCTTCTGTAATACCTTGAATAGCCTTTACTACTTCATTTATTATTTCTTGTAGTAATTCAGGGTCATTGATGTTGTTTATTTGTTCAATGATCTCTTCAGTGGTTTCGGTTTGCGAAACTGGAGTAATTGATTCTGTCTCAGAATCCGAGTCAGAGGTACCAGTTCCTTCTCCTATACCTTCAACAGCTTCTCCACTAGTTTGCACTTTATAATCAGCGGAAATACCTTGGTTTCCATTTTCATCAGCTGAAACTACTCGAAAGTAATAAACTCTTCCCGGTTCTAAGTTTTCTAGTTTAATGGTGTGTTCCTTTCTATCAGCTACCGGTACTCGAACAATACCTAAATCAGGCTGTAAACCAAAATTAACTAATGAATCAGCTTCTTCATCAGTTTCCCAAGTAATAGTTATCGAGTCGTCGGTTACTTCACTAACTTCAACATTTGATATTTCAGGCGAAGTATTGTCCGAGGACTGTGCCATCAAAAAACCAAACGGTATAAGCAAAAAAATTATCACAAAAGTATATAGAACTTTTTTTGAGAAACCAATCATACTTTAACTACAATCATAACACTACTTTATATACTTATAGCAGTGAAAGTGTTCAAACCTGTGTGTGGGGCACTGGCTGCGGTAAACGGTATAGATATTCCCCAGTAAACATCAGAAGTTGTCGGTGGTACAACATCACTTGGTTTACTCAAGTTCAAATCAAGACTAACCGGAGTACTGGAAGACAACTGATAACATGAAGCGCAAGCACTATAAGTAAACGTACTGGTGGCCATTTTTTGTTTCTCTGCACTAATACTGGATGTATTTCCATCACTCAAATCGGTCGCTTCCACGTCGATATCTATCGGAGTGTTTCCAATATTGGTTACAGTAGTGGTTGGATTGTATGAGCCGGTATCTGTATCAGCTGCCAATGACCCATAATCAATCAACGAATCAACATCTAACGCCCTCATAGTGAGTAACTCTACTCCAGGAGCAGATGCAAAATCATATCCGGAAGACTGATCTTCGACTTCCATATAAGCCAACCATTCTTGCCCTTCAGATGTATCAGCATCGGTCGGATCAGCATGGAACTGCACATCAGCTAAACAGGATAATGTACAACTATTTCCCGCACAGTCTGTGAAGCTACAACTACTTTCTGAAGTACTGACAACATAACAATTATTGTTGTCTGGTGTACAAGCGGCTCCTGCTCCACTTCGGTAAATAGTAGCTGTGGCATGCATCAAATCAGCGTATCCGTTTAAGTCAGTTACAGTACCGGTGGCATATATTTTTGTAGTCGTACCAGGAGTCAAACTTATATCTTGGCCTCCATTTAAGGCGACCGAGCCAAATGAAGGATCAAACCTAATATTTAACTCCGCCACTTTTGCATAAAAGTCCAGTTCAGTACCGGCGTTTGTTACTCTAAAACAATAATTGCCGGTAGCGTTACTGGTTATTTTTAGAGCATATTCAAGTTCCGTGTAATAATTTTGATCTATATCAAGTGAAGCGCTTTGGTTTGATGGACTTTCTATCATTTTACCCGCAACAAATTCACCGTCTGTTCCAAAAAGATGGTCTGAAGTACTATCGCCATCAGCCATATGAGTTGATGTAGCCATACAAATCGGTGAGCTACCGCAACTACTTTGATTTGGTACAGTAGCATAAGAACCGGAAGATACGGAACCGCAAGTGGGAGCTACTCCTTTAGCTGCGTATTCTATTCGGTATTGTTGACCGGTAATATCAAGACCGGCATTTTCAACTGAGAATCGTAAGCGTCCAACTTGATTTAACTGTAATGTGCCAGCCGTATCAAGTGCCGATAACCAACTTGCACCTCCGTCGTTTTGTTCAACTCCAATATAAGATATTGGCTTAGTAATCGTTCTTGGATAACTAACGAAACTGTCCCAAGCACCATTTTGGAACCAAAACGCATAACCAAAACCACCAGATGAATAACTTGAATCAGAGGCAGTTGAAGTTGCCACCAGTGAGCCAGAAGAATTATATAAACTAACGTCAATAGTATCGTCAGTTTGCCAGTCAACCTCCACCTCATACCAACCGGTAGTATACGAGACTGATGTACTAGCTAACACTGTTCCTGACGTATCACTGTTTGATACATCTTTTGAGATAGACACTCTGTCAGTTCCAAACTGTTCTAAACATACAGCATAATTTTGGTTGGTGGTTCCCGGTGACTGCATGGCAAATAAAGTACAAGCCTCATCACCGCTACCAGCCGAAATATCCACATATTGCATGTACCTTAATATTTCTCCTTGACTAACTGTTTTATCAAAACGGAATATACCGTCTGTTGTTTTACCGCTAGTGTTAGTTGGTTTTAATGCATATACGCCACCAAATACCAACGAGGCAGACGCGCTAAACAAAGATGTGTCTCCACTATATTCTGTAATATTGTTATCTTCAAAATCATCAAACGCATTAAATACAGATGAGCCGGAACTAATAGTAGTAGCAGTACTACTACCATAGTACATTTGCAACACCGCTTGACTATTGGCCGGTAAGTTTGGTATCAAAACCCAAACCTGTGCATCGGTACTAGCTGTGTAATCCTCAACCCAAAAAGGAATTTCAGTAATACCGTCACCGGAAGTAAATCGTAGGTCGGTAAAATCAGATTTCATTCCTGACTCATAGCTTATGTTTAATTTAACTGATGTTGAAGAATAAGCTTGATTGTCATCATTTACAACCCTAACTCTTTTTCGCAAATCGAACGTTGAATCACCATACCACTCACTATTTGGACCACCTTCTCCTCCGTCGTCATTTCGCCACCGATAATGTGACTGTTCAGTAATCAGACAAGAACTATCGTCAAAACGAATCGATCCACAATCATCAAACCCATCAATATCATAGTCTTCACCTCCGATTGATCCATAACTATTAGTGAAATACCACGCGTTATCTGTAGAACCATCGAGCACCACGTTATTTCCAGTGAAGCTACTGGTTGCATTAAAACCTACATTATCAAAAGTAAGTGATGGATTTGTATTTATAGTAGTAGACGCTACACTTATTAATGCTCCGGTATCAACTGATAAGTCAAAGTAACCATTACTAAGTTCACTTATAGTCGGCGAACCAATTAATTGCAATCCATATATATTCATATCAGTGAAGGAATACTGATTAAAGTTCAGGGTACCACCAGACACGATAAACGTGTAAGTTCCGCTTCCTTGATTTTGAATAGTGGTCTCATTACCAGATTCACCAATAATTTGTAAGGTACCGGTATCAACGGTAGTGGTTGAGTTTGATTGGATATAAACATTAACCTGTCTTTCAGAACCTCCAGACAAATCAGTTCCGTCAAAGTCAGTAGCGTAACTCCAATACTCCGTAGTGGTTGAAATTGTTAGATGTCCGTATACATACAGATCACCATCTTCATTAGCATGGTCTTGTGAATACAAAGAACTTGTTTGGCCTAGGTTTGTGGTAGTAGCACTACTTTTCCACATTTTTTAACTCCGCCATCAGCCAGAACCACCACGTCATACTCGTCGCCGTCATCACTCTTATCGTTTATACTAAATGTAGCAGCGTTATTTAATACCAAAGTACTGTTATTCCAGTCAGTAGCTAAACCACCAACATTGTTGTTAAACACGCCCTCGACTACTATCGTCGCCCTGATTGCATATCAAAACTGGGGAGACGTTGGCTAAGACAAAATTGTTGGTTGTGGTAGCGCTTTCCATCGTATACACCGGATGGAGCTGAAATTTGTAAATTATAAAATTCACTGGTATTTGAATCAATGACATGACCAGAGCTAGAAGCATTTAAGAGAACCGTTCCAGTTGAGAATGATAAAATGAACCAGAAATAACGTTAAACGAACCTCCTACAGCCGCTCGTTCCTCACAACGTTACAACCCAGAACCAGAAATGACCAGTCATCAAGATGGATACATCATCATCCAGGATAGTGAAAGTACCACCACCAGAAAAGTTTACTGTGTACAAATCGAAGAGCTGGCTTGCAAGCTGGCGGTTGTGGTGAAGTCAATATTAACTGAGCAGTGTTATGCGTAAGTGTACCTGCTTCATTTAAGAAGTCTTTTGCTACCGCAAGGTTTCCACCAGGTAATGTTACACTACCCTTTTTAACTACAAAATTACCGGTACTGGTAGCATTTGTATCATTCATTGAAAAACTTCCTCCATCTCCGTTGATAACTACATCATCAACTATTGAATTATTAAAGCGAATAATATTTCCAGCGTCGGTAGCTGTAAATACTAACGGGCTATTGTTGATATCAAAATTTCCAGCCGTCACGTTAAAACTTCCTCCGATAGTGGTAGTAGCAGTTGGTAAAGTTAAAGTACCAGCTGATTGTGTGTAATTATTGGCTACATATAGATTTGAATCAGTAACAGTCCAGCTTCCGGAACCGGTAAGAGTTAAGTTATGTAAATTAGCATTATTAACATCGATAGTTCTAGCACTTCCTGTAGTGGTTAAAGTAACAGTTGAACTGGCTGGTGTAAATACAGCATTGTTACCAAACACAATACTACCACCAACACTGTGTGATTCAGAACCGGAAGCGGTAAACACACCACTTGCCAACACCTCAAGAGATCCATCATAATCAGCTCCAGCTCCAGCTCCACTTAGAGTTACGTTACCACCGGGAGCAAAAGTTTTGGAATTCCAAACTATAAGTTTCGTATCAGCGGGTAAAGTAAGTGTATTTGGTGAACCTGAAATAGCTGTAAACAATATATCGGTATCATCACTACTATCCCAAACTGCCATATCATCTATGGTAATTGGTGCCGAATTCTCATGTCTTACAATCACCCTGTTTTCATACAAGTGCATATTGCTGATAGAAGAAATTGGTGAAATTGACACGTTTGCCGCTTTTTCGGTTTCACCGTTTATGTATAAAGTCAATGTATCAAGACCACTGAAAGCCACATTAGGAATAGAGTAAGCTCCGGTAGAAGCGTTACAACTGGTGTCATAGGTAGTTAAACCAGCCACAACTAAACGAATGTTGGTGGTAGAACCATCACAAACCGAGGAAACAGTCACCCCTTCGTCGCTGTAGACATTTCCGGAAACAGTTATTAAAGCAGCCGAATCATCCCATACTATGTACCCCGGATCTCCGGCTGGGTCATCGTCACTTGTTTCACCGGAAAGAACACCTAGGTGATTAGTGAAGCGCCATGATGAAACTGAAGTACCGGTAGCGGTAACGTTCACGGGATTTACTACTCCGCCAGAAGCCACAAAAACATTACCGGTAAAATTCTTGGCTGGGTTTTGATTAATTACTGTACCGCTAACAGTAACAGCAGTGGCGTTGTCTATCTCTACTAAATGGTCAGTGTTTGAAAAGTTGGTAACAGTCGGAGTTCCGTCAAAAACTATACCGTTTTCATCAATATCTCTAACTGTAACAGTTTTCCAATTAGTGTTAGTTGTTCCATTAATAGTAAAAGAATAATTTCCTGAACCTTGATTCTGTAAAGTGGTACTGGCAGATGAAGATCCGATAACATTAAGTGAACCACCTGTCCAAGAGGTATTAGCGCCTGACTCAAAGTAAACATCGACTTGTCGTTCTGATCCTCCGGACAAATCAGTACCGTCAAAGTCGGTGGCGTAGCTCCAGTAGTCGCTACCGGATGTTCTGCTTAAGTTGCCCCATACATACAAATCACCATCCACTCCAGCATGATCTTGAGAATAAAGTGACCCCGAAGAATCTACACTGTAGATCGAAGCATCGGAATTCCACATTCTTATTTGTGTGCTCGACGCAACAGAAATCGTGTTGTAAGTATCAGCTGTGGTAGAAGAGTTTATTGTGTAAGTACTATTTCCAAAAAGATGTAGTGTGGAACCAGTCCAAGTAGTACTAGAACCGGCAAGTGTATTAGTAAACTGTCCACCAACTGCTAAAACCTGTCCTGAGTTAACTGTAAAGTTGTTGTGACTGGTTAGAGTCCAAGCATTGGTAGCGGTGGCATGGTTGGTCACAACAAAATCTCCGGGACCGTTAACATCTACATTGTAGAAGTTTGAATTACCGGCGTTTATATTGCTGGTTGAAGAAGAAGTGAAAGAAACTGTTCCGTTGTTACTGGTGAAAACACCATTGTTTGTCCAATCAGCGCTGGCTGTTAAAGCACTGTTGTTACTAGCTGAAAGCGTACCATATGCGCCAATCAACATATTGCCCCTTACTTCAAGCACCGGATCGTTGGTATTTATATCGAAAGTCGAACTTTGTGAGTTCCCAATAGTCAAATCATTTCTTACCAAAATTCCAGTTCCCTGAGCGATATAAGTCTGTGGACCGACACCAGCATCGATTAACAAATCATAATAATTAGTATCAAGTACATTAGCTCCAGCTCCACTATATCGAATTAGACTATTGGCCTCGGCAAAGGTACCCGTTTCCACAAACACATTTCCGGTTCCGGCCAAATCGAAAACTAAATTCTGTCCATTTAAAGTATGTCCATTAGCAATATTTAGTGCCCCAAGTATCGTAGTTGTTGCACCAGAAGCAAGAGTGGTTGTGCCAACCGAAACTCCGTCGCCTAAAGTAAGGTTGTTGAAAGTCCAAGCGGTATTTCCACCAAGGACATTTGTACTATCAACCGTTACAGTACCATTTCCCATGGATAGAGTGCCATCACCGGAAATATTACCGTTAACCACTTCTATGTCTCCGGTTCCGGTAACTGTTCCGTTGTTAATATTCACGTTCTGGTCAATCACCAAATCAGCTCCGATATTCCAACCACCACCAGTGCCATTAAAAGTCAGTTCATAAAAATTAATTGGGTCAAACGATGTAATACTCTTGCCGGTAGTGGTGGCATTCATGAGGACGGTAGAAGATGCCGGTGAAAATATCGCTCCACTACCCTGTACAAATCGACCGCCAATTGTATAAGTACTGGTACCATAAGCCAAGAAAGTAGATGAAGTGGCCAAGACCAAAGAGCCATCATAACCGTTAGCTTCAGCATTGGCTTGTAATGTAACTGTACCAAGTGGTGAAAAAGTTGAACTTGCCCATACGTAAAGCTCAGTCCCCAGTAAGGTAAGCAGACTTGCCCCGGTGCTGGTTGAAGCAGTAAATTTAACGTCTGCGTCGTCACCAAAATCATACGCTGTCATATCAGAGATATTTAGAGGGCTGGTGTCTTCGTGACGCAATATCACTCGATTGGCATACACATCCATGTCAGTGACATCACCAGTCATGGTTTTTGTAACTACCGAACCTACCTCTCCGCCGTTGGTATCAAGATAAACAATCACTTCAGGATCACCGGTGTAGGTAACAGCTGGAAACGAATACGCACCGGTAACAGCGTCACAACTGGTTGATGAATCGTAAGAACCACCGTCCACTATAATACGAACATTATTAACAATACCATTACAGGTAGGCGCCCCCATGGTAGTCTGACCGTCATCGCTATATACAACACCAGAAACAGTAACGGTGTTTGAAGAATCATCGAATCTAACCGAACCTGGGTTCGCGTCGTTATTATCGAAGGCTTCTCCATAAAGATTCCCAAATCCTGATCTAAACCAAATGAAAGAAGAAGGTGAACCGGAAAGCGTAACATTTGAAGCAGTACCCGCGGTAGTGGTAGCAAATCCAATGTTAAATATTTGCTTAGCTGGATTTGTATCGATGGTTGAAGCGTCAATTGTTAGTCCGCTAAGGCCTGTCGGTACGTCAAATAGACCATTGGAAAAAGTAGTAAGAGTACTTGAAGCAGTTAGATTTAATCCATCCATATCTGTACCGGTAATATTAAAGTAACTAGCGTTAATAACTGAACTACTGGCATTTAAACTAAAATTGTTATTTATTGAATCTATTGTGGTTGAGGCGGTTGTTGTACCAAATATAGATAACGTTGAACCATCGATATTAACAACAGAACTAGAAGCAACCCTAACATCAACTTGTCTTTCTGACCCTCCGGACAGATCGTTACCGTCAAAGTCAGTAGCGTAGCTCCAGTACTCAGTTCCACTTGCCCTAGTGTAATTTCCAAAAATATACAAATCACCATCAACCGCATCATGGTCTTGAGAGTATAACGATGACGAATTGTTCAAACTATAAGTTGAAGCGCTAGAGTTCCAGAAAGAAACATGGGTGTCATTGTCTAATACCAGACTATTATAATCATCTCCCTCGTTATTCTTATTATTTACCGTATAAGTATTACCTCCACTCAACAACAAAGTTGCTCCTGTCCAAGTTGTTGAAGCATTGGCTAAGTTGTTGGTGAACGAACCAACTGATTCAAGAATTACTCCGCTATCTACAGTTAGATCATCTGCTTGATTAAACAAAAGTGAGTTAGTAGTAGTGGCGTTTTCGACGACAGTCCAACCACCACCAATTCCGTCAAATGACAAATCATAAAAGCTGGAAGACCCCGGAGCTACATTGTTACCGGTTGATGTTGAGTTAAAATTAACTAAACCACTTCCAGCTACAAAAGTCCCATCATTATCAAACGAGCCACCTATATTCAAGGCTGTATTTGGAAACTGCACTTGTCCACTTTCAATAATAATATTACCGATGACATTTAGTGTAGCGTCAGATAAAGTTCTTGTCATCGAATTAGCCGAAGCGACCGTGTTGGTATAAAAATCTGTAGTAGTTGACTGATTTAAGTAACTAGCTCTTACCCACGCCGAACCTCTATCGATTGATGAAATGCGCACTTCGTCCATCTGACCATTAATTGCTCGGTTGTTGTTGTTACCTTGTTCTGAACCAATGGAGAATGGTACTCCGGCTTGCGAATATGACAAACCAGTCACCACCGCACCCGTGGTGGTACCGTTTATATGTGTATTTGCTGAACCATTTTCGTAACGAATAGCACCATATTGCCATGAGCCGATAGTTTGTGAGTCGTCACTTTGACAATCACTTCCGGTTGCCCAGATGTTTGTAGGAGTATATGTTCCATCGGTATAATGACAAAAACCGGTACCGACACCTGCGGCATCAGCCCACCAGAGATAACCACTGGCGCCGCCACCCCACTGAGAAACCAAAGAATAGTCACCAGAAGCGTCCAAATTAACCCAAGTTTCTATGGTGTATTCATTATTGGTACCAATATCAGTAAAACCAGAACCTAAGTCAATGTGACCATTAGCCATATCTTGTCCACCTCCAATTTTTCCAGTTGTCGGTGAAGGTAAAGTATTTTCACCGCGACCATGATTACCATTGGCAGTACTGTCAGTAAATTCGTTAGCCACGCCGGTACTAGTCTCATATAAGTGGTAAACACCAAGATAGTTACTATCCCAAACATTTTCCGCGCCATAAGTATCGTCTACTGCATAGTCCGTTGCTGTAGCGTTACCGTAATAAATATAAAATACAGTATCTGTGGTAGAAGATAGAGTTGGAGCTTTAAAATATACCTCACCAGTTTCTGCTGTAGTGGAAGCTGAAACAACCTCTCTTGGAACTTCTGATATGCCGTCTGACTCGGTTATGCGGATATCACCTCCATCGGAATTTATACGATCAAAGAAGTTTGTTCCAAAATTATTTAAATCAATATAGACAGGAAAATCAGTCAAATTTTCATCTATATTTGTGGAATGAACAGTAATCATTTCACGATACAACCACTGCGGTGAATAATTACCTTCCGGTATTGGAGACCCTTCAATTATTCGTAAATCATTAACAGCCGAACCATTAGCTGAGAATACATCATCAGCCCTTATTGCGAGAACTATTTCTCCGTCGTTATGGTTAAACGAGCCTCCAGTTACGACAAAATCTCTATCTACCGACAGCTGACCACTAGGTAAATTGACCGTTCCGCCCTTTATAAGGAAAGTGTTACTAGAAGTGGCATTGGTATCCAAAAAAGTCCAATTACCAGAACCAGAAAAACTTACATCATAAAAAGCATTTAAAAACTCATCACCGTTAACAAGTATGTTTTTGTTCCCGGTTCCGTTAAACACTACTGAAGCATTATTATGAGCAAATACACCATTTTGGTTTAGGAACGAACCACCAATTGTAGTAGTTCCAACAGGCATTGTTACGGTACCGGTAGCTATAGTAAGTGAGCCGAGTAAAGTTACGTTTTGTTCTGAAAATGCAATATTACCAGAATCAGTAGTCGAAGCTATTAAGTTGTATAGTGAAGAATTATTGGTTTTTATTATCGCATTAGTACCACTACCGATTACTTGTATTGTTCCGGTTTGTGGAACGAAGATATTATTGTTTGTGAAGTTACCGGACAAATACAAAGTGTTAGCTCCCCCAGCATTTAAAGTATCGTTTGCGCCAATAGTGATGTTTGAAGCCTTTACACTCGACTGTAAACTGACAGATTTAGAATCACCATCAATAACCACATATCCCAAATCTTGTCTATCGGAACTATTATCAGTCCAACTGGAAGAGCCTGAACCGTTAAAAGTTGTGGTTGAAATACCAGACAGTAAACCGTTAACTCCAATTTGTACACCTCCGGAAACCATAATTGTTGACGATGACCGGTCTAGTGTTCCGTAATCAACTTGCAGAGAGCCGGTCAGATTAAGTGGATCGCTGGTTTTCCATGTAGCGGTACCCAAAGTCTCACCAAAAGTTAGATTATGAAAGTTAAGTGTACCACTACTATCATCAACTGTTTCATTGGTACTAGTGGCAGTAAACAAGACGGTAGAGCCACTTATGTTTGTCGTCGCGTTATTTTGCCACGAACCAGAAACTCTAACAGTATTTGCGTCTGCTACTAAAGTTCCGTCATTAATAAAGTCATGAACTTCAACATTCCCACTACTAGAACTATCCGGTCGATATACTTCACCTGAACCTATATATAAGCTAGCTTCATCACAACCCGACACTGTACACAAATCTAAATCATTTAGCGCATCTACATCAAAAAAGATATCTTCGTTACTGGACACACTATTGTCATAAGTGGACAACAGTGCGTTAGTATTGGTAGCACTACTGTCAGCCGACAAAGACAAATGTTTTTCAAAAAGTTCAACTCCCGTCATGTCACCTACTCCTCCGTAAACAAATACTCCAACCGCTTCATTTTCATCTGAAGCTCCGGTCACCCAAACTGTTACCACATCTCCCTCAAAAGCAGTTACATTGTTTATACTCCAAGTTCCATCTCCGGCAATTGAACCAGTGTTTCCAGGTGTGTTATTGACGGCCACCTGAACTGTCCCGCTGGTTACATTTGTTAATCTGTCACTTTGTTTAATTGTACCTGACACCGGCACGCCCTCCGACCATTCAACTGCCCAATCATTTAAAGACGGACATGAAGTACCGTCACATTCCATAGTAGCTACCAACCTAATAGTGTCATACACCGCCGGATTCATATTTGTAAGGTCAATTGGAGAACTGGTGGTTCCGTTGCTGTTACCAGATATTTGTGAATTTGGTACCAATGCCCAAGTGCTGGTACTTGTAAGATATTGCACTTGAATCGTAGTGGTACTGTTTGCTGGATTAGTAGCGTTAAATAATACTCTTTCAAATTTTGGACCGGTACCATCACTAAACGGTATGGCTGAACTATAAATACTACCACTAGTATCTTCTCTAGTTATTTGATCAGATGAATTTTCAAACGCAATATGAGCTGTGTATTCATTGGTATGTCCCCTATCTGCTCCACTACCATCTTCGTCAACAAAGACAGTGTGTCCTCCGGTAGTAGCCGGTGTACTACTGGCTCCAGCCGCATAAGCTCCGTTTCCACCATCTTGAGTAGCTTGTTGAACCAATGTGTCACCTGTGGAGCACTTGAGAAACTCGAACTAAATGAAACAGAAGTCGGCGTATTACTTACACTGTCACCACTTACCACAGCATCAAACTCGTTAGTTGTGTTTGTTCCATGTCCGGTTTCAAAAGCAATGTAATCGACATCTTCAGCACCGTGTGTCGCACTTTCAAAACTTCGGTTTAACCAAAGTATAAATCCGTCGGTAGTCGGTGGGAGAGTAACATCACTCGGTGAATGAACACTTGAAAATACCCAACTGGTATCGTTGTTTGATGATACGGTAGTAATTACTGCCGGTGCAGTTGAAAAGCTTGGCGAAAAGGTAATACTTTCACCCGACAAACCGTCACCTACGTCGTTCGCCCTTACGGTTGAAACATTTTCATGGGTAGCCGCTAAAACTCGAGTACCGGACGACCCGTCCTCTATTGTCCAATCACCTTCCTCTATCACCATATAATCAATAGTGGTTTTACCACTAACTGAACCGTTGTAATTATCTACCAGTACGGTGAATTGGTCACTTTGTTTATCTGTTACTCTTGCTACTCTCTGAGTATCTGTTGGAATATCATAACGAACCGAAGCGACCACCACTGGGTTGTTATAACTTCTTTGGGTTTGTATTACCGTTGAAGAACCGTTTGTTATAACAGCTGTTGCGTATTCACCGACTGTCGAGTCGTTGCTTACAAAACCTCCGGTTGTGGAAGCCGACACACCTATCAAAGTACCGGTTCTAAATTGTTCGGCCGTGGTTTGGAACCAGGTAGAAACAGTAACTGACGTATCAACAGTAAAAGATTGCGCGCCAGACCACGGAGAGAAAGAATTACTTCCAGCAGGGTCTTTGGCTCGTACTCTCCACCAATAAGTTTGACCATTAGTCAAAGCTTCTCCAGATTGAATTTTATAGGAAATTCTATCACCCGACACAAAAGGGCTTGTGTCTGTTGAACTAGATATGTTGTTGAAATTGACTGAAGAACTTGAGTTAATCGTGGTACTTGCACTTGCAAAAGTATTATCAGTACTCCATGAGACTTCGTATACTAAGTCGTCACTTTGCGGGTCGCTTGAAGTAAACTCTAATGTTGGTGTGGTGGTTGATATTTTTTCATTATCAAACGGATCAAAGTGAGTTGGTATATCAACTCTCTGTCCCCACACCACAGTCCACTCATACACCTCAGGGTTAGCACCGCTCAGGTTGGCTACCAATCTAATTTCATTATAAGTCTCAGTATCTAGATCAAGAATATTAATTGGAGAAGTTGTAAAACCTGAACTATTTCCAGGGAGTGCAGAATCAGGTATGTCTGAAAAACCTGATCCGGTGTTATATTCCACATGGTAAACAACATCACCAGTATCTGAAAACCTTATTTCACCCCACGCATTTCCGGTAACGCCATCATCAAAATCAATCGCTGTACTGGTCATTTGTCCTGAACCGGCTCTGATGATTGTTCCGGTTGCATTTTGAAAAGCCACAATACCCACATCCTCATCAGCGTGTGTTCTACCGCCACTAGTACCTCCTTCTTCCACAGCTACCGTGACACCACTAGCCGTGGCTGGCGTGTCTGTATCAACCATTGCGTACCCTCCCTGATTTCCGTTCATAGTAAGTATTTGCACCAAGGTAAGCCCGGGAGCTGAACTAAATGCTGATGAAAATGAAATAGTATCCGGAACGTCATCAACTACACCACTTGATATACCACTATTTAATATATCAAACGCAACAGCATTATTCATTCCATTTTCTTTATCGAAAACAATAAAGTCAATATCTTCTGCTGAAGAGTGGCCGTCGGAAGCTATGTTATCGTGTAAGTAAATTCCCATACCGGTAGCGGTTGGTGGGTTGGTTACATTATTTCCGTCATACACTGCTGAAAGAACCCAATCGGGATCGTTATTGGTGGTAACCATAGTCAAAACAACCGGAGTCCCGCTAAAAGAAGTCGGGAAGGTTATATCAGTTCCCGGGTCTCCGCTAATAGGACTTCCAATATATGAGCTCACACTAGTACTACTAGCATATACTCTGGTGCCTCCTCCACCATCGTCGATAATATATTCGCCGGCTTCCATAACCATGTAATCGACTGTTGCAGAGCCCGGAGCATCACCAGTGTAATTGTCAGTTAAAACATCAAAGCTGGTAGCTGTTTTATTAAAGACCCTAGCTGACGGCTGATCACCGTTTGGTACTGATCTTGCGTACCTTATGGAAGCAACCACCACCGGATTAGAATATGTTTCATCAAGATTGACCGTAGTAGTAGCTCCGTTACTTAAAGACACCGTACCGTACTCACCGATTACTGTTTTACCGATATTTAGCTCAACCGAATCGGATCCAGTAGTTGATAAACCAACTAAAGAGTTTGTCTCAAATTGTTCATCAGTAGTCTGGTACCATTCAGAAACAGTGGTCGTGCCCCACGTGGTAAAGCTAAAAGGTTCAGACCAGTCACTCCACATATTCGAACCATCCGGATCCTTAGCGCGAACTCTCCACCAATACGTAGTACTGGCCGACACCGCACTTTGTCCGGTAAATCGTATCAGGGCGCCACTATCAAATGGTGATTTATCAGAAGGGGTGTTTAGGTTTTCAAACTGAGTGAAGTGAGTTTCAGAATTTCTGTCAAAAACTACTGAGCTAAAATCGTAATCATTATCCAACTGCACTTGATAGCGAAGACTATCTCCCGAAACATCTGTGGTGGTAAATTCCAATACAGGTGTCGCTGAAGCGGTTCTTTCGTTATCAAAAAACTTTGATAAAGTTGGTGGTTCTGGCGGTCCGGACGTTTCTAATTGAGGGTATAAAGTATATGAGGTTAACGCTTCACCAGTGGAACGTATCATTCTAAAACAATAATTTGAATTAGTATCAGCATTGCTATTTGTCAAAACCCAATCCCATTCAGCAACCTCATCAACCCCTATTTCATTTGGTAAAAATTCAGACAAACTAGCTTCCTCATAAGTTGCAGAAACAGTACTGGAGGCCAGAAGCCTGGAAGATAAAGTTGTACCATCGTCTACAGAATTATTGTAACCGGAAAACGCCGCAGTAGAACTTCCCACTTCACCAATCGGCTGCCAATTATTAGCTGTACTACAAGTATTTGCTTTAGCGTATTGTAGCTCAAAAGCTGATGACTCAGCTGAGCCGGTAGCGGAATTTGCCAGCAAATTCATACGCAAGCGCAACACAGCATTAGTGTTCACCGCACCTTGCCCAGTAATAGAATCACCCTCATCAGCATCAACCCCTTCACCTAATGACCACGGAGTTGTTGGGGTTTGAGCATCGATGTTTTCATACCAAGCAAAAGATAATTGTTCATACTCTGCATCTATATTTATCTCCTCTGAGCCAAATGTGTATGGCTTATCTACACCATTATATTTTCTAGCCTGCACAGCACTCAAAATATTTGTTTCGTCGTTATCCTCAACATCATCTTCATACATCACATAAAACGGAACTCTGTTTGTAGAAACAACTTTATGTCCGGCAGTAAAAGCAAGTGCGTCCCCACCTTGTGAGTTATCAAAATAAGCTTTACCAGGTAGATTTCCACTCGGCGAACAAGTAGCTGATTCAACCGTCGAACCGCCATTTGTTTGTACCTCAATATTTGAAGAACCAAACCTAGGTGAACAAACCACAGCCACGTAAGCCGTGTCTGTAGTCAGATAATATTCGGTTGAAAATTCATGCTGTGGCCAGAACATTGTTGACTCTGAACCATCACCGTCAGCCTGCTGTATAGCACTCATAGGGTAACTTGCTCCAGTCAACCGAACTGCATCACCGGTACCATCCGCACCTTGAGAACAATTATTGAAACCTTGTGCCTCACCACGTGTTACTCCGGTTAAAGTTCCACTGTTTCCACCCGAACAATAATAACTTGGGTCGGGATTATCAGTTAAAGAGGTTACATAGATACTGTTTGAATCAATACCAAATAAATCTCTAGTAGTTGGAGGATAGGCGACTATTGAGTCACGTGAGCTCTCTTGGTGATAAACCAAGATAGGTAAATCAGACTCAATAATAACTCCGTTTGTTCCGCCGGCGTCAGTGTTTGAAATTTTTGTAGATCCTGTGGCCACAGTAAAACTTTCGTCGGCCGTACCACTACTCCCGATATAGGTTTGCACAGAGGCAGTACCATACGGTGAATGTATAAAATAGCTACTAGTATTTCTATTGGTAGGTACAGCGTGTGTAGTAGTGGCAAAAGATATTGGTGTGACACTATCTGCTTTGGCATCATTTATAGTAGCTGAAATAGGACCAAGCGTACTGATCACAGAACTAGAAGAATAACCCGACAAACCGGTAGTTTCTCCGGCATCAAGAGAAACCGGAGTTCCACCATCTAAGGAAATTTCATTTCCATCAACCAAGCTGTACACCTCTATATCTCCGGTTGAAGTACCATCAACTACATAATACAAATCTGTTGTAGTTGAATAACTGAAAGTAGCCATTTCATCGCTAACTGAATCTGCAGAACTGTTTCCGTAGTAAAGATAGATTGTACTTGAGGAATTTGCTGGTAAATTATCAACTTGTACCCATATATCGGCTTCATTACCTGAGTAATCAAAATGTTGTACCCAGTGATCCAGTTCAGTAAAGGTGGTTGATATATAACTTTCACTGGAACCAATACTATAGAAATCTGTAGTGGTTGACTGGTTGTTATATAAAGCAGAAATCCAATCCGCACTCAAAACAGCATCATTAAATCTATATTCGTCGACATAACCATCAATCTCTTGCGGTTGCCCCCAAGCCACCATACAACCATCTTGTTCACCACCGACCATAAGACAATCAACGGGAATCGACAAAGAACTCATACTGGTTGAAATTGGGTTCTGGTTATCAGCTTGACCGTCCACATAAAGCCTAACCTGATTACTACTATCGTCACGAACCACAGCAAAATGATGCCAATTTCCGTCGGTTACAGTCGTATCTAAAGCAAATGTGGCTGTGGATCCACCGGCATAAAATACCAAAGATGTGTTTCGAAGAAAGATTAAAATATCATTACTGGCACCTCCACTAAGAAGTGCTTGATCACCGGTTTGTGAAGTGTTTAGCCAAAAAGAAGTAGTTACGTCAGTTTCTCCGTTCAATACAGTATTTGGTATAAGTATGTGATCGTCAGGGTTTGTCTCTCGTGAACGAATTTCTTGTCCTTTACCTAATTTTCCGGTTTTTCCGGTTGAGTTTATTTCATCGTCAGCATCTTCATCATTGGAAGTTGAGTCTTTATACAAACCGGAATTTCCAGTACCAGCAGAATTTTCTTCCAAGTGATAAGTTGCTAAAAAATTATTAGTCCAAACATTTTCACTGCCGTAAGTGTCGGTTTCGGAATAACCATTAACATTTGGATTACCAAAATAAACGTAAAAAGTAGTATCTTGTAAAGACGATATGTTGCTTGCTTTAAAGTGCAACTCACCAGTATCACCCCCTGTATCAATAGCCACTAATTCGTAAGGTAATTCAGTCAAACCGTCGCTCTCGGTAATTCTTATATCAGAACCATCTGTCTGTACTGAATTAAAGAAAAAACTACCTAGATCAGAAAGGTCTACATATACAGGAAAATTAGTTAAATCAGATGTGACTTGTGACGACTGAATAGTAACTGGGATTCTATTCAACCAACCGGTACCATACCACTCACCTTCTCGACCAATTGCTGTTTCTTGTACAAAACGGATATCACCCCCATCACTTTTAACATTAGTCCAAAAATCAGATTCAGAACTCGTTACTTCAAGAAAAACTTGATATTCAGTTAGGGTTTCGTCACCGCCGGTATTATCGATAGTTATAGGCATGCGATATTGCCACTGACTTGACCAAAACGGGTCCAGCAAACCATATTCATTATCACCAATCGCTTCAATCCAGAATTCTCCGGAAGAAAACGGTGGGAACTCTATATCCATTTTGAAATAAATGGTTTCACCGGATTTAATTTTGTATGATTCTTTACTGTGAGTCTTTTGAGAGAATTCTTCAGGCACGTCCTTAAGTTCTGGACCAAAACCTAAAAAGTCCCCTACTCGTTTCAGTAAACCAGGTTTGGACATCCCTCCTTCCTTAAACTCTTTCTTTTCCCAACCTGACTCATAACGAGTAAGCACATTTTCTCTAACTTTAACATTTTCAGTTCGACACACTGTATTGTCACCTTCAATACTGTCGCAAGTACGAATTATGTTTGTATTACGACACATGTAGGTAGGAACAACTTCTTCCTCGTCTTTGTTGGATAATTGATCAGTATCATCCTCGTCATCTTTTATAGACTCGATATCAATCATAGAATCCACTTTCATATCTTCGATTTCATCACTCACAACTTTAGTTGAGGTTGTTTTAACCAAATCTTTCACCAAAACATCGTTCAACAACAACGACTTAGTTTTTAGTACAGGTAACCAAGAAACTGTACTGGTGGTATTTGTGTCGGAATCAGAAGTATCGTCTTCAAACAAAGATGTGTCCTCATCAATCGGAGCAGTCGTATCATCTTCAATTGATTGATTATTAAATTCGTCTGTTTCATTATTTTCCTCCAATGGCAAGAGATTTTCTTCTACAACCTCCACCGGCTCCAAGATATCCGCATCAACCACTTCATCACTAGTGGTACTACGGCCAGCACTTTGGTCAACACCCGCTTCCGTCTGTTCTTCGATCACGACGTTTTGTTCTTGGTTGGATTCACTATCAGCAGTTTCCACACTGTCTACTTGTTCAGTATCTGTAGAACTATCCTGTTCTTCATCTTGTGTTTTTGAAACATTTTCTTGCACTTCTTCAAGATTATCAACTTTGATTTGATCATTTGTTTTAATAATATCTTTCTTGTCAGGAGAAAACATTTTGGATATATCAAATAACGACTTACTTATCGGCTCACCACTATATTCCCAACCATCAGTACAATGATAAACAAACGGACCATATTCAGGTACAACTACTTCTTTTGGCTTATTTTGATTCCAAATATTAATTTCTTTAACTTCACCGACGTCATTAGGAAAATGTGTTAATAGCGTAAATTCATCATCCTTATCAGATGTATTGGTTACACTAAAATAAGTCGCCGTTTCACTCAAACCGGCATAATTTGTTTTGTCTGACTTAATAATTAATGTTTCGTCTGTATTATCATCAGTGTTCTTAATAGAAATCTTTTCACCGTTTGGTAACCTCAATATGTCTCCAGACAACAGCTCGTTATCAAAACCATTATCAAAGTTTGTGACCAAGTCAGTCTCAGCCATATTAATTCTTTCGATTGTAAATACTTCAAGCCAAGAACTGTCAATATAAAAATTAATATCATCAGACGTACTATATGAATAGACCAGTTTTATATCAAGGTTACTTAGTGTTTGCTCATCAACCACCTCAGGTAACGCAAATAAGTAGTAACCACCATTAATACTGTTTGAAATTTCTTCATCTAATTCAAGGATTCCACCGTTTAACCAGTCACTTTGAGCATCAACCTTGTACAACAAGCGAAGATTGATTTTTACATCGGATTTCTTTTTATTTACTTTTGCACCGAGTGACAATCTCAATTGAGCCCCACTAATCTTAATCTGATCGCTAGTTAGAGGCACTCCAAAACCGGACATTAATATTTCGGCAGTTGTTATTTGCTCACTACCTGCAACACCTTCACTATCAACCTGTTTTGTTTTTTGATTTTTTATATCTTTGTTGGGTTTTTCCTCAACATTTATATCTGCCTCACTACTTGAAGCTACGTTACTGGTTGTGTTAGTCGCAACATCCTCCTTAGTCACCACAATCGGACTAGTTGAAGCGGCATTTAAAAATTCTTGTTCATCGATTTCTTCGTCATCAATTCCATTTTCATTTATTAGCACTTCATTGTCCGACTTACTTTCTTCCTCAGATTCAGACAAAGTGTCTTTTTTCTCCTCTGTTACCAAAGATTCTGATGGTTCAGACTTAGGTTTTATCTCAGATTCTTCAGTAGGTTCAGTTTCCTCATCAGATTGGCTATTTTCAACTTCTTCAGTAACCAACTCTTGTAACAACGGATACCTGTGTTTAGCATCAACAAACACACCCCAAACTAAACTGTTGTTTTGGATAAATGAAACCTCACTGTCAACTATATCTTTATCACTTTCTTCAGATACCTGTTCAGGCTCTTGTTCAGGTTCAAGTTCCGTTTCTAATTTCTCTGTGTCAGGATCCGGATTCGACACATCCTCATTTAAATCATTATTAAAAGCGTTATCCTCATCGACTTCGGTAGTTTCTTCCAAATCAACAGATTCTAAAGACTCTCCAGAGTCGTGATCCATTTCTGTATCAATAGTACTTGTACTTTTTTCACTGGTTGTTGAATTGTTATTATCATTTGTTACGTCAATCCCACTTACAGTTTGCGGAGTTTTTTCTTTTTGTTTAAGAACATTTTTTTCTTGTTTAACTTCCTCTTTTTGTTCCACTGTAGTATATAAAAATGCTGAATTCTTTTTCGAAAATTCTTGATACAAAGCGTATTCAGAAACATCTTGTTCATAGATATGTTCAATATTTGACCAAGTTGTTGACGTTATTGAATCAGGAATTACTTTCAATGTCTCAGACACAAATTCTGTTTTTGCCACTGAGCCATAAGCAAACAACCCTGCACACAAACCAAGCAGTAGCAAAATCACCGATACGAATTTTTTATGTATCTTTATATGTGTCATTTAGTATTACAAACCAAACCCTATTTCATAAGTTAGAAATCGGGCTATTATATTATAACGCGCCAGTCTTTTAGACTGGCGCGTTATTAGTTATTTTTTGTGGATTTGTCTGTTTTTCTACTTCAAGATCGTCTTTACATCATTAATTTCTTTTTCTATCAATGTCTCGGATACCTCCAAAGCTTGGTTCAATCCCTCCACCGCTTCTTTCTCATTTTTAGAAAGACGTTTTCGTTTAGTAATAGTATTTATTTGGTCATAAATTTCGTCTCTTAAGGCTGAGAATATTTTTTCCATTTGATCCTGTATTTCTCTAGTTTCCTTTCTTAATTTTTCTTCTTTAAGTTTGATTTGTTTTCGTTCGTACCAAATGTAAATACTTTGTAGAATGATAATTAATATCAGGAAGAAAATCAAAACATTTATTGGCGTAATATAGCTAAGCAAACTCTTATTTTCCTCGACCTCAAACGGCTTTATCCAGCCAGCCGTTATCAGTACTGCTTTTGTACTTTCGGTTTTGTTTCCGGCCATATCATAGGCGGTGACTTTTACAGTGTAAGTACCATCTTCAAGCTCCTTTAGTAGATAACCCAACTTTGCTTCATCAGGAGTAACAGTGACTGGCTCCTTATCGGCAATAGTCATTTCATAGTAGTCAATGCCTGAAGTTTCATCCATTGCTTCAAATTCAATTGTTGGGAATGATGAAGGTGTGGTTCCGGTTTTTACCGCTATGACAAAGGGCTCCGGTGATCTGGTGTCTATCTGAAGTTTTCTATTCGTTACCGCACCCCAACCTACTTGGTTTTTGAAGTTTACACTTATATACTGCACACCTTCCACCAAATCTTCTTTAGTTACCCTAAATTCATCTATCGGAGGATCATAAACAACGTTATTATTTAGTTCAGGTTTATTTTCAGCAGAAGTGGCAATTTCTACCGCTACTTCAGTTACATCAAACGGTAATGTCCAATTAAACACTCCTTCAGTGCTTGAATACCAAACCTCGGGATCCAAGAAAGCTTGTGAACCTACCTCAGGCGCTCTTGGTGGATCTCCAAAAACAATCGCCTCATCATCATTTTCATTTAAACTAGCTGGAGCCGAAGTTTGAGTCGGTACAGGCTCTGGTGTTGGTGCCG
The DNA here is from genome assembly GCA_041389025.1 of Minisyncoccota bacterium. Taxonomy (GTDB): domain Bacteria; phylum Patescibacteriota; class Minisyncoccia; order Phycocordibacterales; family UBA918; genus OLB19. Next base: position 107,568 of record JAWKSP010000002.1, read on the forward strand.
GAACCGGAGCCTGAGCCAAAGAAACGGTATATGAAGCTGGAACACCAGATTTATACACATCGGTTCCTTGTCCGTCTGCAGCCAAAACAGAGGCATCAGAGAAAGTTACTTTACCATTTCCTTCACTAACTGTTCGCCAAGTGATAGTTACCAAATTTGATGCTGTAGAAAATGGAGTTGGACTTCCACCACCAAAAGAGACAGTACCGGCACTATTAGAAAAAGTCGGCTCAACTGTCCAAAGAGAAAAGGCTGAGCCATTTTTGTTTACATTAACTACCGATAAGGTAGCTGGATCGAATTTCAAAGTAGCTTCAACAGCGTTAATTTTTTGACCAGAGGGCAGAACTTTAACTACAGTAGTAAAAGTTTGTCCTGCTGAGTAGGAACCACTAGCCGGAGAAACCTCCAAGGTAGCAGCTGATGCAAAGTCAAACCACAGAAAAGACAAAACAACAAAAACAATGACTTTGAGAGAAATTACTGTATTTAAATTTATTTTATCAAAAATCATAATTAGACTATTTATTTGCAAAAGTTCTTCTTTCTTGTTTTATTTTCAATTTTACTTTTTCCTTCTCGGTTGGTTTTAGTAAAGGTAAAATTAAAATTAAGACTCCATTCTTGATTTTTGCTTCCGCTTTTTCAATATTTACACTTTCAGGTAGAATAATTCTTCGATAAAAATCTCCCCAAGTGCATTCTTCAGCAAAGTACGAGCCGGCTTCTCTTTTTTTTGTAAACACAAGGTACTCTGGCCTAACACGCCTGCCTTCAATCAAAACGATATCAGCATCTCCTTCAATAGACACATTTATATCATTCATGTCGGCTCCTGATGCTTGGGCATAAATAATAACCGATCGTTCAGTTTGATAAACATCCACATTTAACTGAGCAACTTTATCGACCGCTGTTTCCTCAGAATCAGACTGTAAAGAAGCCTGCTCAGAACGAACTCCTCTGTTTTTTAATCTTTGCAGAAATGACATATTCGTTACTTATTATAGTACATAGAATTTATATGTTTTGTTTGACTTGGGGATTTGTTTCATTTTCTTCACTAACCGGTCCAATTAAATAAAAGAATCGAAAAGTCGGTTAGATTTACTTTTCCGTCACTGTTTAGATCGGCCGTCGTTGGTTTGTCGGCCTTTTGACCAATTCCATAGAATAGATAATCGGAAAAGCCGGCCTTGCTACCATCCGATTGCTCAGCTTTTGCTCTGACTTTATACGTACCTGTATTGAAATCAGTAGCATCTAGAGTTGTTTTCCATGCGCCATTTGAGTCAGCTGTAACATTGATAGTTTTTAAACTTGGAGCTGATTTATCTTTCATGTTTTCAATCGTTACCTCAGAACTAGCCAAGGCGTAACCACTTATCTCAAAAGTTTGACCAGACTGAACTGGGTCTGGATCAACTCTTATTGTTGGAGTAACAACAATATTTGAAAGAGAAGTTGTTCTGGCACCGGAAACTGTAAACGAAGTATTGAAGGTTGAAGACTTTGTGTCATTTTTATCCAATACATAAACACCAAAGGTGTATACACCTCGGGCTATTTCATCTAGAGTTACAGAAAATATTCCATCTGCATTACCTTTCTTAGTTGCAACTTCAGTTCCATCGACCAAAGCTACTATAGTTGAATTCGGATAAGCCTTTCCGGAAATAATAACTCTACCATCACCACTTCTATAAGGTCCTTCGGATGACTCAAAACCACCACCACCGGAACTACCGCTACCGCCACCAGACCCACCACCACCACCACCACCGGAACCTCCAGAACCTGAATCACCACCAGAAGTTGGTTTTTCGCCGTCTGACGAACCTGATGTTCCTCCACTACCATCACCACTTCCGGTACCGTCATCACCACTTCCGGTACCATCACCTTCAGTTTCTCCTTCGGTATTTGAAGTTCCGGTTGGAATATCCGTCACTTGAAATTGTATAAGATAGTCATCAATATTAAAGTTTCCTTCATCATCAATACACCTAACGTAAAATGATTGAGTGGAGTTTGGTGTGACAGAAACCACTGTAGTGTGGTAAATCAAACCGGTATTGGAAAAACCGTTGATCATAGAAGCATAGTCAGTTCCCGGAACGGTGTCGTATCGACAGAAAGCAAACTCGTCGGTTTCCAAAAATATTTCCACACTTTGTGTTACACCGGTAACTGTGGAAGATGGAGCTCCGTTAAAACGGTATGGGGGGATTTCCTCAGTAGTATCAATCGGACCCACTCCAATCTGACTTATCAGTGCGATAACGGGTTTAGCGCTAGCTACCAAACTACCATCGTATATGTTTAAAGTCATTTTTTTTGTTCCCACCGTATCCGCATTCACAATCGGAACTATATCCGCCGGCGTAGTGGTAGTGCCGGTTGAGGTACTATAAGTAACACTAAAGTTATTTGCCTTTGACGTATGATTGCCAATCATTAATTTTAATTGTGAGTCAGCTGATATTCCACTCGAGGTATTTAAAGTATACTTGATAAGGCCTGGTGTACCAGAAAAAATCTCTACCCCATCACTACTAGCCGACCGTGTAGCCGAAGAATTTCGCAGTACCTCGTCAACATAAAGTTCCACGTTTCGATCAGCTGAAAATGTTGATGTGCCTAACGTTTCAAAACCAGTCGGCGGCACCACTTCAATGTAACTATTTGGTCCAATTCCGGTTTTTAATGTAAAAGAAATCGTGTGATTTGCAGCTTGGTCAGGAGCAGAGTTAGAAATTACATTTTTATAATTAATTATATTGGCGGCATTGACTTGTTCTGTTGAAAAAAATAAGAACAAAAAACCAAAAACCAACCCAAGGAGATAAGTTTTTTTTAAAAACCAGTTCATTTAGATGATTATACATTTAAATGAACTGCAAAATAAGTCGTGTTACACACAGGAAAAATCACGACAAATAAATTTGCCATAATTTTTGACAACCGATGATTTCAAGTGACAAACCACCGGGACTAAGGTCCGGTGGCTTCTTAATAGCTGGCGATGCCAGCATCACTTAAAGAGGTTAAATAGAGATGGTTGTTCTAGTTGATTCTTATCGTACTGATGACGTACATAACGTCGTATTAAGTGTTCGTCTAGTCCGATACTGGAGACAAAGTATCCTCTAGCCCAGAGTGAACCTCTATCATAGAGCTTATCGATGTTTTTAACTTTCTTTTTCATCCAAGCTGATGATTTACCTTTAATTATCTGCGTTACGTACGATATGGAATATCTAGGTTATGTGAGTAGTATAAGATGAATATGATCGTCTTGTATATTTAACTCTATAATCTCCCACTGTTTCCATTTGCATATTTGATTAATAACTCTTGTTACTTCTTGTTTTATCTTTGGTTTATCCAGTACCTTACCTCGGTACTTTGGTGTCCAGACGATATGATATTTTAGATCGTAGAAACAGTGTGATAATGTTCTAATGGTATGTTTGTGGTATGACATACGTATTATGATATTAAGCGAATAAGTCCTTCCTTTCGGAATGGACTTATTCGTTATACGACGTTGTCTTTAAACGTACACCCCAGTGAGACTGGGGGTTTTTAGGGTTAATGAACTACCCTAATGCAGAGCATGCGGGGTAAAGATGGAATCTAATCCAATAAAAAACCTCCGGATTGATGTTGCCACAATTTAGCATATACTCCGTTTGCATCTTTAAGTTCGGTGTGTTTCCCGTCTTCAATTATTTTCCCTTCTTCCAAAACAATTATTCGGTCCATTTCCCTTAAAGTAGAAAGTCTGTGAGCAATGGCAATTACTGTTTTCCCTTCCATCAGATTATGAAGAGCTTTTTGTATAAGAATTTCACTTTCACTATCGAGAGCTGAGGTGGCCTCATCTAATATAAGTATTGGAGCGTTTTTAAGCATTGCTCTAGCTATGGCTACTCGTTGTTTTTGACCACCGGACAATTTCACTCCACGCTCTCCTACCAAAGTATCATAACCCTCCGATAATTTACTGATAAATTCGTGAGCATGGGCTTGTTTCGCCACTTCGATAATCTCTTCGTCAGTAGCATTTGTATTACCGTAAGCAATATTTTCTCTTATCGTCCTATGAAACAAAGCCGGTTCTTGTGGTACCACGGCTATATTTTGCCTTAAAGAATCCTGTGTTACTTTTGAAATATCTTGTCCATCGATTTTTATTAAACCAGAATCAACGTCATGTTGGCGTAAAAGCAATGACACAAAAGTAGACTTACCAGCTCCGGACGAACCAACCAACCCAACTCTTTGACCACCCTCTATACTTAAGTTAAAACCTGTAAAAACTTCATTATTCTCAAACTGAAACGACACGTCGTTCCAATCAATTCTTCCATTATTTACCACCATATCTGTTGCATCTTTGACATCCACAATTTCGTGATTTACTAGTAAATCATCAAGGGCCTCCTGTAACTCACCAATTGTTTTAGCCATAGCATTAAAAGCTCTACCTATAAATATAAGTGATCCAGAAATATTAAATATTAAAGCCGCTACCATCACAAAATCACCAGTACTTATTTCTCCTAACGACCACTTGTTAGTAACTAACCAGAAAATACTAAAGGAAAAAGTAAATAATATAAAAGTATTGATAATTAATAACTTTTCTGTATAAAACCAATTATTTTTATGTGCTATCCTTCGTTTATCAGTTAATTCTTTTAAATCATTTATCTCTTGTTCGTACTTAGTATATTGTCTAACTGCACTTATATTTGTTAATCTATCAATTATTCCTCCACCTAGTAAAGTATTAGCCTCTGAACTTATTTTTGAAAGCCTAGTTTTCTCAGGAGCAAGTTTTTTATTTGTAAGATAAAGCACAAATATCAAAATTATGAATAAAAAAGATGATGTGCCATCTACTGAAAATATAAGTGAAAAAGTAACTAAAAAGCCAACAAATGAAGCTAGTTGGGCCCACAAAAAATCAGGAATAATTTCATCTACAGCTCCTATAATGTTTCTCAGTTTACTTGAAATTGAACCAGCAAATCTATTCGAGTAATATGAATGACTATGTTTAAAAATATACGAATTAACGGTGTCTACAGCCGTTTTTGCAGTTTTTGTTGTCCAATTTGCAGCTACAAAACCACTTAAACGATAAGTTGCTTGTATAACAAATAATGTAAGTGGTAATACTACACCCCAAAACATTGCTGATTTTGTATCACCTTTTTCTGCAGCATCAACTATAAGTTTAAAAATATAGCTTGTACCAGAACCAACTGAAGAAGCAATTATTACCAAAAAAATAGCCGAAAAAGCCCAAATCTTATGAGGTTTTGATGAATACACAAAAAACCGCCACGGAGTTTTGGGAATAGTATTTTCTTTTTCGTTTATTGTTTTATTCATAAAGTAAATTAACGCCTTAATCAGCGCTATTTTAATATACACGTATAAAATAAGTAATTCTTACCAAATTAATTTACTAATACAGTATTTTGAACATTTTAAGCCTCAGTTTTTAAAATAGGACGTGCTCGCAAATAATCCAAAATATAATTAAGAACAATTAGAACCAATAAAATAAACAATATTATACTTAAAATCAAGGTGGAACGGTCAGTTGCTGAGGCGTTTTGTTCACCTTCAGTATTACCAATATTTACTGCTATTAGTCTATCTTTGGCTTCAACTTCTTGTTCCAACTCCGTAATCCTAGCTGTTAGTTGATTTACTTGAGTTGGTGCTACACCAACTCTCACTCCTACTGCTTGCGCCAAATAATCTTGTGTTCCAGTGGATAAAGTTCTTGTTTTTTCAGAAATAATCCCACTATCAAATACCAACAGGAAAGCAAATACCACCACTGCTATCCGTAGAAAACTATGATAAGTAGAATGCTCTATGCTATTTTTCATTAGTACTATTTTACCACTATTAAGAGAATAATAAGAGTAAAATTATCATCAAAAGTGCCGTGATAACCAACATAGTAACAAACACCAACAAAACCGGGAATTGTGTATTCTTATGTCGTCGACTAACAAGACGTCTAGTCGAACCTCCGGTCATGACAGCTACTGTTCTTTTAATATAAATTTTAACCCCAAAATACACTACTAGGAAAAATACGAGTAGACCAACCAGAGCCGGACCAACTATTTTCATTGGTAAAACCCAAAAAGTAACTGTACTGGTCATGGTTTTCATAGCTCCGGCATCGCCATATACAGCACTTAAAACAGCTTCATATCGTCCAAAACCAGGTGTCTCGTCTTGCCAATTTATTTCATAGTCTCTGACGGTCGGTCCGTTTTTAGTCATTGGAAATACCCCAGCTCCGTTCTCATTAAAGGTTATATTAGCTACTTGTTTTCCAAACATATTTGTCACTTCCAACGGTCCGATTGGCTTTACCAAAGTATTACCTTCATTTTCAATCCTGACTAAAAAATTTACATCAATACTCGAGTGTATATACTTTTCAGTTGAAAACTGTCTTATTTGTGCGGACTCTACAACCTCTCCAGCGATGCGCATGCTTATTATATTTGCCACCTCATAACCGATACTGGCTCCACTAGAACGCATTTCAGGAGGTTCTACCGAAACCACAATTGCACCAAAGTGTCCACCGGGAGTAGCGTCTTCCGGTGCCTGTAGGACAAAGGGTACAGCTCGTGCTTCTCCAGCTGGTATAAACACAGAGTCTTGCTCTAAGGTAATCCATTCACTAAGTTCATATCCGCTACGCTCTGTTTTTGAGTTTGCAAAAACTGGAACGCCACCCGGAGCAACATCAACGATATCTCTTCTTGATAAATAAAAAGTCTGATCGATACCACTTAGGTTACTAACTGAAACAGAAAAAGATCTGGTTTCACCCGGCTCCAACTTATCAGTTATACTAGCCGGTTTTATACCAACACCAGCTTCCTCTTGTGCGCTTACAATACTAATAAATGAAACAAATAATAAAAAAATAATTACCGCCAACCTAAATGTAATAGTGGCAAAATGATGTGCAAAATTCATAATTAAAACACATATATAATATCATTTGACTGTATAAAAAAATAAAACAAATTAACAGTTTACCAAATAAAAAACCACCAATAATATGGTGGTTTTTTATTTGGTAAATGAAATTTACTAGAAAGTTGGTGTAGCAATATACATAAGTGTTGCTGTATAGTCGTCAGCTGCTTCCTGAAGCGGTGTCACTTCAATTTGGTAGCCAACTTTTGCCAAACCGTAGTCTTGTGTAGTTCCGTCAGACGGACCGTTGTGTGAAAAAATCTGACGTGGTGTAGTACTTGCCGCGACCCATCGATCCCCGCCTGTGCCTACATTGAACTCATTGGCATTCAAGTCTGAGTCATCAGAAGTAAGACCCCAGTGTCCCCATGTATTCTCATCCAGCAAAGAATCTCCGGGTGACTGCCATGCTGCAGGTGTATCTACATAAGTTCCGTCAGTAAATCCGTCAATATCGGCACCAGTTGATGATTGCAAGTTACCGTCCTGTTCTACAGTAACAACAAATCCATTAATAGCGTTGGTTGTAACTCTAAGCTCTTGTCCAAGAGTGTATACAGTGTCTGATGAAAGTACACCGAACGGTATGGTAGTTGTACCAGTAGTTCCGGTGGTACTAGCGTTATTAACTGAGGTAGAAGTTGCCAAACCTGAAATTGTAAAGTCAAAAGTGGTATCAATCACAGCACTGACTGTTACATAATCTACAATTGCTACTCTTGTCTGACCACTATCTGATGCTGTGGTAACGGTAAATTCATAAGATTGAATTGAAGCTGGGTTTGTCACCACACCATCAGCTATAACAATTCTCACCTCTTCTCCAGCAGCCGCAGCGACGTTATCAAAAGAGACATCCTGTCCAACCGCCGAAAAGTTTCCAATTGTTTCCGGAGCACCTCCCTCAACCGTCACAGTTAGGTTTCCAGATACTAGAGTGTTTACTCCAGTGAAGCCGGTTGGGAAATTAACATTTACAGTATCGCCTGTTCCTAGTGATGAACCGGTAGGAATAGTAAATTTGATATCATGACCGGAAGTTACACTTGGTCCTGAGTCGGTTAATGTGTTACTAACTTCTGTTAGGTTAGCTGCTTGTGCGGTCGAGTAAGCTCCGAGTGACCAGAGTACGACAGCGCACGCAACGAGCATCGCGACTACCCGGTGCGTAAAGCCAACTTTTGTTGGTATTACGTACATGTTTATTTATTTATTATTTTTACTAAATAACTGAAGTCATTTTTTCATTTGATAGAGAATGAAATAGCGACTAGTCGGTTGAAATTTTTTCTGTGGAGAGACATTTAAAAAAATTTTGTTTGAAAAGTAAGCCAAAATTTTTAATGTCAACCTCAACCGTCTGAGACCATTATAATTTTAATAAGACGTTTTGTCTGAAATCTTATGTTGATAACTTGTAAAGAACAAGACAATATTATTAAATTTAACCTTATTTTTAAATTTGTTTTTAAATTTTAAGAGACTTACTTTTACAACTTTGTTAAGTACTAATGTCTGTTTTATTTTTCTAATGTACAATTTTTATTTTTTGCCAATCAGTAGTGTAAGCAGGTGAAATACGGTCTTTTTTGTTTAGCCAAATTCTTTTTTTACGATCAGGTAAGCTCCCTAACCTCAACATATCTTGCCTGTTTTTTTGGTTTACTGAAAAGAGTAAGTTGGTCAGTTCCGCCTTATTTTTAGTATTATCAGGAATTGGGAATAATGAATTTGTTTTTTCCTGTTCAACCACCAATCCAGATAACATAACCCCAGCTTTTTTATACTGAATAGAAGGTTTGTAATTTATTTCAAGTAAATTTATTGCTTCTTTTGTTAAAGTAAATAAATCTCTAGTTGACTCATTTAAAATAACTTCTAATTTAGAATTGAGTATAAGGGATTTATTATTAAAACTGGGTTTAATACTTATTCGCAAAATTTTTGCTTCTAATTTGGTTGCATACAAGGTACTGACACATTTAAAAACGTGGTATTTTATAGCTTCTTTTAAATCATTTATGTCATTTGTAGATTGACTAAAAGAACGTGAGTTCATAATACTTTTTTGTAAATCTTTCTTAAAATTAATCGGAAAAACTATCTCTCCCATAAGCTCGTCTTGCAGCCTAACACCAAAAACCCCAAACCAGTCATTGAGTTGACGTTTTGAGACATTAAATAAATCTTTTACTGTTACTAAACCATAATCATTAAACATCCTTACCTTATCTTGACCAACTCCCCACAACTCTGAAAGTTTAATCTTCTCAGATCTTTGTTTCCAGGTCTTCATCGACCAAACTTCTACTCCAGTTTTTGTCTTTTTAGAAATCTTGTTTACATATTTAGCTTGTGTCTTTGATGAAGCTACGCCAATGGAGACCGGAACGCCTACGTGTCTTTCCACCTTATTTTTTACTCTAATCATTTCTTTAAAATCAAAATCTGTTTTAAAAAAACACTCATCAATTGAATATCTTTCTACCTTACCCACTTCACCTTCTACGGTTACAAAAACACGCTTTGCTATATCTTTATATAAAGCAAAGTTAGCTGGAAAAGTTACTATTTTTCTGTCCTTTATTATGTCTTTTATATGGAAATAAGGGACACCCATTGCTATACCCATGTCTTTTACTTCCTGAGATCGTGCTACCACACAACCTTCATCACTAGAAAGTACTAGAACTGGTTTTTCTCTTAAATCTGGTCTAAACAACCGCTCACAAGAAACAAAGAAATTATTACAATCTAAAACACCGATTTTATCGGTGTTCGCTTCTAATATTTCTCTATTATCTAGCATTAGCTATATTGTAACCTGTCTCTATTTATCTCCAAATTTTCTTATCTTCTTCACCGTCAATTTTAAAATATGCCACTCCAGCTAAATTATATTTTTCAGCTAATTCTATTTTTTCTTTTGCTGCTTTTGCATCAGAATAGGTAATGAAACGTACAGTCACTTCTTGACCAGTCATATTAGCGAACAATAGTGCTCTAGCGGCATTTTCAAACCCTTCTGGTGTTCCTTCGGGTACCGGCAAAGCTGTTAAAACTCTATAAGGTGAAGTGTCTGGAAAGTAACTGATAACCGCCTCCCCACCGGCAGTTCGACCAATTGGTGAATCGTATTTTTCAGCCAACTCCTTAATTCTTGGTATATTTAAAGAAGCTACTTTAATGTAATCTCTATACCAATTCGGAGAAACTTTTACATCCCAAGCTCGACCATAAGTCGGTACTCCTAAAAAAACTTTTTCTTCCGGAAAATCTTCCAAAGCTAAGACGAGAACCTTCTCTACCCAATCAATATCAGCCACCGGCATATACGGTACACCAGCTCTTTCTTCATTAAGCTTTATATCAGCTCGTTGCTGATCATAGGCCATTATTTCAATTCGATCACAATAACGTCCAATTTTGTTGTAATTATTGGCATATTCTATTTTTTCCGGCACTTCTCGCCAACGAGATTCTGTAGGAGTCCGTGCTTCTATTGCGCAAGTTAGTTCTTTAGAACCTAAAGCTTGATTTAATTCACGTAAAAAATCTGAAAAATAATCTATAGTTTCAGACTTTTTTTGTTCATAATCAATGTTTATCCCAGCAAAATCATTATCATCTACCAAGTCTTCAATTTCTTTTATATGTTGTTTTCTTTTCTTTTTATCACTTAAGACCTCATGAATAGCTTCACCATCAAACCAAGCAATAGTAGGAATAACTTCTACTCTTTTCTTTTTAGCTTGCCGAAACAAATCTTTCCATTCCTTAGAATCTAAGTCAGTTTTTGCTACGATTTCTTCCTTCTCATTAATTTCATAGACAAATGGGTAAATAGTATCTAATTTATTAAGATTCTTCTTGGTACTTGCTATACCTTCCTTATCTTGCCACCACGGTATCCAGCCAGCTGTCTCCAAGCCTTTAGCGCTAGCTGTTGGTAAAATACTAAAAGATACTAATAAAATTAGCAAAAAAGCCGTAGTTTGTTTTAAAATCACTTTATTATTCATATTTTTTAGTTATTAATCTTTAATGACGTTTTCTTACCCTAAAACTTACCTAAAATCACGCACACTAGCAGTTACTACACCCCAAACAAAACAATCGTCATTTTCGTTGATAATAATTGGCTTATAGTCTTTGTTGGCTGATACAAGCTCAGTTTGATTGTTTTTTATCTTTAGATACTTTACCACCATTTCTCCATAAACAGCAGCAATAACTATTTTTCCCGAAACTAAAGGCAATGAACGGTCTACTACTAAGATATCACCAGAAAAGATACCAGCCCCTTCCATTGAATCTCCTTCAATTCTGACAAAGAAAGTTGAATTTGGGTTATTTACCAGCAATTCATTTAAATCTAAAGTTTTTTCAACCAAGTCATCTCCCATCATCGGAAAGCCAGCCGCAGGACGTGAGCTATACAAGGGTAAATCAATTTTAAAATCAGCTGAATAAGTCATTACAGCGGTGACTTTTAAAGTTTTTTCCATACTCTTAATTTTAGCATTAAAATTAAGTAAACTCATTAAGAGTTTAGATTTTTTAAATACTTTATTTTTTAAAGTTATTTTATAATATATACTTATATATACATTTGTGATATAATCGTACTCTCGCTAAATAGCTTGGCTATGAAGCGAGATATTTTGTTTATTAAAAAGGAGATATTATGACAAAAAAGTTCTTTTAGTAGTACTGGTTGTTTTTTTACTTTTTATAAACCACACAAAAGCCGGACTAATTGCTGTAAATGTTCTCTATGAACACACCCTAGCAACTAACGAAGGCTTAGTTATGGCGATCGGAATAACACAAGATAGTAATTTTGATTTTCCTAATTTTGATCATACCGACCTTATACATACCGTAAAGGATGTACAGACCGGTAGAACTTGGGATTTTCATTCTGTTTCTAACAACAACGTACACACAGTAGATGAACCTGAAACTTGGTTTCTGTTACTAACTAGTATGTTGATTGTGTTATTTATTATCACAAGAAAAGTTTAAGCAACCATGAGGGCAATCCTTTTATTTTAGAGGATTGTCCTCTTTTTTATATTTTTATTACACTGAAAGGCTAAAGTACGAACAGGTTTAATTAGTAACCATAATTAAACCGACTAAATACCATCATTTCCTGACAAGGAGTTTTATAGGTATCTATATCCTTTAATTTGGAACTTTCTTCGTTCCTAAAATAATACTGAGCTCTTTTCTTCATTATTTCGCGTTGTTCTCGCATTTCTTCACGACTATGAAAATCATCATAAAACCAAGGAAATACTCCACAAACATGTATTTTGGGTGGTTTAATTCCCAAAACTTGCCCCACCACTTTCACATTTTGACCGGTACCAAGCCTTTTTATATCATCGTCATCCAATTCAGTAGTAACTAAACCCCAGCGAGTATTATATATATCGACAAACAAAGCTTCTGAATTATCATTATTCATTTCATAAACCTGACCGATTATGCGACCAGCCACTGGGCTTTGCCAAAGTCTAAGCTCAATTTTCTCCTGTGAATTATATAAAGAAATATAATGCCCTAACCACCTATCTGCACTAAAACCGATTCCACTAGTTTGCAACAAGACACCACCGACAAAACTAACTCCCACACTTAAACCAACTACCACCAAAAGCGAATAACGATAACCTCTCTTAGTATGCCTTATGTTGTAAGTAGCTAAAATAATCATTAAAAATAGTAAAAAAAACCATAAAAAAGGTAAGACCTCTACCATAAAAGTGAGGAAATTATCGTGAGTGGCTTCATATAAGGCATATTGACGATAACCAATCACAAACAAAGTAATAGCTACAGCTATCGCTCCTACTCCAGTACTTAGAAACCAGAAAAACCAGAAAATTATTTCTTTAACTAGAAAAAAAGCCTTTGGTCGGGGATTTAAATCGTTCTCTTTTAAACGCTCCAAGACACTGGTTTTTAAGTCTTTCTCTGGATTTTTACCATTCATACTTTTCATATACGTATATAATCTTGATTTAATGCATTTAAAAGTTGTTTTTTTCCACGATGTATCAGTGTACCAACCGATCCAATAGGAATCTTGAGCACATCTGAAATCTCATCATACTCCAGATGCTCAAAATACCGCAAAATTAATACTTGTTTATATTTTTCATCAATCCTTTCTAAGGCCTTGCCTACTTCTTCAATGTTTATTTTTTGATCAAAAGCAATATCGGGAGTATCATCAGATGAATCGATCAACTTTAAAACTTCGTCGCTATCAGCAATCAAATGTCCCTCTGGTCTTACCGTATGCTTACGGTACCAGCTAATTGCTTCATTATGAGCTATCCTATATATCCAAGCAGAAAAAGACAAAGACCTATCAAAACTATTTAAATTTTTATAAGCTTTTATAAATATTTCCTGCAACACATCCAATTGATCATCTGGATTCTTAACACCCAAGCGGTTGATATAACGCTTCAACTTAGCTTCATAACGTTCCACAATAAAACCAAAAGAACTCCGTTCACGGAGTGTCATTTCAACTAATTCTTTATCAGTTGGCTGATTCTGTTCCATACACGATAGAGTATTTACTATGGTGACACAGATCAGAGTAAAATAAAAACAATAAAACTCATACAAAACATATCTGATTCTCGGTCAAACTTGCAATATTCATGTTTTTATTGCATTGTATAAGGTATGAGTTTCCCTATGCGAATAAACAAATACCTAGCTGAACAAAAAATCGCCTCCAGACGTGAGGCCGACGCCATGATTGAGTCTGGAGAAGTACTGGTTAACGGTAAAAAAGCGGTACTTGGCCAACAAGTGTCCGAAGGTGATACGATAGAGCTCGTGGGCAAGCCCAAAAAACACATCTACCTTGCCTACTACAAAGGCCGTGGTGTTATTACTCATTCTCCAGCCGAACACGAAATTGATATCGCTACTAGACTTAAAAAAGACTACGGTATTACCGGAATTGCTCCAATTGGTCGTTTAGACAAAGACTCTGAAGGATTAATGATACTAACAGACGACGGCCGTCTAACCGGACCGCTTCTTGACCCAGAAGCTAAGCATGAAAAAGAATATGACGTGACTTTGGATAAAGTAATTTCGACTAGTTTTCAAAAAATAATGAGTTTGGGAGTGGATATAGAAGGTTATAAAACTAAGCCAGCTAAAGTAGATCCTAATCCCAAAAATCCTAAACGTTTTAAGTTAACGATTACTGAAGGTAAAAAGCATCAAATTAGACGGATGTGTGCAGCTCTAGGCTTTCAAGTACAGTCACTAAAACGAGTGAGGATTATGAATGTAGAGCTTGGTAGTTTAAAGCCAAATCAGTATCGAAAAATTACCGATACTGAACTAAATACACTTTTAGGAAGCTTGGACTTAAAATAATAAAAACAGTCGAAACTAAAAGTTTCAACTGTTTTTTTATTAATTTATTATCTAAGCTCAGCCCAGTCTTTTTCGAAGCGTTCCATCCATTGCTTTTTACCTTCCTCACTGATGTCAGTAATAATCTCATTATGATCTTTCATATAGTGATTATAAAGTTGTTTTAAAATATCATCTCTATTCTTAGTTTCAAAAGTAAGTTCACAATCATAACATTTAAATCTTTTCATATTACGTAATTATTATTATCAATATGATTACTTTCCTCGCTTTCTCTCACTTTCTTTTAGCTGAGACTTGCGTAATCGCACACTTTCTGGCGTAACCTCTAAGTATTCATCGTCTGCCATAATTTCTAGACCTAACTCAATAGTAATTAGTTTTGGTGGCACTAGATTTATGGCATCATCAGAACCAGAAGCACGCATATTGGTAAGTTGCTTGCCCTTAGTTGGATTTACCGTCATTTCTTCACCTTTGGAAGTATTACCAATCACCATACCTTCATATACTTCGGTACCGGCTCCTATATATAGTTGTCCACGGTCTTGAAGACCATAAAGAGCAAACCCCAAAGCTTTACCTTGTACCATAGAAATCATTGAACCTACTTGACGTTTCTTGATCTCCCCAGCGTAAGGACGAAAACCAAGTACTCGTGAGGCTAAAATACCTTCTCCTTTAGTATCAACTATAAACTGATTCTTATAACCAAGTAGTCCACGAGTCGGGCCTTCAAAAATAAGTCTTACCTGATTATCATGCACCACCATATTCATCATGACAAAACCTCGATTTCCTAGTCGTTCAATCACTGCCCCTTGAAATTCTGACGGAATATCTACTGTCACCTCTTCAAACGGTTCCATCTTTTGCCCTTCTTCTTCCTTAATGATCACTTGTGGTTGAGATACTGCCAGCTCATAGCCATCCCGTCGCATATTTTCAAGTAAAATAGCAATATGCATCTCACCACGCCCCCGTACCTCAAAAGTGTCTCCTTGGGAAAAATCTACTTGTAGTCCAACGTTTACCTCCAGCTCCCTCTCCAAACGCTCGCGAATTTGGCGTGAAGTCACATATTTTCCTTCTCTCCCCGCAAACGGTGAGGAGTTTGGCATAAATTGTAGAGCGATGGTTGGTTCATCGACCGCAATCGCTGGCAAAGGCTCCGCTTCCTCATTGTCAGTCAAAGTGTCCCCAATATTTATATCAGCAAATCCAGCAATCATCACAATATCACCAGCAAAAGCTTCCGTTGTATCAACTTTTTGTATGCCTTTAAAAGTAGAAAGCTTCACCACTTTTCCTTTACTAGTCTCAGTACCTTTATGCTTTATAAATAAAGGTTGATTAGTTTTAATTGACCCTTCGTAGACACGTGCAATGGCCAAACGACCAAGGAAATTATCATAAGCCAGATTAAATACTTGAGCACGCAAAGCTTCTCCCTCAACATAAGCACGAGCTGCCGGTACTTCTTCCAAAATCACATCGAGGAGTGGAGACAAGTCTTTAAATTCATCTTCAAGTTTACGTTTCGCTACTCCATCGCGACCAATAGCGTATACCACTGTAAAATCTGACTGATTATCATCAGCTCCTAACTCTAAGAAAAGTTCCAGCACTTGCTCTTCTGCTCGAACCGGATCAGCAGCTGGTTTGTCAATTTTATTCAAAACCACTATTGGCTTAAGTCCTAGCTCTAGTGATTTCTTTAGTACAAAGCGTGTCTGTGGCATTGGCCCCTCCTGAGCATCTACCACCAATAACACCGAGTCAATCGAGCGAAGTACTCGTTCTACTTCAGATCCAAAGTCGGCGTGACCAGGAGTATCCACAATATTGATTTTAGTGTCTTTGTACTCAATAGAGGTATTTTTGGCATAAATAGTAATACCACGCTCACGCTCAAGCGCATTGCTATCCATTGAACTCTCACCATCACGCGCGCCAGTTTGCTCCATTAAAGCGTCGGTTAGAGTAGTCTTGCCGTGGTCTACGTGAGCAATAATAGCGATATTACGAATTTCCTGTGCCATATAAAAATGATTAAAATTAAAATATTAAACCTCCATTACCCGCTTACCAAAATTATTAAACGAGAAAGGCGCGTATCACTGCAAGGCGAACGCGCCCAAAAGTGACTGTAGAATACAAAGAAAAATCACTTTTGTCTAGCGAAAAGTTGTATTTTTTTAACTTTATTAAGTTTTTTTAGTGACAACTCACATTTTGTGGCTTCACTACGAGATTTAAAAGTTTTTTTGTAGACTAACTCCACTGGACGGCGAACTTTAGTATATTTGGCACCAAGTTTATCATCTTCATTATGCTCTTTGACGCGCCTTTTTAAGTCTGTAGTAATACCAGTATACAGAGTATCATCGGCACACCTAAGCATGTAGACATACCAGACTACTTTATCACTATTTTTTTTCATAAACTACCGTTAAAAGCCTGATCACCATACCAATAAAGCCAAACCAAAAAAATCACTACCACTAAAATTTTAATTAGAGTTTTGAACATTATTAAAGTTAGTTTTGACTCTTTGTCGCTTTCGCCAAACCAGATAAAATAAAATTGTAATAGTAATTATCCCTAAAGGATAATAAACATATGACGAACGAAAAATACTAAAAAATGAGTCGTCTAAGAAGGAATTTATTGTCTTTATGTGTAATAATTCAGAAAAATAGCTATGATTACTATCATCCTGACCGATGGTTAACATGTATTTTCCTCTATTTTCCGGTGTACTAACTTCAATTCTATATGTGCCAGAAGTTACTTTGACACTTAAATCATTACTAACCTTTAGCTTGAGACCTAATTTTCCATCCGATATCGTGTTCCATTCTATATTTTTTTGATTAAGACGTCCTACTTCTTGGACACCCCCACCCTTTTCTTTCTCCTTTACTACAATTAAAGAAAAAGGAATTGGTGAATTTAAATTTGTCGCTAACTGAGCTAATGATAAAGTAAGTTCAGTGGTGGTACTGGAATTAAATTCATACATGTGTGGGTCATTTTTTAGTTCCCCTAAGTACTGATATTTAGTTTGAATATCTGAATTTATCGAGGTTAACTCATAAGGGATTGTAGTGGTGTTTATAGACGGATTATAAGCCAAAGAAACCAACGGCAGAAACAACAGAGGCAAGCTCATTAAAAATATACGTGGAGTAAGTGACATAATAAAATAATAGCAAAGAAACAGCCGGCGACAAAGTCGCCGGCTGTTTCTTTCTTAAACTATTAACAATTTTAATATTCAGTAGAATAAAATTTTACAAACTTTTAATTAGCCAATCCTGCCTCTTTTAAAATTTCTTTTATAGTTTCTTTGTCGTTTGATTGTCTGGCTACCATTAACGCGTCTTGCTGTTCAGGAGTCAGATCAAGCCACTTTTTACCTTTTTTTCCATGATGTTTTCCTTGACTACCAAATTCCTCACCAACACCAAGCTTATCTAATTTTACCTTTGCTTCTTCAAATTCTCCATTTTGCCTTAATTTCAATGCTTCTTTAAAAAGTTCAAAGTCGGCTTCAGTGGTGACTATATCACTTAATGGAGTGCCTACAATTAAACCTTTGAAATTGTCATAATCACCAGATAAAACAGACTCATACAATTCATGACGCAGATTATGAGATAATTTTTTTAGCTCTTTCAGTTTTTCTTCATCAACCCCAGCTTCTAATAATATATCTCTGGCTTTTTTATTATCACCATGCGCTCTTAATTCTCGAGCTTCAGCCAAAGCTTCAATTTGACTTGGTGAAAAACCAGCTTTTTCCAGCCTATCTACACCAACATAAGCTTGTACACCAGTAGCGGTGACAGCAAAAGCGGCGATAGCTATTAGTAATGATTTTGATTGCATATTTTCAATTTTCAAATTTCAATAAAATAAGAGTAACAAGACGTCTCTTGTTACTCTTATTTTTACGTAATTTTAAACACCCTATTTCACTTTAAATAGTTTCAAAATAACTCCACAATTTTTCAAGGCTTGTCCAAGTCCTACTGTTATAGTCTACTGTTGTTCTACAAGTATCCAGTATATACTCCTCACTATCAATAGTTATTTTGAAATTATAATCAACTCCCCCCTCTTTTGAATCACATTTTTGTACCAAACGGCGAGAAGTTTGTTTTTCTAACTCATTCAAATTTACCATTCTTTGCAATTCATTTCTTAAACTCCTATCGATCACTCCTTCTTTTATGATATCTCCGACTTCAGTTTTAGTGGTAAGTAAGCGATAAGAACCAGTCGAGACAATAAGCTGAAAAGACATACAACCTTTTACACTGCAAGATCCATAAGCTTCGGCTTCAATTGTATAATCGTCATAAATTTTACTATCAGGAATTAAGGAGAACTCAAAATGAAAGCCAGTTAGAAAAAAATAAAAACCAGCGACAAATCCCATTATAAAGGTTATGAGTATACTCAACTTATCTTGTCTGGTTATCATGTTTGATAAAATTATAACATTGAAAGGGAAAATAAAAGCCCCGCGCCTACGGCGCGGGGCTTTTATTTTCCCACCTTATTCTCTATCAGCAGTAGTCACACCGTCAAAGTGCTCTTCTTTTTCATCAGCTTTGGTTGGTTGCACAACCCCGTCTTTATGCTCTGGTGTTGAGTAAATAGTGTAAAGTTTTAAATCTTCACTTCCTTCATTTACTACATTATGCCAAGTTCCAGCCGGAATAATCACCACATGATCAGCTGGTAACTCATATTCATCTTTATTGTTAAGTATCACTTTACCAGTACCGGCCTCTGATCTGATAAATTGGTCTAAACCGTGAATTTCATTTCCAATTTCTTCCCCTGGTCGAATATTCATGACCACTAACTGCATATAGCGACCAGTATAAAGTACTCGACGATAATCAGTATTGTTTATTGTTTCTTCTTCAATATTAGCTAAATATTCTTTCATAAGACTAACCAAGAATTAAGGTAATAATTCACAATAATAACACAACTAACTAGTTTTTGTTAAAACTATTCAGACAATAATTTTCCAAGTTTAATCCCTAAAACCAAATCATCAACCGCTCCAAACAGTATTTCTCTTAATTTTCCTTGTTTATCAATGATAATTAATGAAGGAGTACCATTCAAAGCAAAATTTTTCATACTTTCTGGTAATCGACTGTTATCATTGTGCTTATCAATTGCCACCGGAAAAGTATAACGAAATTCTGACAAAAAAGCCTCAAGAGACTCTTTTTGCATAGCTTTATGATGTTCAAAAACTGAATGTAACCCTAAAACTACTAACTTTTCCTCATCAGCAAACATTGAATGAAGTCGTTTGGCTTGAGGTAAGCTATGCGTTACACACCCTGGACAAAGCATTTGAAAAGCTTCGATAATAATCACTTTACCTTTTAGGTCAGTTAAATTAATATTCTTTCCTCCAGTATTTAACCACTCACTAACCACCAATTCCGGCAGTTGTGTCATAACACCATCATTATCGTCTTTTACCTCACAAACCCCATCTTCACAGTTAACCTCTTTTTTTTGTTTATCAGTCATGTACTTATTGTAACTTATATCAAATCAAAGGAAACTTCTTCAATATTGGTTACACACACCGCTTGCAATTCATTAGTCTCACTAAATTTTGGCTCCAAACTAAACTGCACCACTCCTTGTACATCAGTTCCTGGAGCAAAGCTGATTTTTTCCTTGCTTAGACTATGAGTACCACTAAACATAGCCGGTACCTCAGCCATCACCACACCCTGTTCCTTGACTTCAATATCTCCTGGAGATTCAAAAGTAATATCAACTACCCCCGGATTCTCACCACACATAGCTACTTCACCCAACCTTACAATGTGATTATGCCAAATTGGATCAGAAGCATCTTTTTGCATCTCACTATCCAAGACTCCACCATGAGTAGTGGCTACAATCACTTGGTCAGTACCCTTGTCAGTAATAATACCGTAACCAACTGCTCCATTCTCGCCATTTAAAGGCATAAGTCCCATGGCTTTCAAATCAGCAGTAAAATCAGCTGATTTTTTTGTTATTTTTGCTTCAGATAAATGATGGTCAATTCCCATTTCATGACTTTCCATATCAGACATTTCTTCTGACATAGCTGTATCAATATTTTTTTCAGCAATTTCTTTTTCATCACTGCCAATGAATAAAAATACTCCGATTAGCGCAACAGCAATGACTCCAAAGATCAAAACATTATTGTTCATATTATTTAATTTAGTTTAAATTTTTAAGTTAATTAATTCATGTCACCCAACATGTACCTGAAGTATAGCCCATTGATTTATTTTTTAAAGTAGCTATAATAAAGTAACCTAGTTAGAATTACTAAAGTTTTATTGATTTATAAGCATGAAAACAGATAACCAATTGGGGATAGAATTTAATAAAGATTGCTCCATTCGCAAAGCTATTGAGATAATTGGCCAAAAACACTCAATTTTAATTTTTAATGAACTGTTAAAACATCAAGTTTTACGCTTTGGCGAACTAAGAAGAGTACTTGGTAATCTAAATACCGGTACTCTTAGTATAACTTTAAAGCAACTGGAAGATTCTGGTTTAATTAGACGTACAGTTTTTAGTGAAATACCACCTCGAGTTGAATATTCTTTAACCGATAAAGGTAAGGAATTGGAAAAAGTCTTAATTCAACTCCAATTATGGTATGAAAAATGGTACAAAGATTAAAATTTTAAAAAAATTAAAATAAAATTGACTGCCCATCAAAAAGATGGTATTTTTGGCGCCAGTAGTTTTTTAAAAATACTTTTTTACGAGGTGTAGGATGAACACAGATGTTAAATGTAGTAGTCACACAAGATTCCCTTTAACAGTTTACTACATAATTTCAATTGGAGTATTTGGTATTTTTTGTCTTTCATACGGGTACGATTTAAAGGTCTTAGAAAAAACAACCTGGACTACAATAAATACCGTTTTATTTTTTCTACTTTTTTTAGGAGCTATTATCACTCTAGTGATATCATCTTTGCTAAATAGTGGAAATTTTATAAAATATTTTTTTGTATTTCTAGTTCTTTTCCTGTTGGTTGGATTATTGACAATCATATACCTACCCAATAACAATCATTATTCAGTTATTGGTAACAAGACAACATACTCTAAGCTTGTTTTTAGAAACCCATTAAAGCATAGCCACGCTATTACCATAAATAAAGAATATGGTTTTGACCGTTTGACTTTTGAAGTGACAAGACAAGATTTGACAAAATACAAGATATCTTTAATTGGTAATCATAAACTTAATCTAGAGAATGAGGAAGAATTACTGCAGATAGTACGATTGGCAGAAGCTGCAAATCTTACTCCAAACGAATTTATTAATAAATATCAAACGAAGCAAATAGTAAATGTTGTAAAAAACTATTTCCTTGATGAAAAATCTAAAAATCTTCAATTATTCCTACAAAAGAATCTTGATTTAAGTGAATGGTTTTTAGTCCATAAAAAAGGAAGTATTCAGATATTGGAGTTAGAAGAATTATAAAATATTTTATGGCAATAACTTACGGGTACTGAAACATTTTGGTACCCATTTTATTTTCACAGTTTACACAAACCCACCACTTATGATATAAAGTTGATCTAAGTGGTTCTTTTTATTTTTTAAAGTAAAGAAAGGAAAAAAATGAGTGTGACAACACATGAAGTTTTAGTTTTTTTAAACAAACAAAGTAACACAACT
Source organism: Minisyncoccota bacterium (assembly GCA_041389025.1). Taxonomy (GTDB): domain Bacteria; phylum Patescibacteriota; class Minisyncoccia; order Phycocordibacterales; family UBA918; genus OLB19. The sequence continues at coordinate 129,781 of JAWKSP010000002.1, forward strand.
GATATAAACTATCAAACTCTTAGGAAATTAAGTGTTTCATTAAGTACATACTTCAGTAAGATAGCAGTTGAATTAAAAGATATAGTTATTGAAATATATAGTATTCAATATCTCCAAAACTCGAGTCACTGTACTATATTGTGTGAGATAAATGGTGAGAAACTTAAAATTTTCACTCCAAGAAACACAGTGACCAAAGTTAAAGTATAAAATACTCCACTTAGAAAACCGGCAGTAAACATATGTTTCTGTCGGTTATTGTTTTAATAACAACTTAGTAACATTTAGCTTTTAAATTAAAGCAATCTAAAACTATATTTCAATCTCATCTATAACCACTGTTTCCTCAATCTTTTTTTCTGGTTCTTCTATCACTTCTTCTACAACTTCATTATTCTCCTCAACTAATTCTTCTACCACCTCCTCAACAATAATTTCTTCCACAACATCAACCTTAGTTTCGCTAGATTTATCATTTACATCGGCTTGTTCATTAATATTATTTTCTTTTTCTTCTTGGTTATTTTGATTAGTATTTTGCTCTATTTCATTTTCATCTATTTGTCCTAACATCTCTTCTTTATCTTCGGTTGGTATGGTTGGCTTTTCGATAAATTCCTCTATTGTCTGTTCTTCTCCATTTTTTTCTTCACTATCGTTACTAGAAATAAAGGTTTGACTATCAATTACCAGTGGTAGAGTCATGGCTGGCTCAGCAATATTTCTAGTAAATTCAAAAGTTACAATTTCAGTGTCAATATAACCGCTGCCAGCCGTCTCACCATCAAGATAAGCGGTAAATATTAAATCTACTATACAAGGTGTTACTCCATAATAAAAATCAGATAAAGAAAAATCTAGTAAGAAGTCATTACCAATAATGGTCTCAGTTTTATTTAAATTAAGCAGATTTCCATTGTAAGAAAGCGGCGCTTCTGCTTTAACAGTAATCAAACCACACAAAGCAGAAGCGCCGCTTTCTTTTACTTCAATTTTATAAACCAAACTCTCTTTTACTCGATTATCTAAATCAATACTAACCTCTGTAGTAGTGGTACCCAAAATATTATCATCTTCAGTCAAGAAATTTGTCTTAGAAGCAAAAATTGAAAAATCAACAGCTGTTGCCTGCATGCTGTTTGCAAAACTAATTTCTGTATCAGTTGGATAAGCAAAGGTAGTCATGTCTCCCAACATTTGCATAGAAACAAAAACCAGCAATACAAACCCCGCCACTACTGTTGAAGCCTGCGGTCTAATATCATGTGAAAAATTATAGCTATTTTTTTGTTCAACTATCTTACCAGTAGAAGGTTCTATCATTTTTCTAGTTTTACCAGTTGGTTCTATATCCATTTTTTTTGTTTTAACGACTCTAGTTGGTAAATCAACTTTTAAGTTAACTTTTCTTAATGAATTTGCTGTTTGTATTTTTTTTACTTTTTGCTTTGAGCTATTTGGATCATAAGGAGTAATCACCAGCGGCACGACCATATCTTTATCAAATCTAAGTCCACGCATTCTTCTCACTTCCAACCAAATTTTTATTAGTTCATCTAGAACAATCAAAAAAGCCGGAATACCAACCAAAAGCCCAAAACCCAATGGTTGTCTGGCAAAATCAAGCATAAAACCAACGTACGGTATATCAAAGACTACTTTTCCAATAACATCACCGGCCGGTACCGGTTTTGCGTCTCTATCTTCGTTGGCGTCACCTTTGGTTATAAAATAACTCTTTCCATTTATATTTTCAGTATCAATTATCCTATGTGTAGTCGGAATCTTAGCGTTTTTATCTGCAAAAGTGATAATATCACCAACTTTATAACTTTCAATTTCATGAATAGCCACCACTGCTCCAGTCATAATAGTTGGCTCCATCGAACCAGATTTCACTATTTTAACTTCAATATTTCCAACCCCTGGAATTGGTGGCGCCATTAGCAAGAAAACCAAACCCAAAACGATTAGGATAAAAATTGTATAGGTGATATTACTAATAATTTTTTTCATGTTTTTTATGTATTTTTATTCCAATCAAAACGGAAAAATAAACTATTAAATCTATCTCTTATTGACTTAGTAAAGAAATTTTCTTCAACTACCACTGGATAAAAATTTTCACTTTGCCCAGAAGGAAGACCATCATCGTCAGTATTATCGTTTTCGTCGTTAGAATTCCCTGGGTTTGAGTCATCATTATGATCATCATCATTACCATGACCGTTATTACCTTTTGGTATACATGGTTTGCCATTTTGATCTACATATTCTTGTCCTAAAGCTTCGTATTTAATCTGCCCAGAAGGAAGACCCTCATCGTCAGTATTATCGTTTTCGTCGTTAGAATTTCCTGGGTTTGAGTCATCATTATGATCATCATCATTACCATGACCGTTATTACCTTTTGATTTTAATTTACAATAATTTTGTGGCGGTACTTTTTTATCACAAGAAAAACCTTCATTATATTTAGCTTGTACTGCTCGCAAGGAAACATCAACTGTCATTGAATCAGTTTGGCTTTCGTTACCCATCATTTTTCCGTCACAATTAACTTCTGCCGTATCAGTATTTACCATCAAATCTCCAGCACACCATAATATACCCACATAATTAACCGAACCAGCCTTACAATAATTACCAGAATTAGAATAAGTGTTAGCTACAGCGTAAGTAGTACTAGCCAATAATACATTAGCAGTTTTTGTACTGGTACCAAAAATTATCCTTTCACCAACCTCAAATTTATTGTCTCCATCGTCTTGCCAAGCAAAAAATTGTAGGTTTTGTGATAATTCTCCACCAACTTCAGTATCCACCAATCCTTCCGGCTCGTTTGTACCATTTTCATGATCTTCTAAGTTGCTAAAATCAAGGCAAACATAAGCATCATTCTTTTTTACATGCAAACTAATCAAATGTTCTCCTAAGTCACCTGGTTTAACATCATTAAAATTGAAAAATTTATCTGCTTTTGGTACTAGATTTTTAGCTTCCCAAGTAAGTGACGGTTGCAAAACACCATTATAAATTGCTTTACTTTCTACTGTTAGTTCTAATCCGGTTTTTTTATCTTTAGAATTATTATCTTGATAATTACCGGTAGCAAAAGTGTAGCCGGCGTTAGCTCCGCTAACGCCGGCTACCACCAACAATAAAACTACTACTCCAACCAAAAGTGAAACTTTAACTCCTTTCTGGTAGATAAAACTTGTCATGTAATAGTTTTTTTAGACTTTATACTACTTTAATGATTAATTTACTAAACCTTTTTTTAAACTTAATTTGGTATAACCGCACAGTTAAGTGCACTAATAGCATCTAGGTCATAACCATCGGCGGTTGCTTCAAATGGTGCTCGTGGTGATACGTCAGTTATTCTTACATATTTGGCCCAAGACAAACCAGAGCTTGCTAAATCAGCTTCTGAGTCACGATCTACACTAGCGGTTACTAAATACCAATCAAGCCCATCCTGACTTACCTCAATTTTAATTTTTTCTACCGGATAACTACTACCACCAGTTACTTCCCAAGCTCGCAAATCATTACCTGGCCCATCCACTATATAACCATCATCAAACTCAACTGTAATCCACCCTCCTTCAGTCTCGTTTTCATCTGGGTTAAAACCAAGACTAAAGAAGCTATTTGGTACAACTGGATTATCAAATGGTGTACCAAGACTTTGTGGAGCACCGATTACGTAAGATTCCACTGAACGACCAGCGTCTACTGGAGCACCATTTTTCTTTACTCCCTGTGACACTGCTATTACCTTGGTGGCGTATGATTGTTCTGGTGTACAAGCCACTTGATTTGGTCTACATACAAAATCAGAATTATGTCGCGCTTGTACCGCACTAAATGACACATCTGCAGTTAAAGAGTCGGTTTGACTTTCGTTACCAAGCTTCGCTCCACTACATAGAAATCCTCCATCAGCTGGTTCACCCGCTTCTCCGTTATTATCGTTATCGTCAGCTGGACTCCATTCGTCCACCTCACCATCCTGATCTAAAGCTTGTGGTTCCATATCACCAAAACACCATGCTTTACCAATATAATAGGTCTCAGTTCCATTTATAGGACCACCAAGAGCATTTTCATTCCAAATGTTAGTGTTTGAGTCGGCTAGCGCGATTGAATATGCTTGACCAATCGGTAGAGACCCAATTGGGGCTGGACCGGAAATTATCTCTTCATCATCCTCATAGACATTATCACCATCGTCAGCCCACCAAATGAAGTTTACCAAACCAGCCAACTCACCTTCGTCATCATCGATTGTTTGGTCAACCAAAGCCTCCGGCTCTGTTTGACCATTTTCATTATTTGAAGTTAGGGTTACATCAGCACAAACAAAAGAATCATTATTTTCTACGTGGATAGAAATAGTATCTTCACCATAATCCCCTGGCTTCACATCATCAAAATCAAAGAATTTTTCAATGGTTAAATCTTTCTTTTCCCATGATGTATTGTCGTTAAAAAGACCATTGTAATAGCTTTCGTTGTCTATCAGCAAGTCAATTGCTCCGGCGGTAAAGATGTTGTCGGTGGAGTTTTCTGTATCATTAAAAAAAGCTTTAGTCACCCCAAAAGCCGTAACACTGGCGGTTACCAAAATCATTGCCAAACTTAGAAAAATACGTCGCATAATCAGATTTCTTAATTATTAAATTAAATATTTTTTAATTTATAAAGCCCCCCAGCTAATAATCTTAATAAATTTATAAACTCAACGCGCTGATTCCCCTTTTCAGCCCACTGAACATCTTAAACTTTAAGATGTTCAGAACGGCTAAATATAATCAGTTTTTTAGTTAATTGGGCAATCTGCCAAACCAGCTAAAATATTTTCAAGATCAGAAAACTCAGCGGCTGTAAAGTAATGAGCTGGTGAAGTAGCAATACCTTCTAGGAAAGTATTATTTACTCCATCACCAATACCAACTACGTATATAGTAGTACCGGCAGCTTTAGCGGCGTTAGCAGCTATTACAGCTGTTCCTTCGTCATCTGGTACACCATCAGTCATGATAAGCATAAAATCCGGTGCTTCTAAGACATCATCCCGGTCGCGTACACCAGAAAGCTCGGTTGATGCTAGACTAATACCAGCAGCTAGATTGGTAGTACCCCCTGAAGACAAGGCGTCAATAGCGGTATTGATATCAGCTAACACGTCAGTCAATTGTGAGTTTAAGGTAGCACCAAAATCAAAGTCCACCACACCAATGTGGTTGCCAGGGGTAGCTGGGGCTAATGCAGAAGCAAAAGCTTTCGCTGCAGTAGACATAACCCCTAACTCAGCAGGACTAATGCTACCTGATGAGTCAAGTACAAACACTACGTCATTTTCTTCGTTACAAGCCAATCCTCCATCTCGCTCATCACAAACAAAGTTTGGATTATTTCGAGCTTGTTCAACTCGAAAAGCAATATCAGCTGTCATACTGTCTGTTTGAGCTTCGTTCTTCATAGTTGAGCCATCACAAGTAACAGTTCCTTCAATTGAGGCGTCGATAGTACCAGCACACCAAGCTAACCCAATATACTGTGTAGTAGCCCCAGGGAAAGGAGTACCAGTAGTTGAATCTGCCAAAGTATAAGTTCGTCCACCAAGTACATCACTAGCTGGCCCAGAAACATTTGAGAATAGTTTTGGTTCTCCAGTCTCCCAAATATTGTCTCCATCATCAGCCCACGCAAAGAAAGTCATATTTTGAGCCAACTCTCCATCAAAATCATCGTTATTGTCCTCCGCCACGTCACCACTTTCAAGTTCCGGCTCAGTTGAAGAGACATCATCATTTTTAGTAATATCTACATCAACACACATCCATGCATCGTTATTTTCAACGTGTAATGAAATAGTGTTTTCACCGTTATCACCTGGTTTAACATCTTCAAAATCAAAGAAAGTATGAACTCCATCTTCAAGATCAGTCAAAGACCAAGTTCCAGCACAAGCATCACCAGCTTGTGGGACGTTAGCTGGGTTGGCAGTGTTGTAAGCAGTGTTGGCTGTGTCAATATCTTCACCATCTTTTAGTGCCAAATGAGCTGGTGTATCACCTTCTTCTGGCACCCATTCAATAATATCTTCATCAGTCCAAGCACCATCAAAACAAACCAAACCATTGATATGCGCTACGCTGTCAACTTTTAGATCTAAAGCACCGGCGGTAAAGACGTTACCGGTAGAAGTCTCGGTGTCAGAGAAGAAAGCTCCAGTACCAGAAGCGACCAAAGCGACCGCAAATACGATCATTCCTAGACTTGTAACAATTTTTTTCATAGCTATTTATTATTTGTAAAGTAATTAATTTTTTACTAAATATCATGCTGTCCCCTCCAGCCCGCCAAATTCCAGCCACCAGACTGAAATTCGGAACGGCTGAGTAGGATTTAGTTGTGCGGAAAAGCACTCACTTCTTCAGGTATAAAGTCAACCTCGTCTGTGCCACCAGTTTGAGCAGCTCCACCATTTGGACCCCAGAAGTTGTTAATAGCGTTAACATTTCCTGCTAAGGCGCCATAGGTATTTAACATTGTTCCATCCAAGAAATTATTGAACTGCACAGTGGCTGGATTCGCATCGTGTGTCGAATCTGCCCCAACAGCTTCTGAACCAGGTACTGTATGTTCAAATTCATTGTATTGAACAGTTACTCCATTAAGTCCACCAATACCGGCAGTGTTACCGTCGATGTCGTTATACTCGATTACAATAGTTCCAGTGTGTGGATTGGTGTAAATACCAGTTGTTAAATCGTGAATATGATTTCTAACAATATCTACATTTGAATAGGTAGCAGCGGTTACTGTCTCAACTCCACGTGAACTAGCCTCACTTAAACCATCAATGTCGTTGTAAGAGACTTCAACGTTACTTAAATCACCATTAAGGTAAACAGCAGCGTTGGTTCCCAAGAAAGAACCTGGATTAATCACAAAACCAGTAAGTGTCACATCATCTGCCTCAATAATCACACCGTTCTGGATGGTAGCTGTATTAGTCGGGCCATTCACAGAAGCTAGGGTTAACGGTTTATCAATAGTCACTGTTTCATCATAGCTACCGTCCCCAACACAAACAACGTCACTTGGTGTAGCACTATTAACCGCATCTTGAATTGACTGACTATCATCAGCTACCGTAACGTCACAACTTGGTGCCACATAGTCAGACAAGGATGCTCCTACCAGTTGACGTGGCTCTTGCCCTCCATCAAGTGGTGGTAAAGAAGCACATCTAAACGCATCGTTGTGACGAGCTTGCACCGCATGGAAAGCTACATCAACTTCGATACCATCGGTTTGAGCATCATTATGGTCGCCTTGCGCGCCAGTACAAGCAAATCCGGTATTATCAACAGTCGGTGCCCCATAATCATCTTGAGGCACTGCATCAGGTGAAATATCACCAAAACACCATCCTTTTCCAATGTAAGCGGTTTCTCCACCAGAGAACGGTTCGTCACCTGACTCAGCCAAAGCTAGCCAGTTACCTGTAAAGATTTCACTTGAAAGACCACTTAAAGCGTCGATGATTTTTTCATCATCTTCCAAGACATTGTCTCCGTCATCGTGCCAGAAAAGGAAAGAAAGATAATTTTGCAGCTCTCCTTCGTCAGCGCCGGCTGTGTTATCAACGTCCACTTCTGGCTCAGTCTGATCATTTTCCGGCGTTCCGGTCAAGTCAAACGCCATACAGGCATAAGCGTCATTGTCGTTCACATGCAAGGAGATAGTATCTTCACCATAATCCCCCGGTTTTAAATCACGGAAGTTAAAGAAGAGCTGATCCGTCAAATCAGACAACTCCCACGAATTACTGTCGTTTGGTCCCCATACACCAGTCGCCTGATCTAGCGGGATAGCTGGGTTATTCCAATCAAACCCATAGCTGGAATTATCAATCAAAAGATCAATAGCTCCGGCGGTAAAGACGTTACCGGCAGAAGTCTCGGTGTCAGAGAAGAAAGCTCCAGTACCAGAAGCGACCAAAGCGACCGCAAATACGATCATTCCTAGACTTGTAACAATTTTTTTCATAACTAAGATTTTGTTATTAATTATTTAATTAAGTTTATAAATTCACCACGAATTTTGTTAAAAACGCTGGAGACAAAACCAACCATTAAACGTTTTGTCACCCATAAGGAATAGTGTAAACCGTCTGACACAAAGCTTTAAATCGTTCAATAGTTACCTGAAGCAACTAAAAACTTGACAGTCTTTTTGTGGAAAACTTTTAATTAAATTGCTAGAAATAAAAATACTTTAAAAAATAAACCTGTTGATAAAGTGTAGATAAACTATGCATAACCTCTGTATAAAGTGTGGATTTCGGGTTAATAAAATGTTTATTGTAAAAATACGACACAATTTTGTAGAGAAGTAAATAATTTTTTTGGTTTTTTTGAGTAATTTGACTTGAAAAGCGTGGCGCCGTAGGCGCCACGCAAAAAAAACCGATTGAGCACAAAACTCAATCGGTGTTATCTTAATATCATAATTTAATCCTTTTTACTTCCCTCTTTTCCCTCTCAACCACAATGCAAAGCAAAGTAATGGAAACACGTTGTCATTATCTTTAAACTCATCGTTAAAAGAAGTAACCTTGTTGATCCAGCTTTTAATGTTTTCACTACTTAAGATATCCTTACTGGACAATATATCCTTAAACTCATCAAGTAATATCAATACAGTAAGGTTAGCCCCTGAGGCTTTCTCTTCAATTTCTACTTTATGAAACTTATCGGCAATAAAGTTTATATCCCGATAGAACCATTCCATAAAGTTAGGTTCATTAATACGTGGATGATTTTTTTTATCGGTATTTAAAAATTTATTGCGCAAATTTGTAAAGAACTCTGTAATTGGACTTTGTTTTATAGATTCCATTTCTCCACCCTCCTCAAAAAAGTTTTATCATGAAATCAATAATATTTAAGCAGACAAACTACAGACCTGTCAACTTTTTTAATACTTTAATTTGACTTTTTGCATAAAAATGTAATAATTTTAATTGGAATAAAGTAGTTTCCAAATTAATCTTTACATATGCTCATATTAACAAAAGAGGCTATGAAATGAGACAAATAATTTGTAGAGTCAACAACGGATTTCATTACGTTTTAAGAAGAGGACTCAGAGAAGACGAAAAAGTGCTGAAAAGACAAGGTGTTTTTAAGGACAGCACAGAAAACAGATCCTTAACAGAATCTGAAACCAAGAAGGTTTTAGAAGTTTTTAAGAATAAAGCTGATTTAATCGGTAGAGATTGGTTAAATAATCCAGCGAAACGAGGAGTAATAAAATTAGTATACCTATTGAGAAATGGATGCGAAGTTATCATAAGAGTAACCAATAAAGAGACAAAAAAGACAGAGCAATTCTCAATAATATTTGGAATAAGAGAGTCAAAACTGAGTACTTTTAGTCCAACAAATCCAATTAATTACTAAATAAACCAACTGAAAAAAGCCGGTAGCGTATTTAAAACTACGCTACCGGCTTTTATTACATCGGCACAAGGTTTCTCTTATCAACCATTATCGACTCTGGCCAAAATAATGTATTGTTTCCACCTCTACTACAAATATTTATGTCAGAACTTCCGTTGCCCTGATCTACAAATTTCATAATGTCATTCCATGAACGATCGGATTTTATGTTAATTCTATTACCGTTTACAGTAACAATAATCGAGACACCCTCTTTTTCTCCAAGGGCTATACCGAGAAGCTTTGCTTCCACACATTTCTCAGCTAGACCCATACTTGCCCACAGGTCAGTTAAAAAATCGGATTCTTTATAAGTACTTATACTTATACCAAAAACAGTGAGTAGAAGGACCAATAACGCAATGTATTTATAAGAATTCACAACACAACCTCCTTTCAAAGTAAAAACAAAAAAACTATTTCCTAGAAGTAAATCATAAAAAATGTTTTTGTAAATAGTTAAAGGCCTAGTTTGTAGCTAGGCCGTTATTTGTTTTCCTCCTTTGTTTTATATTTTTTATCCAAATGTAATACAAGACCTCTATCACCAGAACATATTATGATTTTATTATTAACATAAATATTAAAATCATCGCCTTCACTTACAAAACTTAGATTGATTATGTCAGGTCTATGTATACATGCAAAGTACCAACCATCACCGCCCATAACGTAAAAAGAATGATCATATTCTTCTTCGCTGACAACAAGCCTTGTATTTGGTGGCATTTTTATGCTACATGATAATTCAATTCCTGATTGTCTGAAACACCTTTCTTCTTCTATAATAATTTTTGGTAAATCAGATTCAAAATACGTATCTATAATTCCCACTAAATTCCTCCAAAATCTTTTATTTGTACTAATTTAGTATTTTTTATACCATATTTATAGTCTTTTTCAAGAGTCTTTGTGTGTGATTAATTAAAGCCGTCGCGGAGTGACGGCTTTAACCTTTCTATTTTTACTTACTCTATCTCTTTTTCCCAAGAAAATTCAAGCGGCTCAAATGAATTTGCATTTACAGAACTAACTTTACTTTGTAGCCAACTGTTAATATTAAAAAGAATAACTATCAAAATAATTAACACCACATAAAATTTCACAGACTTCATCTCACACCTCTTTTAACAAAAAACTAATATTCTTATTGAGTCTATAACACATAATTCTATAATAAGCAATATTAAAAGCGTGACAAACCATTGCCACGCTTTCATCCATCTTTGTTAAAAGAAAACATTATAAACAGTTATAGCTAATACACCACCAACTATAACAAAAAATACTACCCACTTAGTAGACATAAAATAGTTCCTTTTGACCAAATTAATCGAATGAAAAAACAACCTTCACTTATTATAGCATTTAACTAGAGTGCTGATGAGTCTTCTTGATATAAACCAAATGTATTACCCTCAGGATCCTTAGCGTATGCTAGCCAAGCAGTATTTGGGATAGCCATTTTAGCTACTGCTACCGTACCACCAGTTGACTTTACCCTTTCTAAATATTCATCTATATTTTCCACCGAAATAGTACACACAAAAGACGATACCGGAACCCCTTCCTGTGGAAGCTCACCACGACGCACTACCATACCACCATTTATTCCAGGCTCTTTACTATCTTCAGGAGCTGTTAAAACAAACCAATAACGGTTCTCTTCACTCACCCCTGGCATTTCCCACTCTTTTATTTCCCAACCAAATACCTCGCTGTAAAAAGTACCAATTTTTTCTGGATCAGAAGCATGGATTTCAAAATGTACAACACGATTCATATTTTTTAATTATATAAAGTTGATTTAATAAACTTATATTAAGTTTAACATAGACAGCCAGCATATAAAGGTATTTTTACATAAAATTAAAACAACTGACCAAGCTTAACAGCTTGGTTTTTTAATATTCCTTAGATTATATGGTGTTTTACCCATCTTTTTCACTCTGCGGAGAGAGGGGGATTCGAACCCCCGAAGGGCGTAAACCCTTACACGCTTTCCAAGCGTGCGCCTTAAACCGCTCAGCCATCTCTCCAATTTTTATTTTTGATTCCTCAAAAGACGAAAGTATATTAGCATATGGTTTAACAGCTTCATAATTTAGAATTTACATATATTATTAATTAGCCTAGGTGCCCTTTTTACCATTGTAAAATTTTAATTTAATGGTATATTTTGAATCAGCTCTTTACACAAGGAACAAAATAATGGATATAAATATGATTGGTTATTTGCAAGCAATCAAACAAATTGACCATATTGGTTTTTGTACTTTAGTAGAATTTTTAGACTATTATGAAATTCAATATGATGCTAAAAGTCTTGATAAGCTAAAACGGGCGAAGTTTAAACTTAAAACTCTGGAAAAATTAAAAGACACTCATCTTTTAATTCCAGTATTTCAGATTTCAGTTTTAAACTTAGCCCAGTTAACTAACTGTACACTTGATTTCTCCAACAATGAAAAAGGTGGTTTAATAAAAAGAGAACCGTTTATCTGTGACGGTTATACTACTAATTGGTTTTTTATCAGTAAAAAGCTTTTAACGGATCCAATTTATCAAGCCAAAATTTTACCTTTACGAATTATATTGTTTACACTACTCATACTTGACTATGCTGGTGTAAAAAAATTTGAAATATGTAAGAAAAAAATTGAACTTCCAGAGGTTGCATGTATTGAAAGAATGAATGGTAAGCTTACAATTTCATCGTATACCGGAAGTAAAACGACTGCCCCAGAAATTATTTAAGCTATTAGCTTTAAACGGCGTCAATTCTTATGAATTGACGCCGTTACTTATTATATTTTCTATTTATCCATCTGTCTCAACAGTCTAATTCTATCTTCAGCTGGTGGGTGAGTAGCAAATAACCTGCTTATTTTTTGACCAAATGAGACTTTTCCCTCTTCCTTTCCAAACGGATTTGAGATAAACAAATGTGCAGTAGCATGAGACGCTTTTTTCATTGGTCTAGCGTGAGCTGATATTTTTTCTAGAGCTGAAGCTAAGCCTTCCGGATAACGTGTAAGTAGTGCGCCCGAAGCATCAGCCAAGTATTCACGTTTTCTAGAAATGGCCATTTGAATCAAATTGGCGGCAATTGGCGCCAAAATAATACCGACTATTCCAATAATAAGAAACGCTGGATGACGATCACGATTTCCTCCACCATACATTAAAGTACGAGCAAAAAAATCCGCCAGAATAGCCACAAATCCAGCCAGAACCACCGCCACCGTCATTACTAACATGTCTCTATTACCAACGTGAGACAACTCATGCGCCATCACTCCTTCAAGCTCATTTCTATCTAATATCTCTAAAAGACCAGTGGTAGCAGCTACTACTGCATGCTCAGGGTCTCGTCCGGTAGCAAAAGCGTTTGGCACCGAATCATTTACTATATATAGTTTTGGCATTGGTAAACCAGCAGTAATAGAAAGATTTTCCACTATATTGTATAGCTCCGGTGCTTCAGCTTTAGACACCGGCTTGGCATTAGTCATTTTCAATACCAATTTATCTGAAAACCAATAACTACCTATGTTCATTACCATTGCAAAAATTATTGCTATGTAAAGTATAATCGGTGAATCCATATACCAGCTAATACCGTAACCGATAGCAATAACCACCACCAAAAAGACAGTCATTAGAAGCCATGTCTTTCTAACGTTTGCGTCTTGTTGAGTGTATAAAGTTGACATAATTAATGATTATACACTTAATTTAGAAAAATTACAGAGGTATACCTTGCGGACTTTCATTTGATTCATATTCAACATCTTCAGACCATTTTAAGAAAAATCGACGATTATAAGCTCCTTTTTTAAGGTTATTGTCCTCTTTTACATTTCTAACTTCCTCCGGGGTTATTTCCAGCTGTTGCATAATAGTATTCAACACCATCATCAAGTCAGCATACTCACCTAAAAACTCCTTTTTTGTTCTTGCCATCGAAAGTGATGTGGCCTCTTCTTTTATTTTTTTGAATAATTCTTGTTGATATTCCTGCATATCAGTCAATTGAACAACCTCGCAGTTTTTACGCTTAGCTTTTATCATATCAGGAATATTGTCACGAACTAATTTGTTGTAGTAGATACGAGTTACTTGAGACATAAAATAATCAAATATTTAATTTAATTACTTAAAAAGAAACCTTTACCGGTTCGCGCTCTTCACTTCCTTCCTCCAACTCGAAGTACTGTTCTTCCTTGAAGTTAAAAGTTTTACCAACTATATTTGATGGAAATTGTTGTAAAGCTATCGCCAAATCACGTACATTTCCGTTATAGAAACGACGAGCAGCTTGAATTTTGTTTTCGGTATCGGTAAGCTCGGTTTGTAACTGTGAAAAGTTTTGATTTGCCTTTAAATCAGGATATGCTTCAGCCACCGCCAAAAGCTTTCCAAGTGATGCGGTTAACGCTGATTCAGCTCCAGCCATCGCAGTAATCTGCTCGGCGGTAATATTTGAAGGATCAACATGAACCTGAGTAGCCTTGGCTCTAGCTTGTGTAACTTCTTCAAATACTCCTCGCTCATGAGCAGCATAGCCTTTTACAGTTTCTATGAGGTTTGGAATCAAATCATAACGACGCTTTAATTGAACATCGATATCCGCCCACGCTTCCTTGGTACGTTGTACCAGATTAACAAAGTTGTTGTATGCATAAATTACATACAAAATAATCACTGCAACTATTCCTAAAATTACCCAAGTCATAAAAAATTAACTAAAGTTATAATAATTCACTTAAATTATACCAAAAACTAAAAAATAATAAACAAATAACCGCGGAAAACCGCGATTATTTGTTTATTAAATACTTAATAAAGAAATTTTAATACATACCTCCACCCATTCCGCCCATACCACCCATATCAGGCATACTAGGCTTTTCTGGTTCCGGCTCATCGGCTACCGCACACTCACTGGTCAAAAGTATCCCCGCTGCTGAAACCGCATGTTGCACACCAGCTCTTTCCACCTTTACTGGGTCAATAATACCGGCTTTTATCATATCATCTATCATTTCGCCTTTAGCAGCATCAAATCCAGCGTTACCACCCGCCTCTTTAACTTTTTGTACAATTACGGCTCCGTCAATTTTACCGGTGTTGTCGGCAATTTGTTTTAATGGCATTTCGAGAGCTTTAAGTACGATACTATAACCAATTAATTCTTCTTTTGGTAAATCTTTCTTAGATAAAATATCTTTTTCTACTATAGCTGCTGCTCGAGCCAGTGAAGTACCACCACCTGGCACAATTCCCTCTTCAATCGCCGCTTTAGTAGCGTTTACTGCGTCTTCTATTTTTAGCTTCAAATACTTCATTTCCGTCTCAGTGGCGGCTCCTACTCTTATCACCGCTACTCCACCAGACAACTTGGCAATTCTTTCTTCTAATTTTTCTTTATCAAATTTAGATGAAGTGTTTTCTAGCTGTGATTTTAGAGCTTTTACTCGATCTTCAATCGCGCTTTTTTCACCGGCTCCCCCAACTATCACTGTATCCTCTTTACTGGAGACTATCCGATCAGCTTTTCCAAGTTGTGATAATTCAGTGTTTTCTAGTTTTAAACCTAAATCTTCTGAAATAACCTGTCCACCGGTGGTCACAGCAATATCAGACAATATCTCCTTCTTGCGATCACCATAGCCAGGAGCTTTTACAGCTAGAACAGAGAAACCACCCTTAAGTTTATTCACCACAAAAGTTGCTAAGGCCTCACCCTCTACATCATCAGCAATAATCACTAATTCTTTTTTTCCAGTCTGAGCGATTTTTTCTAACAACGGTAATATTTCTTGAACTGAAGAAACTTTTTTGTCGGTAATAAGAATCTGAGCGTCCTTGTACTCAGCCTCCATTCGCTCCGGATTAGTAACCATATATGGAGAAACATACCCCTTATCAAACTGCATACCTTCAGTCAGCTCAGTTTCAATACCGAAAGATTGCGATTCTTCTACCGTTACTACTCCATCTTTTCCTACTTTATCAATCGTTTCAGCGATTTTTTCACCCAACTCAGCACTTTCAGCTGAAATGGTGGCTACTTGTTTGATCTCATCAACTGAATTTATTTTAGTAGACATTCCTCGCAACGCCTCGACCACATCATTTGAAGCATGCTCCATACCGGCTTTTACCGCCATAGAGTTGATACCCATAGTAGTTTGTTTTAAACCCTCGGTTACTAAAGCCTGAGTTAAAACTGTCGCGGTAGTAGTACCGTCACCGGCCAATTCATTGGTTTTATTAGCTACTTCTTTGATAATCTCAGCTCCCATATTCTCAAACTTATCTTTAAGAGAAATTTCTTTAGCTATAGATACACCATCGTTAGTAATAGTTGGTCCACCATACCCTTTATCCAAGACCACGTTACGTCCTCGTGGACCAAGAGTAACTTTTACTGCATTAGCTACAGTATCTACTCCTTTTTGTAGTTTTTTCTTTACTTCTTCACCATAAATTACTTCTTTTGCCATATCTTTATTTCTTCTTTACTACTTAATTAAATAAATTAGCTAATAACAATACCTAAAATACTGCTTTCTCCAACAATAAAGTACTCATCATTTCCGAATTTTACTTCATCATAACCATACTTTGAAAACACCACCTTATCACCCACTTTAACATCCAAAGGAATTCTTTTTTCTCCATCTTCATCCCATTTTCCAGCTCCTACTGCAATCACAATTCCTTGTTCTGGCTTTTCTTTCTTGGCGGTATCAGGAATAATAATGCCAGAAGGTGAGGTCGTACCAGCCTCTTCGTCGGTCAATGGCCGTACAATAATTCTGTCACCCAATGGTTTGATTGGACTTTCGGTATTTGTTTTCTCTGACATATAAATAAATATTTTAGTTAATGATTTTTATAAAAATTAAATAATTTAAACAAATAATTGTAATAAAAACCTACAATTCTAAATTCAAAACCACGTCAAAATGTCGTCAATTACCTCCGTGGTGCTCGTATTATATTGGATATAATATTGATGTCAAAATATTTATAGAGGTATTCACAAAAGTTGTCTGAACCTACAGTCGTTCAACAACCTTGCACTCAAACCACCTTTCTGCTACCATACTCACACATGGAAATCATACAGACAGTGCAGCCAGCGCTGCCATACGTTCAAATAATTCTCTCCATCATTCTCATCGCCGGTATCTTGCTACAACAGCGAGGTTCTAGCTTAGGAGGTGCGTTTGGTGGTGACAACTTCAGCTCAGCTTTTCACAAGCGACGTGGAGCGGAATTATTTCTGTTTCACTTTACTATTGGCGTGGCTATCTTGTTTGTACTTGCTACTTTCTTGAATATTCTTGTCTAAAAGAAGCATTCCAGGTAATTTTTATTTTATTGCCTAAAAATTAGATTACAAACAGTTTTTAAGCCTGTTTATAATCTAATTTTTACAAAAGTTTATTCAAAACTACATCCAAAATTATGATTACGCGTAAAACACGCTTCTCAATTATTGATAAGTTACTTAATCTAATTGAAAAACAACGAGCCAGCGACCGTTTGGTTATGCGCCTTTTGTTTTTTACAATTATAATCTTTGGTATTTTGTTCGCTTTATCATTAAACGATAAATACAGTGTAATTATCCCTACCAGTGGTGGCTCACTAACAGAAGGAATTGTCGGTATCCCTCGTTTTGTTAATCCAGCTCTGGCCATCACCCGAGCCGATCAAGATGTTACTTCGCTTATTTATGAAGGACTACTAAGAATCGGTCAAAATGGTGAACTGGAGCCAGCTTTGGCTAAAAATGTTACAGTTTCTGAAAACGGTTTAATCTATGATATAGAACTAAGACAAGATATCTTTTTCCATGACGGCACACCAATTACCGTTGAAGACGTTGTTTTTACTATTGATTTAATAAAAAATCCCGACTTAAAAAGCCCTTTACGTGGTAACTGGACAGATACAGTAATCGAGCCTATTAACGACAATGAGTTGAAAATAATTTTAAAGGAACCTTACTCTCCTTTTATTGAGAACCTGACTGTTGGTATTATGCCCAGTCATGTTTGGGGTGATTTATTGATAGAACAGCTCCCTTTCAGCCAATATAATACTGAACCAATTGGTTCCGGCCCTTTTGCGATTACTAGTATCTCTCGAGACGAATCAGGTTTGATAAAAACTTATACCTTGAAACCAAACCAATACAGTGACACTAAAGCTAACTTAAATGAAATCAAGCTCCGCTTCTTCCAAAATGAAAAATCATTAAGTTCCGCTCTGCAAAACAATGAAATAACCAGCACCGTTTACCTACCAACCAGTGAATTAGCGAAACTTGAACCAGACAAATTTCAGGTTATTTCAAGACCTTTACCAAGAATATTCGGCATATTTTTTAACCAAAACCGCTCAACCGCTTTAAGAGACAAAGCTGCCAGAGAAGCCCTAAACTTAACAATAGATAGACAACTGATTATTGCAGAAACCTTAGATGGTTATGGTGTACCCACCTTAAGACCTGTCTTATTTAAAGAAAATACGTTAGAATCTAACGACACTGATCTGACAAACTCCTCCTCCACCTTAGAACAAGCCACAGAAGTGCTTAAAGCCGGCGGTTGGAATAAAAATGACTCTGGTGTTTGGGAGAAAGAGATTGACAAATCCGTTGAAACCTTAAGTGTTACCATAAAAACCAGTAATTCTGAGCTATTTAACAAAACAGCCAATTTAATAGCTAAAAACTGGCGTGAACTAGGAGTAGAAGTACAAGTAGAACAGTATGAACAAGCCGGTTTAGTACAGTCGGTTATAAGATCAAGAGACTTCCAAGCTTTACTCTTTGGTGTTGATATGAACCGAACTCAAGACCTATATCCATTTTGGCACTCATCACAAAAAGACGATCCAGGGCTTAATGTCTCACAATATACCAATGTATCTGTTGACGACTTACTGGAAAAAATCAGAACGACCACCGACGCTTTTGAACGCCAAGAAATAATGCTAGAGGTAAATGACACCATAACCAAAGAAGTACCAGCCATATTCTTGTTTGCTCCGGAGGTTAATTATGTAGTCAGTAAAGATATTAATATAGACATGATTGACAACTTAGGAAAACCTTCAGACCGCTTTACTAATATAGCTAAATGGCACGCAAAAACTGAAACTCTTTGGCCTATTTTTCATAATAATGAATAGATAAGAAAATAAGAATTAAGAAATAAATTGATTTATGAACAAAAAAGAACAAAACAACACATATAGAAGAACTAACACTAGAACCAGCAATTATAAAAGACCACAATCACCAACCAGAAAAACCGGTACTAGCACTGGTACTACCGGAACACACAGAACGACAGCCAGAAAAACCGCCACCAAAGGTGGTAGAACTAAACGTCATCAACAGAGACGACGGTCTACTTCTGCACCAGCTTTGACTCACCGACTAAATATAACCACCGAAAAACATCCAACTCTTCCAGAAATTACCGATGAAGACACAGTGAGAATTATTCCAGTTTCAGGCGTAGAAGAAATTGGACGAAACATGAATATCATTGAAACAAAAGACGACATTATTGTTATAGATGCCGGTTTTCAGTTTGTCTCAGAAGAAAGTAACGCACCAGGAATTAATTATATCCTACCAAATACTCAGTATCTGGAGGAACGAAAACACAAAATCCGTGCTCTTGTAGTTACACATGGTCACTTAGACCATATTGGTGGCATTCCATTTGTTATGGAACGTATCGGTAACCCACCGATTTACACTCAATACTTAACCTCACTCATGATACTTAAGCGTCAAGAGGAGTTTCCACACATGGAAAAAGTTAATATAAATGTAATCAACGAAGGTGAAAGTTTTACTGTTGGTAAAACTAAAATTAAAACCTTTCGGGTTACTCACTCTATACCTGACGCAATGGGTGTGTGTGTAGAAACTAAACACGGTGATGTAGTAGTGACTGGTGATATCAAGTTGGTACACGAAAACGGCCAAGTGGTGGTGGAAGAGCGATCTTCATGGGAAAAGATTGGTCAAAACAATAATCTAGCCTTACTTTGTGACTCAACCAACGCTGACCGCGAAGGGTTTTCGGCTTCTGAAAGTAAGGTATACGAAACTTTGGAGAATATTATAAAAAGTGCTACTGGTAGACTAATTATTGGCACCTTTGCTTCCCAATTTGATCGCTTAACCAATATTATTAAAACTTGTGAAGAAACTGGTAAGAAGGTGGTCCTTGAGGGACGTAGTATTAAAACCAATGTTGATATTGCTATTACCGCTGAATTAATGAAGATTAAGCCAGGCACGATAATCAACGCCAACGACATGGATCAATATCCAAATGATAAAATAGTTATTTTATCCACCGGTGCACAAGGAGAAGAATTTGCTGCTCTTATGCGCATGGCTACTGATAAGCATAAATTTGTTACCTTAAATGAGCGTGATACTATCGTTTTATCTTCTTCAGTTATTCCAGGTAATGAAATTGCTGTACAGAAACTAAAAGACAATATTTACCGCAAAAATGTTAAAGTGGTTAACTATAAAGGCTCACATGTTCACTCTTCTGGGCACGGTAACTCAGGAGAACTGGTTTGGATACACCAGACCTTAAAACCAAAGTATTTAATACCAGTGCACGGACACCACTTCCACTTAAAAAGCCAAATGTATGCAGCTATAGAAAATGGTTTTCCAAAACAAAACATAGTAGTGCCAGACAACGGTTCAATTATAGATATCAAAAACGGTGAAGAAATAATTAAACATTCAGTCAAAATACCTACCGAGCTCTTGATGGTGGATGGTTTTACTGTTGGCACAAAACAAGAAGTTGTACTTAGAGACCGTATGTCTTTGGCTCAGGATGGTATGTTTGTGGTAATCGCTACTGTTAATAGTAAAACTGGACGGTTACGAAAATCACCAGATATTATCTCTAGAGGCTTTGTTTACCTACGTGAAAATCAACAACTACTTTCTGAGGCTCGCGTCCTAATTAAACGCACCGTTGAAAAAACTACTGAACGAATGAATCCAATTGATCTTGATTACGTAAAAGAAGAACTGACCGATGTACTTAGTGGTTTTTTAATGCAAAAAACTCATAAAACACCAATGGTAATACCGGTATTAATTGGAGTTTAATCTAAAGTTTTACGGACCAAACAATGTAAAAGGCGGCAAAGCAAAGCTTTGCCGCCTTTTACATTGTTTGGCTACCTCAATCTCTTGATTTATTTACACACCCAAACCACCAAAATTAGCTATAATTTAGTACACTACATATAATCTATGGACTTTTACCGACACCTACTTTTAACTGACGGCCCTGAAAAAACTATAAGCTTTTTTCAGATTTATTTAATTTCAACCATCTTTTCTTTTCAAACTCTTCTTACCGCCTATATCGGCTCATCCTACATGGAAAGATTTGTTGACGAAGAATCAGTCGGCACAATTTTTGCCATCGGATCACTAGGAGCGATCTCTTTTATTTACTTTTCTTCAAGAATTCTTAGATCCGTTGGTAACGTTCGTTATGTAATTGCCACCATGGTTACCATCGCTTCTCTTCTAATCATCATCGGTTTAGCCCCTACTCCAGCCATAGCCGTTGTCGCTTTTACTTTATTTTTAATGATAAATCCACAGATTTATTTAGCTATTGATATATTTTTAGAAACCTTAATTGGTGACGATGAAGCATCAACCGGTAGCAAACGAGGTCTAATACTAACTTTTATGGGAGTAGCAGCTTTTTTGGCTCCACTGACCATGGGTTATTTAATTGGTGAAACTGATAACATGCCTTTGGTATTTTTTACCGCAGCCGGAATTGGTCTTATTTTTAGCTTAATTGTACTTGTAGGCTTTAGAGGTTTTAAAGATCCTCAGTATCGCACGGTTAAGTTGAAAGACATGTTACTTAGCTTATCAGGTAATACCAGTATAAAAATAGTTCTTTATTGTCAATTTTTACTTCAATTATTCTTTACTTGGATGGTGATTTACTTTCCTTTATATTTAGCTACAGAAGTTGGAATGGATTGGGATTCTATCGGTAAAATTATCGCCGCCGGATTATTTGCTTATGTTATTTTTGAATATCCAACCGGTCGCTTAGCAGACCAGAAACTCGGTGAAAAAGAATTAATGGCTCTCGGTCTGGTTATTTTAGCTATTAGTTCTTCTTTTATTTCTTTTCTTGAAGGAGTCACCATTACAACTTGGATGATGCTTATATTTGTAAGCCGTATTGGCGCTAGCATGCTCGAAATTACTACTGAAAGTTATTTTTTCAAACAAGTAAAAGGTGGTGACCCTTCGCTTATTAGTCTTTTTAGACTAACTAGACCAATCGCTAACTTACTCGGAGCCTTGATTGGTAGCTTCACTTTATTATTTTTACCTTTTAACCTCATTTTTGTCGTTCTAGGACTCATCCTAGTAACCGGTGCTTTTGCTACTATAAAACTTGTAGATACAAAGTAAAAAATATGCAATCAAAAAAATATATTTTGTTATTTTTTATTTTTCTTACGCTGTTGTTTTTTGTTATTTTTATCACCCAAAATAAAACTAATCAAAATATCTTCTCAATAAAAACCAACCCAATACCACATCTTCACGCTCATAACCATGCTCACGGAGATTCATTAACCCAAAGTACTCATCATGAATTTTCAAAATCAAATGAAATAGAAACGGAAAAAGATCTATGGATTAAAGCCATAAATTTTGACATCGTAAACGCTGACGACACTGTTTTACACCACATGGTTTTAGGTCGATTAGATATGAAAAACCAAATCTGCAACCGTTACAAACCATTGTTAATTATGGGTGAAGACCAAATGCACCAACCAAACATATCCTTTCCCACAGGTTATGCGATTCACATACCCAAAGGCACACCACTAATGGCTGATACTATGCTACACAATCCAAACCCACCGATTGGTTATGGTAGGGAATACTACAACGTATCTAGTAAAATTAATTTTACTTTAGCTAATGAAAAAGAAATAAACAACTTAAAACCAGTCGATTTTATACAACTATATATTGCCAATAAAAATGATCCTTGCGACTACACCTTTACTGTTCCAGCCAACACCGCTAATTTCACAGCTGGATTCAAAAATGAGACAAATTATTTTACCAGCTACCAATTCCCTACTGATGGAAAAATCATTTACATGGGTGCTCATGTGCACGGCTGGGAAGGCGGACAATCACTTGAGGTTTACTTAAACGAAGAGCTAATTAAAAGTTATCGAACTGAGAAATCAAAAGCTGAATATGGTTATAACACTCCACACGGACAAGAAAACATTCCTGTTAAGTTTGGTGACACCATTTCCATAATATCCACCTATAATAATCCTTATCCGGAAGAAATTGTTGGTGCAATGGGTATGCTCGGCATCTATTTTTCACCCGATAAATAAAATTTAATAAATATAAAAAAATACTATAGATGATAAATAACGTCTTTACTTTCCACCACCACTTCCCATTTCATACGGTTAGCGTGCTTATACAAGGTCTCGTTTGGATTAAAACAAATAGGATAAGTAACCATCTCCAATATCGGTATATCAGACTCCGTATCACCCACTGCTAAAGATTCTTTTTTTGATAAATTAGGATTTTGATCAAATACCCTTTTTACAATATTAGCTTTATTGTTAAGTAAATGACCGTTTGTGACCACGCCGGTAAAACGGTCTTGTGGACCAATATCATAAAGTCTGCCGTATACTTTATCAAAGCCATAATCCGCACAAAAATCATCAAGTATAGTCTTGGGTGAATGAGAAATCGCCACCAAGTAATATCCTTCGTCTTTTAAATTGCCGATTAAATCTCTAGTGTAACGATAAACTCGCCGATGCTGCTTAGCCACTACTAAACGACCAATATCTGCTAATTCGCCATAATGAACCCCTTTTATGTAACGCACAAAAGTTTTAACTACTGTATCAACATAATCTTCATACTCACCTTCTCGGTTCCACCAATCTTCATACTCATTACGAAATTCATCAACCGCTTCTTGAGGGAAAATTTTTTCTCTTATTAGAGCTTGTACTAATTCGATTAAAAGACTAGATCGAAAAACTGTTCCGTCAATATCAAAAAAAGCCACTTTTTTCATACATAGATGATAACACAAGAAATAAAATGTTGATAAAAAGTAAATTTATTTTAGTAAATTTTGTTAAAATCAAAATAATGGAGAGAAAAACCAAAAATCAAGAATCGGCTTCTGCTACAAGTATCGTAAATAACGAAGTAATACACGAAACACCAAACCTAGACACTCACAACTACAAAGGTTGGTTAAATTCTGACCATTTCTGGAAACGATCTTTAGGAATATTTTTATACTATTCAGTTTCTTCGTTTGTTATTAGTGCTATAATAATTTTTATTATAATCATTATTATGCTTGGTATAGGTTACCCTTTACCAATTATTATAAATAAAATATTAACTGCCTAAATTATCTTTTTGGCACTACTTTCATTTATACCCCATCAAAACATGTCGACTAACCTCTAAAAAGTCGATAAGTTATTATTGATAATGAACCAAGTGTTAACATAAATAATCCCATCAAAACAAACCAACCAACTACCGGAATGTAAAACATAGCATTAACCGCAAACACACCCAATACAATAAAACCAATCGAGACTGAACCGGTTGGTGAAAATCTAGTTAAGAAAGAGGCGGTTATTATTCCCATCATGACTAGTGACAATAAAACCAAAGAAGCATAAACAAACATCAGAATAAGTCCCAAAATACTACCAAGTGTACTGATTAGTAAAATTAACGAAGCAATTGGTGCTAAAAACATAATACCAAAACCAATCAATACACTACGTAAAGTATGGTTTCTCGCGTACAATACTATGTTTCTGGTATAGCGGTTAAAAATAAGATGAACAACCAAAGAAGCAAAAGCTGTGATTAAGAAGAAAATTAAAAAGCTTTTGATAAAATTATCACTTTCAGCAGACGCAACCGGATCATTCCGCACTATTTCATTTGCTACTTTAGCATTTTGTGCTCTAGTCAGGTTATTTGAGCTAGTATACTTAATTCCCGCGCCAATATCTGCTTGATCACCTAAAACCAAACCACTGGTAGTAACCTCGATTCCACCCAACACCTTAGCATCTACTCTTACGTTATCTATAAAACCATAAATATCACCACCGACTTCACCGGAAATATCTGCCTTACTACCAAAAAACATAATATCTCCATCAATTTTAGCGGTTGGTAAAACTTTTAAGGAACTACCAACCACGACTAAATCACCGAGTATTTCTCCGGCAATTGTAACTTCACCAGCAACAATTCTAGCATCATCAGCTACTTGACCATGAATATCCACCAAGCCAGCTAAAATAAGAGTGTCTGCACCAGCTTGTCCGTTTAAAGTAATGTCTCCCCCAGCGAGTAAAACATCACCCTTAACCTCACCGGAGATAGCTACATTTTCTCCTAAAGCATAAAAATCGTCTTCCACTGTTTGTTCCGGCGAAATCATTACCATTTCACCAGTCCTCACGATAGATGCACCATAAACTGTAGTTGGTATAAGAAGTATTAGAAAAGACAAAATTAAAAAACGTTTCATGAAATTTTATATTAAAACACCATTGAAATGACAAAAATCAAACCCAAATGTGTGCAAAGAATAGCTACATATAATAATTTAAAGACACTAAACTATAACATAGATTAGGTATTATTTCTATATCTATCACTGGCAGATCTACATTATTTTTTGAATATAAAAATAAAGTAAAAAAGTAACTACCAGTGCTAAAGAGAATAATAGTAAATTAGTTAATATAAATTTTTTCACACAGCAATATACTTTACCGGCATCTGTAATATAGATATAGACACCACAATCAACAAGAACAAGACTATTGACGACAAAAACAAAACCACTCTAGGGCGAGACAATTCCATTTTTCCGGTATGCCAATTTCTAGTATATAAAAAAGAAAAAATATAGCGCCAAAAACTCATGTTAACGATATTAAACTACTTATCATATTTACTCATATTTTTGTATAAAGTACCAGTAAGCAATAGAATAGTGACGCCTAGAAATAAAATAAACCATGGATGTTGTCGTAATATATCATACTGCAACAAAACCTGTTCAAACCCCAGCAAGGTGGTAACAACTCCAAAAGTAACCAGTAAAGAAAACAATACAGGATAACGCTTCAGCGCACTTTTCCTTAGTGGTGAAATGTACGTATCTGCTTCTTTGGTAGCTTTTTCTACCTCTTTTTCAACCAAATCAGCCATATCCAACGTCACTTCCGTTACTTCTTTAGTTATTTTTGACGCTCCTTGTTTTAGTTTTTGTACCGCCATAATAAATATAAATGGGTATTATAAGTAAGGTAATTTTATTATAACATTTTATTCAATTAGATTTGGCTCCTAAATTTAATTTAAATTTGGCATTTCTTTTAAAATAACTTGTTTTTCTATTTTTTCCCCTTTGTGGAGAAAAAGTATTTTAATACTGTCATTAACTTGTTTTTCTCTTAAAACTGTAGCTAAGTCACGTTTATCCAATCTTTCTCCATCAATCTCAAGAATTATATCGTTCTCCACAATTCCAGCTAAATCAGCTGGTGAACCAGGCATAACAGCCAACTCTCCATTATCTTGTCCACGCACCACTAAAGCTCCGTAATCAACTAAGATATTATTTTTCTTCTGTAGTTGTTGATCTATCATCGTATATCGAACTCCCAAATAAGGTCTCACTATTTTCCCATGTTCCTTAACTGACTGTACCACCCCTTTTACAACATGTGCCGGTAAAGCAAAGCCAATATTATCTGCTCCTCGTGAAGTAGCGACATTTACTCCAACCACCTCACCTTTTATATTTAAAAGTGGACCACCTGAATTACCTGGATTTATGGCAGCATCAGTTTGAATCACTTGATCTAAATTTTCACTTCGACCAAACTCATCTGAAGCGACAATAGATCTAGCTAATCCCGATACCACTCCAACCGAAACAGAATTTCTAAATTCGGCTAAAGCATTACCAATAGCAACAACTTTTTCGCCTAATTTAAGATTTTCTGAATCACCAAAATCTAAATACTTAAGCTTTTTATCATTAGGCAAATCAATAATTTTCAAAACAGCAATATCAAGTACTTGGTCACGAGCCAATACCTCCACCTCATAAGATACCCCGTCATTCATCAAGACCGAATAATGAGCATCTTCACCACTTACCACATGTCTGTTTGTCACCACCAAACCATCTTCACTAACGATAAACCCTGAACCGCCACCAACCTCTTTTTCTTCAGTACCAATTTCTCGTTGCCGAGGAACAGAAAAACCACCGAAGAACCCCCATGGATCAAATTGCTCATAATACTGCTCATAAACAGGCACGTCTTTAGTAATAACTACTGACACCACGGCGGGATTAACTCTTTCAATCATCGTCACCACTGGATCTTCAACTAACTCCGTCTTTAAAACTTGATTATTTTCTTTGTCATCATCCACAAAAAAATCATTATTTAAATGACTATAAAAAACTTCCGGATGAAAAGCAAAGATAAAACTTAATCCGATCAATATAGTAAATAAACTACTGGTAACTGAAGTGAAAAGTAATTGTTTTAAATTCATACAAAAACAGAAAATTATAACTTACAAATAATTATGACACTAAACTATACGAAAAATACGTATAATTATTTCATATAAAGTTGTTTACCCTTTTCCCAAAATTCTTCATAACCATTTTGCTTCAACCAATACCACCACTCAGCTCCCCATAAATACTGTCTATCAAACCGAGTATTTTCTGCATACTCAAGAATATTGGTAAATTTTTCTAAGTCCATACGTGAAAACTGAGCCTCTACCGGCACATCACGAACCGGTGCCACCAACCATGGTTCGGCCGATAATTCAATCAAAAATACTGGTTTTTTACCGTATATTAAAGACAGCCAATTACTTTTTACTCGATAAGACCAAGCCGGCAAAACAGTTTTGAATTGTCCCAATTCCGGATTCCAAAAATATACATAAACACTAGTGCCAAATATATCAGCTCGTTTATAAGGTTCAACCCAAAGACCAAGATTGCCACTATCCGTAACAATCACCGATCTAGTCGGATCAAGTTCACGTACCAAGGCAATTTCTTTATCCAATAAATCTACATCTAACTCACCACAATGCTCATAGGCAAATAACTCTAAATATGGCTCATTTTCTACCTGCCAGTATTTTACCGCCGGACTATCTTTATAACGTTCAACTACTTGTTCAAAGTATTCCAATTGAGCTTGATTACGTTCTTCTGGTTTTAAATTTTTAGCCCAATCAGGTACATGACATTCCGGCCACCGTGGCAATCTTCGACCAACCGCCAAAATCACTTCTGTCCCAGTAATTTCGGCTCGGTTAATCTGATAATCCATTTCAGTAAAATTATAATTGCCTTGCACGGGCTCAATCATCGGCCAATGTGCGGCCAAGCGAATATGCCTAACTTTTAGATCATCTAAAATTGCATCGTATGTTTCTTGCCAATCAAGTCCCAATTCTTTAGCGTATAAAACGTTAAACGACATTCCATAAGTGATCGAGCTCGGCTTCTTTTTATAAGCTAAAAAAGCAGTGGCAATAACTAAAATAAATATTAAAAATAAAAATATTTTTATAATTTTTTTCCACCAAGACATAATCTATAAAAATAAAATGAAGTATCCAACCGCAATAACCGCCACATACAACACTTGTCGAAAAACTTGTCGTGGTCTAGTATCAGCATTTACTGTGGTTTGCGGTAAAAACGATCCAAACAAAATAGTTATTAACAAAATAAAAACAAATTTTAGACCATCAAGAGCTTGTACCACTGCTACCTCACCCAGATCAGTGGCTTTAAGTAATAAGAAAGCTGCTATACCAGCCAATATCTTAGTAAAGATAATGAGTATAACTGTTTTTAAATTAGCCTGTTTGCTCTCCTCGGTTACTTTTTCATAATAAACCGGCACCAATAATAGTGACAAAGCAAAAATAACCAAACCAACTCTCGACCAAAAGAAACCATCATCAAAACTAGTTTCCTCAAACAAACCTTTCATAGCAATAACATGTAAAGCGAAGAAAAGACCACTATGAAAAAGATTTATTACAGTACTACGCTTTGGTATAGTTTGTGCTACCAAAAGTGTACCTAGCGCTAAAACAATCACTCCCCAAGTGAAATTAGCTGGTAATGTCACATCCTCTAAGAAAAGATAGCTTAGAAGAAGTGACATAAAAGCGGACACTGCTCCCACCACCGGCATTACGTTTACTGCCTCTGTCCGCTTTAAAGCATCATATAAAGACACTAAAGCCATAAAAAAAGTATAGGCCGCCAAAGAAGACATACCAACCACCTGGATAGTTGGCCACTGTATATTGGAAAAAGTAGGAATACCTAAACTAGCTAAACTAGGAATATAACCAAGTAAGAAAATAAGTACCCAAAAACCGGTCAGAAGACAAGAATAAAAAGCATACACGAAAGGCCGCGGCAATGCCTTTTCGTCAGTAACTATATATTTATCTAAGAAAGCTACAATGGCATTAATAAATTGTCCAATTGTAGCCAACAATATCCAAGACATCACTACTATTCTACCACCTGATTTTCCTCACAGATTTTCTTATACACGTACGCCGACGGACGGATTTTCCGCTCTAAGGTGTCATAGTCTATTTTTACTAAGCCAAACCTTTTTTCAAAACCCAATGCTAATTCATAGTTATCCAGCAACGACCAATACATATGTCCACGAACATCCACGCCAGCCTGGAGGGCCCTCCAAGTACCTTTCGTTTGTTCAGTTATATATTTAGCTCGCCTAGTATCTGAAGCATCAGCAAGTCCTGCCTCAGAAATAAAGATAGGTTTATTATATCGAGCCAAATATTTTAGAGCAAGTTCTATTTTATCTGGATTGATATTCCAATCCATATCGGTTTTAGGATAAATTTGAGTATCTCCAAACTTTTGGTAGCGATAATAATTAAGACCTATCGAATCCAGATATTTGGCTACACGATTCATAAAATAGCCACTTTGTACATAAGCACCCACTTTAGCTACAAGCTTATTTAAAGGATTCCAATTGGCATCAAAGACACGGACATGTTTTACAATACTTACATCCACACTTGAGCGTTTTACCTTAATCAATTGATAAGCCTTATTGTGAGACTCTATTAAATTTTCCACCACCTTAAAGTAAGTTAGAGTGTTCTTAAAGCTTAAAGTTTGCGCTGATTGCCAAGTTCCATCCGGCTTACCAAACTTAATCCACAAAAAACGTCCTCGCTTAAAAGGCGGCCATGCTCCAAAAAGCCAACCGTGACTGGCAAAAACATTTGGTTCGTTGATGGTAGAAAAATATTTACAGTCATCAGCCAACTTATCGACCACATAAGCACAATACTTAGCAAATATTGATGGTGAATCAGGATGTTCAAAACCACCCTTATCGGCAAACCACTGCGGTAAAGTAAAGTGCCAAAGAGTTATAAATGGTGTTAGGTCACGTTTTTTAAGTGCTTTTAGTACTTGCCGATAATGTTCAATCGCTTCCTCATCAAATTTCCCTTCCTCCGGCTCAATTCTCGCCCACTCAATAGAGAAACGATGGGAATTATGACCAAGCTCTTTTGCAATATCAAAATCCTCCTCATAGCGATTATAGTGATCTGCCGCCCTGCCAATCTTAGGAACCAAACCTTTATTAGCTGCCGTCTCCCAATCCATTCCAGTAATACCACCTTCAACCTGAAAAGCTGAAGTAGCCGCCCCCCAATAAAATCCTTCAGGAAACTTTTTTTCGGTCATAAATAATAAGTGAATTATAACAAAAAGTCACATTGAAATGCGACTTTTAAAAAACAACATTAAATTAAAGTTACTAGGTCTTTTTCTTGGTTTCTAAATTTTCTGACTTCAAGCCAATTGAGACTTTCATTTGAATATAAATTCAAATGAACTTCCTTATTGTTTATACTGGATATAGCAATGAATTTTAAATTTTAGCTCTATTTCTTGCATAATTTATATATTACCTAAAAATCAATTTCCTCTTCATTTCGCGAGCGAAAATCAAGGAAGTTTTGCCATTTTTTGTACAATTCAACAGTGGCAGTGACATCACGGGCGTTGTAGCGGGCGATGTCGCGGAACTTTTTCTTTAAAAAAAGTTCCGCGACATCATCACCACCCACCTCTTCTTTTGGACTCTCAATTCCGTAAGCACGGCAAAACAAATGTAAATTAGGCCTCCTCGACATCGCACCAAAAAAAGTTAGTTCATCTTGCAAATCAATGTGCCGACAACTTATCTGCTGAGACGGATAACGTCCTTCCATCAGATTCTTGGTCGGCATCACCTTATGCGTCACCGAACGATGTAATAAAAACGGTACATCAAACACTCGACCATTAAATGTCACAAAAGTATCATAATGCTTGGCCCCAGCCCAAAATTCATAGAGCATCTCAGCTTCGGTTCGTTGTTTATATACATAATCATCGATTTCCTCATCTTTTTCACCACCCTTTCCAGTGTAATAGACAGCGCCTTTCCCTCTTTCCAAATCATAAATACCGATAGCTACCACAAAGCCGGTTAAGGGAGAAAAGCCTAAACCAGCTTTTATATCAAGCAACATAGCTTCTTTGTCGGACTCAGTACGAGTGGTGCGTTCCACCCAACGAGATAAAGTCTTTTTTGTTACCTCGTCCAAAGCACCCCAGTCTTCACCCACTGTCTCAATATCAAACACCAAAGTAGCCATAAAAACTAAAGGTTTACCGGCAGTCCTGAATAACAACCAATCATCCCTTCTCTATCTGAAGATAAGTAATATCGATACTGACCAGCCTCCACCACACCACCACACCGATCAGTCTCAACAGAATCATTTAATCCATAAATCGGAAAGCCATCAAGCGCGTACCCAACCAGAGTTTCTTTACCGAAAATACCATATACGCCTTGCTCATCATTTCTAATCAATGAGCCATCAAGCGCAATACCAACGATATCATTAGCTAAACATTTTTTAGAAGCAAGAGGCATAGTCCGCACCGGTAACTGAAGAACTATATTTTTTCCACCAACCATTACAGAATCAACATCAGAATTTTCTACTTCTTTATAAATAATCCTTGCTCCTTCGACCACTTCAAACTTAAGATTGTATGGAGACCAACTAACAAACATATCAGAATAACCAACACAAGTATCAATAGATGCCTGACCTCCTATCAAATCATTATCCAAAGCTTCATCTTTATCGTTCACATCCTCTACATCATTTTCTATATCAGAAGCTATAACACTAGCCAGATTACTATTTAAATCCAACTTAGCAATTTTTTTGGTTAAATCTTTCAACCTTTCTGACCTTTTATCTGGTTCTTTTTCTGGTAAAACTGCTTCATAAATAACTTCATCAGTTTTATTAAAAGTTTTCTCTTCAGAAAATACTTTTGTACCACCATCTTCTACCGTAATTGTAATTGCCAACACTAAAAAACCAACCGTCAACAAAAATAACAAAAAATCACGAGTTCTTACCATACTTAAGTCACATAATAACAGAAAAAGCTGTTATTGTTTATTTGTGTCCACTTTTTTCTTACGAGAAGCCACTTTAATCTCTACCAATTGTTCTACCCGCCTAATATCAGCTAAAAGTTTGGAGTGATCCTTGTTGTTTAAAATTAGATTGAATACTGAACGACCACCATTTCTCGCAAAAACAGCTCTGTCACCAATCTTCTTATTCACATCAATTCCATGAAAAGAATCTAGTTGTTCAATCTTTTTAATACCTTTCATTTCTACGATTTTTCCTTCTTCTTTAGCAAACCATTTCATGGCACATGCATAACTGTTACATTTTTTTGGCACATTAACCTTTTGCGGAATCCGGTTCAGCATATCATTTAAATAATGGTTAATACCACAAGTCAAACTATACAAAGTATGCCTAAAACCACCAATTCGCGCGCCGATTTCTACCACCTTCCAATCATCATCAACTTTCATCAACTCAGTATGGGTTATAGTGTTACGCAAACCAAGAGCATGAATAGCTTTTTTAGCTGTTTCTTCTGCTCTTTCTACCGTGGTCTTTTTTAAAATTGGTGGAGTAATTTGTAGATAGCCATAAAAGTCATCATGTCCAATTTTTTTACCAGTTACCACTTTTACCAATGGACAATGTTCGACTCGCCCGCGTGGACCAACATAAGAATCAATTGAATACATATCACCGTCCATATATTCTTCAGCAATTAACTTTGGTTCCTCAACTCGTTTATCATTTTCGTAAGCTTTGCGCAATTTCTTAAAAGTTGAACGCAACGACTTTTCAAGATCTTCTTCATGGTAACAAATAGACACCAAAAGGCTACCAGCCATGTTAGTTGGCTTAATAATCATTGGAAAACCGATTTTCTTTATAACTCTCTGTCGCTCAACTTTTGTATTATTTTTTATTAGAGTGAACTTAGGTGTAATACTTGGATCATACAGGTTCATTCGCCGACGCATCATATACTTATCGCTGGCCCAGCGAAGGGATTCTGTAGTTGGTGTGTAGATATAAGGCACATGTGGTAAAACTTCTGCAAAACGGGCCATGCCTTGCTCACGCCTACAATTTATAGCTAATAATTGATTTTGATAAGGAAGTAAAGCTTTAGCAATTTCATCTGGTTTAGAAAAATCAACCTGAATAGAAATATCATTTTCACCTAAACCTCTTACTAGATCACTGTCTTTTTTTAGTCGACTATCCCAAATCGACATTATTCTACAACTATTTCCAGTTAGTTTTTCGTATTCTTTTACATTTCTTATAACGACTGGAGTTATCCCCATCACAAAAGCAAAAATATTCTTTTCAACCAGCTTATCATCGTTTGTTTCTTCAGACATAAAAATTATTTGAAATTGAAAATTATTTGTATCTATTCAATCTTCACAATGTCAAACAGCATACTATAAATTTAAGCAAAATATCTTTACAGTACAAAACAAAATAAAATCAAGACTTGACTTTTAAAACATTATCCACCCGTTTCAGTACCATTCGGTAAACTAAATTCCACCTCCGGATTTACAAGATCTTCAATCGTACTAGCTAGTTGATCAAACGATATACCGGACACAACTTCACCGTTTATTACAAAAGTTGGAGTAGCATTTATACCAAGAGAGCGACCTTCATTGAGCTCTGATCGGACTTTATCCTTAATCAAAGATGATTTCATATGCTGCTCAAAAAGCTCAACGTTCAAACTTAACTCTTCAGCATATTCCTCGAAATCACCGGTAGGGTTCAAGCTGTTTTTCCAGCTATTTTGATTCTCAAACAGAAGATCGTGAAATTCATAAAACTTATCTTGCTGACCAGCTGCTTCCGCTGCTCTAGCCGCTATTTCAGCTGAGGGATGAATCGGTAAAGGAAAATGTTTATATTCAAATCTTACCTGATCACCATATTTATCCATAATATCGGAAACTACCGGAAACCAACTGGCACAAGCCGGACATTCAAAATCACTAAACTCAACTAAAGTTATATTGGCATCAGGATTACCTTTTATATATTCCTTAGTAACATCGACTCCTTCATCATAATTTTTACTAACACTATTAGAATAAATAATAGAGCCACCAACTAAAACTACCGCTACTAGCCCAACCACTGTCCATGCATTTTTCATATGACTATAATAATAACATAACATTTTCAGCGGCAAACAACTTTCTCCTACCCACCAGTAAAGTTAGAGTCTGTCAAAATTTTTTGGTAAACTTAAAAATATTATGGACAATATAAAACTTTCTGAACATCCGTGGACAATTGAACCAAATGAGTTAGAAAAACACTTTAAAACCAATATTGAAAAAGGTTTAGATAATAAAGAGGTTGAACAAAGGTTAAAATTTTATGGCAGCAATGAGTTTACAGAAAATAAAAGTCGTGGTGCATTTGGTATTTTTTTTCACCAATTAAATAATCCTCTCATTATTGTTCTTATCATAGCTGTCGGCCTAACCATCTATCTAAATGAATGGGTTGACGCAACAGTAATTGCTTTAGCTGTCATTATCAATGCACTTTTAGGTTTTATTCAAGAATACAAAGCTGAGAGAGCTATTGCTGACTTAAAGTCCTATGTTCGCGACCGAGTCAGAGTAGTTAGAGATGGAGTAGAACATGAAATTGATGCTAAATTATTAGTACCAGGTGATCTTATTCACGTCGTTCGTGGTACCAGAATATCAGCTGACGCCAGAATAATTCAAGAAACTAACTTAACTGTTGACGAATCTCTTTTAACCGGTGAATCATTACCCGAAACAAAGTCAACAGAGACGATCCCAGAAACCACCCTTTTAGCCGACCGTACCAACATGATTTATGCTGGCACCCTAACAGTTGATGGTTCAGCTTATGCTTTGGTTACCAAAACCGGTAACCATACCGAGATTGGTAAATTAGCTTATTTAGTATCAGAAACTATTACTGAAAAAACTCCTTTACAAAAAGCAGTTGAGAAACTGACCTGGGTGATAATGATAGTAATTTCTTTGGTAGTTTTAGCGGTTTTTGGGGTCGGAGTAATGCAAGATCAACCAGTATATGAAATGTTGTTGATTTCTATTGCTATTATTGTTGGCGCAGTACCGGAATCATTACCGATTGGCATAACTTCAGTCTTGGCTATCGGGGTTGGTAGAATTGCCAAAAAACGTGGCATTATGCGCAGCCTAACCGCCGCAGAAACACTTGGTTCTACCACTCTTATCATGACTGACAAAACCGGTACCTTAACCCAAGCGGACATGCAATTAGTCGATATCACAACTCTGTCTGATCTATCAGAAAAACCGGTACCCACTACCATCAGAGAGCGTTACTCCGGCGAACAAAAAGAACTTCTGACGATGGCTTTATGTTCTTCTGATGTAGTTATAGAAAACGATGAAGATGACCCAAGGAACTGGGAAATGTCCGGCTCAATACTTGAAAAAAATATTGTAAAAAGTGCAGCTCTGCACGGTCTTCGTTTAACCAGAGATGACCGAGCGAATAATCAAGTCCGTATTCCATTCAATTCAAAACATAAGTTTTCAGTTATAAAAATTAATAAAGAATTTTTACCAAAAAAGTACGCTAAAGATAATTTTCATGTAGTGATGGGCGCTCCCGACATACTGCTTGGACTATCTAAAATGGATAAAGAAATTTTTCACAAAACTACCGACACCATCACACAAATGAGCGAAAATGGGCGACGACTACTAGGTTTAGCTGTTATTAATTTATCAGAAAAACAAAACGATTTAAAACCAAAAGATATTACTGAGTTAGATTTTCTTGGAGTTTTGTCTTTTTACGACCCAATTAGACCGGAAGTGAAAGACGCCTTACAAAAAATTTATTCTTATGGCGTAAAAGTAGTAATGGCTACTGGTGATTTACCTGGCACAGCACTAAATGTTGCTAAAGAAGCCGGTTTTATAGTCGATGAAAAATCAGTTTTAACCGGAAAAGAAATTAGACAACTAAATGACAAGGAACTGACCGAATCCCTTTCTTACGCTAAAATTTTTGCTCGAGTTACTCCTGAAGACAAGTTAAGAATAGTTAGACTATACCAAAATCAAGGCGAAATAGTGGCCATGACCGGTGATGGAGTAAATGATTCACCTTCCTTAAAAGCTGCCAACATTGGTGTAG
The DNA here is from genome assembly GCA_041389025.1 of Minisyncoccota bacterium. GTDB lineage: Bacteria > Patescibacteriota > Minisyncoccia > Phycocordibacterales > UBA918 > OLB19. The sequence continues at coordinate 166,225 of JAWKSP010000002.1, forward strand.
CTGTTGGATCTGGTAGTGATGTTGCTAAAAGTGTAGCTGATTTGGTATTACTAGATGATAACTTCCAAACCATTGTTGCCACCATTGAAGAAGGTAAAAGAATGTTGGTAAACATTAAGAAAATCTTTGTTTATCTGATGTCTAACTCACTGGATGAAGTGGTTTTAATTGGTGGTGCTATTTTGTCTGGTTTTGCCTTACCATTATCTGCTATTCAGATTATTTGGGTAAATCTATTTACCGGTAGTATACCAGCCATTGCTTACGCTTTTGATCGTCAACCGGTACCGAAAGACAATCACGCTTCTCGCTCCTTTTTTGACGGACCAGTGAAATTCTTAACTATCGGCACTGGCATTGTCACTTCACTTTTATTGTTTTTGCTTTATGTGGTTTTAATTGAACTTGGAATAGAAATTGAGGTAGCACAAAATGTTGTCTTTGCTTGTTTTGGTTCGTACATATTACTAATAGCTTTTTCTTTTAGAAACCTAAATTTACCACTTTTTAAGTATTCTTTAACTGAAAATAAAATTTTACTTTATGGAGTAATTGGTGGGTTGATTCTACTTTTGGCTACACTATATGTGCCATTTTTACAAAACATTTTTGACACTGAAGCTCTTAGTTTACCTTGGCTAATATTTGTAATATTTTGGCTTATCCTTAACGTTGCGATTATCGAAGGTGCTAAATGGATTTCTTACACTTACTTGAAAAAGTAGCGCCGTGTTTTTTTGCATATATTTGTTTTTTGTGTTCTAATACTGACAAATGGCCATAAAACCAAATTTTACTCACAAAAAAAAGCGCAAAAAACACGGCGCTACTTTTTGGGATGCTGAATACACCAAGCCGGAGCACTTAAAGTTATCCGAAAAACCTAGTGAAGATTTAGAAAAATTTACTCGTTGGCTAATACGCAGAAAACGTGAAGATATTCTTTCAAACGATGCTAATGTTCTTGATGTTGGCTGTGGTAATGGACGAAACTTAGTATTTCTAGTGGAAAATTTTGGCCTAAAAGGTATCGGTTATGATATTTCAACTGCCGCTATTGCCCAAGCAATAGCAATGTCAAAAGGCTTACCAATAAAATATACCGCTAGAAGCATAGCCGGAGATTTAGAAATAGAAAATGAATCACAAGATCTAGTTTTGGATATGATGACTTCTCACTTTTTAAATCAAGACGAACGACTGACATTGCGCGATGAAATATTTAAAATATTAAAACCAGGTGGTTTTTTATTTATTAAAACCTTTCTAAAGGATAAAGATTTACATACAGAAAGATTGATAAAGAGTCGCCCTGGTACCGAAGACAGTTCATATATACATCCAGTCATGGGTGTACAAGAATATGTATATAGTGAAGAAGAACTAACTGATTTTCTTTCAGAAAAATTTATAATCCACAAAATCTATCGCTCACATAAACACGCTTTTCGTGGTCGAGCCCGCAAGCGTCGCACTATAACCATATACGCAGAAAAACCTTTTATTAGACACAAATAGTTAATCCTTAATTATTAAAACTAAGGTAAGACAATTCCTGCTTGTGGATCTTCATAAATAGTGCCGTATTCCATACCAGTGTTTACAATCTGCCCAAAATCAGTAAATAATATATCTGTCGGCGGCTCGAAAATACTACCATCAATTGAAGTCCATTTTTTACAATTATACTTAACCTTTTCATCGCTAGGTATCGATTCTTTAAACCCAATACCCTCTTGCTCTTTAGACATATTAATATCTGCTACACTGGCTTTTATTCCATATTTTTGTCCCTCCAATTCAGACCACATATAAACCATTTCACTATTATTAATTATTGATGAGACTATTCCATCTGGTAAAACAAAGTCTCCGCGAGATCGACCATTACTAGTAAAATAAGTTCCTTGCACCACTGTCTCGTCAGTTGGCTCTGTGTAAGTAATTGTACATTCTAAGTTCTCGTTTCGAGCCAATATATCAGTTAGGCTATCACTACCAACAATGTTTTGTGACTCTTCTTCTATTTGCAGAGGTGGTTGGTTATTGTTATCTTTCAAATCATTTTGATCACCAGTCTCATCTACGTCAAGTAAGATAGCTATAAAAATTACAACCAAACCAATCAATATCAAACTTCCTAGGGTTATTTTCTTACTTTTTAAATTGTACAAATTCATGCGACTATTATAGCTTATTAGATACTGAATTTGTGATCTTGTTTTTTTGTAAAAATGTTGTATTCTGTCGAAAGACAATTTAAAGAGGTGTTTGCCGTGAGTAAAATATCACATGTAAAAACTCAGATGAATTTATTGAGATGTAATACCAAATTCATAAGAGCAGTTGAGTTGTTGTCACACAAATACAACGTCAAAGGGCGTTTTATAAGAAAGATTTTGCTGTTAGAGATTCGAATTCTTATCAGACAGTTTGATGAAGCTTCATTAAGTGATCTAAACATACAAAATAAACTCCTTTGCGTATTACTTTGGAGAAATGTATGTAAAGAGATCGAACTAATACAAGCAAAAGCACTTTCATGTACAGATCCACTAACCGGTCTTCCCAACAGAAGATCCACCAATTCAATACTTGATAAATCTATAAAAAAAGTTATTAGGTCAAGACATAAGAAGTCCAAAAAACCGAAACTTCTATACCTAATGACTATAGATATAGATCACTTTAAAAATTTTAACGACACATACGGACACGAAGTTGGTGATAGGGTTCTGGTCTTGGTAGCAAAGACTTTAAATAGCTTAACCAGAGTAGAAGACCATTGTGGAAGGTATGGTGGCGAAGAATTTATCATGTCGGTTATGTTAGATCCTTGCGATAATACAAATATCGCAACGATTGCTAAAAGGATATTGAGTAACATATCTAGTCTCAACCTTCACAAAAAAGGTATTGATGACAAAATAACCGTCAGCATAGGAGTGAGTGCTTATGCGGATGGTGACACACCAGAAGATCTAAAAAGTCGTTCTGACAAAGCACTTTATCAAGCCAAGAAAAATGGACGAAATTGTTTTGTTTTTTATGACAAGGGTTAAATTTTAAGGCGGTGGATTTAATTTTCTTAAACAGAAAATTAAATCCACCGCCTATTGTTTTTAATTAATTAATGTAGGTTTAGGTTATTAATTTTACTGAACCTTATCATAATTAATATTTTTCCCGTCTCATTGTCTATAGAACGTTCGGTTTTCATTTCTACTATACTACGTTTATCGCCTGTCCCTTGACAGATCGTGGTTTGATCAAATTTTTGAAAAGAACCAGATTCATAATAAAGCATAATGTAATATAAAAGACGTTCTAAAACTGTATTTTCTGATAAGTTAGTAGTCCCTGAGTATTGTGATTTATTTTCATAAGACTCTCCCATCTTTACCAAATATGCTTCATTAATATTTGAACGATTATCATCTAAACCACATAAACTACCCAAACTATCAGTCACTATTTCAAAATCAGTGGATTTATTTTTAATAATTTCTATCAGCTTCTCCACCGTCAGTCTTTTTGGAACCAAAATATACCTACATTCAAAATCTTCGGTATAATTCTCTATACAGTAGGTTTTAATTTCAAAAAAACTTAGTGAGTATCTGACTTTTATTTCTAAATTTTTGTACAACGAATTCCAACGTTCAAGTTGAGAGTCTCTGCTCATTGGCGGTCCTTTAGGGAAAGGATTTCTACCTTCTCTTATAACATCAATGTAGCTTAATTCTATTCTACCAACCAATACGTCTCGAGCTCTCTTAAGTCGCTGAAACAAAATGAAACAAAACCGCTTTAACTTACCCATCTTCCTATCTCCTGTAATTATTATTATGGGGAATTGTTAATGATCTACCTAGACTTGAGAATACTTGTAAACAATTCGTTTGTAAAGATGAGTTATCCGTTGGCGACAAAAAAGCTCCCAAAGGGGAGCTTTTTTTACGCCAACGGATAACTATTAAGTCCTATCAGTCTCGAACTCTTCTACATCACCACAAATAAGTTTATCGTCACCATCTTCATTCTCAAACTCTACACACAAACTATAGTAATGCCGAGTATCATCATCAAGTCCGGTTACAGTTTCCGAGTATGAATCATTACCATCAAGATCATTGTCTATCAACACTTTTTGTAGATCATCACCGTCTTCAGCTATTTCAGAATAAGTATCGAAGTCATTTTCAACATCCTCGATCTGATCCTCATCTTCACCGTAAACAAAGAATATTCGCCCATTATCAAAGTTATTCATATCTACATTTCCACGTAATGTAGCTCTATCATCTTCTATATTGCGAACACTATTTGTTGTAACATCAGGTTCCTCGTCATTATTATCACGATCAGTTCTAAAACTTAATTTAGTTCCATAATCAGTTTTACCATCTTCATCTTCACCAACGGCCCTAAAATAATATAAAGTATTATCCTCCAGTCCAGTAATTGTCCTTGTAAAAAGATCGGAATCTGAATCATCTAAATCAACCTTAGCTGTACTTCTATTCAAGTTGTTAATACTGGTACCATACTGAAACCACACTTCAGCCGAATCAGAACTATTGAAGTCAATTTCACCTCGTAACTCAGCACTGTCTTTATCAATATCTCTGGCTGATAATGTTTTTATATCTATTTCTGACTCACCAAAATTATCTTGTAATTCTTTTTGTTTTTCCAATAAATCTTGTAAATGGGCGATCAAAGCCTCAAGATACGCGATTCTTGCGTTATATTGATCGCTTAGGTAATAGGAAGAATTAAAACGATAACGATTTTCGTATCTATCGTCATCATAGTCATACTTATATTTATTATTACTAAAACCAAAGGACTTGGAACATTTTCCACTCGAACTTAAGTAACCCTGATAACTACAAGCTGCTTCAGCTTTCGGAGTCGCCATAACTATAGTAACCGGTATTATCAACACCGCCACCAAAGCCGCACTTAGTATTGATTGGTATTTTTTCATAAAATTAAATTATTTATTGTTTAAATCTATCAACTTACAAACAAAGAACCGATAGAACCTATATTATTCATGACGCAAGAAAATGCAAGTTCTTACTAACGAAGACAGCGATGGTTGATTATTTGAAACACACAACCAACAAAAGAGCTACCCCTGCAGGAATTACCTGAATAAATAAAATTTTCTTACTGGTAGCAACAGATCCATACTCCAGCGATCAGAACTAGTAATAAAAAGAAGGTAGCTATATTATCCCTCCCAGACATTATCGTCTATAAAAAGTCCAAATAAGACCACTAGCTAAAAAGCCATTATAAAGTTCTGATTATAATGCCAGAATTTTTGTCTTCGACAAAAATTCTGGCGACACTTCAACTTCACCAAACAGACTTTTCAAAAAAACTCGCCAATTAAACATTTCCAACCACCATATGTAAAGGTGAATAAGAGCGACCAAACCAACCATTATTTGTGAAAAAATATCCATTATTATAAATTATTATAATATAATTTAGGTTTAAAACTACTATTTACTTTACTATTTACTTAATATAGTGATGGTTTTAATCTACCACCCCTAAACGAGCGTCATATTTTTTATCGAACGAAATAATGAAATTTTGATCAGATTCAAATTTTGTATACAAAATATCGTAACAAATAAAATAAAACATTAGTCACAACCTAAGTATGGTAATAATGTGACTTATATGACATAATCCACCGGTTAAATATAATTAATATGTTAAAAGACTTGGTTAAATTTTTAAATTTTGAAGGAACAAGGAATAAGTCACTCAATCAAACCCATTACATAACCTTGGGTGACTTTGGTTTAGGTATAGGAAAGACAGGGCCTAAAAACGCAAAAGGCTTAAACCAAGAAACGCTATCAAACTTATATAGTCAAATAGAAAAAGGTAAATTTAATCATACAGTAACCTCTACCGTACCAGTAATCTGCATTGACGGACGCACTGACTCTGTTAACTGTAGATTAAATGAGCCATCTGCGGCCGGCGGTTCATTATCCTTTGTTTATGGATACAATCTTGGCACAAAGAATAATCGAATGATCGAAGAAAAGGATTTAGTATCTGAAATAATAGATTATTTAAAAGAGCATAATTATCACGTCTCCGTGCACGGTGACAACACAGCAAAATGTGGTTGTGGCGCTTGCTCTAAAGCGGCTAATATTTATCAATATATCGTTGAAAATATCGACGCAATAGCAGAATTAGCTGAGTATTACGATATAAATATATCTGATGAGGAAAGAGAATTTTTAGCTAAACAAGCAAAAAGAAACTTAGAAGAAACTAACTTTTTTGCCAAAGAAAGATTAGATATTTTAGAGTTATCAAGAAAGAGCGGTGCTTGGTATGAAGATCTAATCGGTACCCATTCTGAATCAGCTATAATTTTAAACACAAAATATGGCACAACCATAAACAGATCGGCTATCAGAGAAGTTTTTGGACCAGAGTACGATGTGTTTGTGGTGGATATCTGGACGTTTGATCAAGAAGCAAAAGACCTGACCATATATGACAATGATCCTACAGAGATGTCTTTATTTGTTAAAGCTATCACCGTTCATAATATAGCAACACTATCAGTACTAGGACATTCTTCTCTGCCGTTAATAACTGTTAAGTAATAATTTAAATACTACCAACTTCCGCCGCCACCGCCGCCGCCACCGCCGCCGGAAGAACCACCTCCAGAAGAACCTGAGGTACCAGAGTTGGCGGTAAACGAAGTGGAGAAAGCGCTTATATCACGAGTAAAATCAGTGGCGGAAAAAGCTCCATAATGTCCACCTTCATACCAGTCTGGCTGCGGAACTGTTATATCCTCAAACACCTTTGCCCACTCTTTTTCCACTCCAAGTGCCACCGCATAAGGTAAGAACTTCATAAATAGCTCTGGACTTTTTTGGGGTGAGTTATGAAATTTAAATCGCTCTTCATCAGTCACCGATAAAAACAACTTAAATCCCTTAAGGTGATTCACCGCTTCATAACCCTTTCTAGTTTTCCTTGCCATCAAAAGCAAGACAAGCAAAATAATTGTCGGCACAATCATAAAAACCAACAAAACAAAGACAGCTTCTAAAGAAAAGACTATCGCCACAAATAGTAGAGCGACTGGCATCACAAGCAACAACCAACCAAACAAAGGCCAACTATTGACGATAAACTCAGATTTTTTTAAATCTTCACGCAAACTAGAATTAAGTTTTCTAATTATTTTTGTATTCTCCACTCTTTTTTTGGCCAACTCTGACAAGAAAACAGTCTTCGGTTGTCTATAAAAACTGTCAAATAAAATTCCAAAAACTTATTTTAAAAACTCTGTCGGGATATCGGACACCGGTCGCAAAAGTGTGATTTCATAATCATCGACCTTAATGAACAAAAAAACCTTTTTCTCAGTCTTCTTTATCTTTATAAAGCCTTGCTCCGCTAAATAAATAATTCCGGCAGTAATATCCTTCGAATCAAGTCGACCGTCAAAAAGTACACCGGTGTACATAGGCAAATAATCCTCATATGGTTCGTATTGTGCAACTACTGGTTTATTTATTTTATTCTCTGTTCTAAAACTATATACTCTGTAACTAAAAAAGATAAGCCAAAACAGGACAAATATTCCAAGTAATAAAACGTAAGAAATCTTCTCAGTAGTTGAGAAAGCTACCTTGTCTGGATCCAAGCCAACCGCCACGGTAAGACCTTCACTTATCGACAAATTATCAGTTGTAAAACGTACACCTTCATTTACGATTCTTATTTCATCACACCCATCAGTACTTCCAAAACCTCCTTGATAACAAGCATTTCTACTAACAAAGATATCCTTAACCTCACTTTGTACAAATGTGTCCACTTTTCTAATCGGTATCGCCCAGTCATTACCGGTAACATTCCAATAAAATTCCACTCCCTCGCTTCCATAAGACAAAGCTCCTGACAACCTATATACTATTTCATATTCATGCGTTCCGGTAATAGTTTTGTTCGGATCGCCAATTTTTATTTCCAACTCATCTCTATAATCGTACAAGACAAAAGGTTCTGCTTTACCATCTCTGGTTACATAGAGAACATCAATATCCACCAACCGATTTTTATACCAAGCAGTCGGACCTTGAGCGTGTTTTCTAGATAAAGTACGGTAGATACCGTGACGATGGTCACTTTCAAAATCATAAACAATCGTCTCGTGTACTTCTATCAAGGAATTTTGTTGAATGCTGTACTCAACAGTGAAGTTACTTATACTCTCTGCTTTTGCCTCACTCACACCAACTATAAGCAAACACAGGACGAATATCCATTTTGTTAACTGTGTAAAATTTGGCATAAACAAAGTAAATTATTTACAATCCCTCTCCTTAGCTTTTATATCAAAATTCGCGTTTAAATAAAGTAAATCCTTTTTCACTTGTCGCAAAACCTTCAATTCATAAGCCATGGCGTTTTTCGTGTCTTGTTCCATTATCATCTCCTCAACAAAACCAAGAATAGTGGCCAGGGTGGAAAAATAATCACCTGCCTGCACATGAAAATGCAATTGGTCAAGATTTTCTAAGTTATCATCACCATCCCGCACCTGCCAATATGGTGACTTTATTATATATTGTCGATTCTCACTTAAATTTGTATTAACCATAAAATTTTATAATATTATTTACATATAACTAACCTACATCAATACTAATAAATCCATCTTTTGTTACGATTAAATGATCTACCAGTTGTATACCAATCAAGTCTCCAGCTTCTTTAATTTGTTTAGTTACATCTTTATCCTGCTTACTAGCTTCTAAAATTCCCGAAGGATGATTATGGACCAATATTACCGCCGTCGCCGAACAAGACAAGGCTGGTCTAAATACTTCACGTGGATGAATAATACTAGAATCTACTGTACCAATAGAAATAACTTCATCATGCACGACTTGATAGTGGGAATTTAGATAAATGCCACGTAAATATTCCTTTGGTAAATTCACCATATCAGCCACATACTCAAATACATCACCGGCAGTTCTAACTACTACCGCTCCATTTTTCTTTCGTTCAAAAAACCGACGACCTAACTCACCAACCGCTACCACCTGCATAGCTTTGGTAATAGGAATATCCAAATCTTTAGACAGTTTTTCGGCTGACTTTTGGGAAAAAATATTTCGCTCTCCATATTCTGACACAATTCGATTAGACATATTTAAAACATCTTCTCTTCTAGTGCCTTGTCCAAAGACGATCGCCAATAACTCAATCACCGACAATATATCAGGACCACCTTGCAACATTTTTTCTCGTGGCTTTTCTTCATTTGGCAAATCACGCACCGTCAAAACATACTTGTGATTAACATTTCCTAAGATTAGTGGTTTACTTACTATATTATACCCAGTAGTAGACATACCTACTTTATAGTATATGACTTAAAGCTTAATATTTCAGCAAAAGTTTCCAACAGCTAAATTTATATATAAAGTTATTTAGTAACCTCAAAAGTATCGGCTATATGCCTACCATCAATAGCTAACTCACTATGATCATTAGCGTTTAAAGTGACTTCTATAATATTAATTTCATCCTCAAAAATTTCATCTGAGACATAGAACCATTCACCATACAATCTAGCAATTTTTGTTCCGTTTACATATATGTGAGCATGACCTTCGTTGGCAACCACTGCCTGCCCGACGTTTTCTGGAGTAAAAGTAAAGTTGGTAGTTTTTATATGCAGATTATAACCACCTTTTGAGTCCTTAAAAGCCTCTATTTCTATTTTTGGTATCGGCTTATTTGTATCTATCTCTGTCATTGCATGATTATGTTCCATATTATTAGACATATCCAACATCAATGAATTATTGAGCTGACTTTCTGTTTTGTATTTATAAAATTCAGAAATAAAATAACCACTACCAGCACCCAAAACAAAAATTATTAAACTAAAGATAAAATTACTCATATGATTAACACTTGTCCTTATATTAAAAAAAATTATAACAAATAGATTGAAGTTACCTATTAACTACAAATCGTAAAGGTTTATTTGCCCATTCTTTGGCATAAGCAACACCAATACGAGTAGTGACTTGGTGAAGCAGGCGCGGCCGTAGGCCGCGCTTCCAGCCACATTCCACTCTCCTCTCCCAAAACCAATCCGTTATATCCTTTGTCTATGCCCAAAGCTTTAGTAAGCTTACCCGGTCCATTGTATTCACCCACTCCTCGTATCAGTACCGCCGCTCCATCTTCACCGGTCACAATATTTAACATATGATACATGCCGTAGATCAAATATATGTACACCACTCCAGCCGGACCAAACATAACTTCAGTTCGCTTTGTTCGTCCTTTTGAGGAATGACTAGCTAGATCATACGTACCCATATAGGCTTCTGTTTCGGTTATTGGCAACCTCTTCACTTTATCTCCTACCCTCACACAAAGCACTGCTCCCAAAAGCTCTCGCGCCACCACATCCGCCTCGCGCTCAAAAAACTTTCTTGGTAACTTTCTCCCTTTTTTCATATAAACTAAAATTTATCAAGTAAAATGGTAAATTTTTAGCATTAATTCGCTCTTTACTAGTATATCCATTTGGAAAAAATCCATATGGTGTATCAAAAGTATAATAAATTTTTTCTTTCTCTAAAGAATTAAAGTCTCCTTCAATAACAAGAAATGATGTTTTACTATCTGGAAAAACAGGCATTTTTATAACGGCTTTAACCACTGAATAAAGCCTAGAGTTTATGTAAGTTTTTTGCAAATTTTCATCTAAAATAAATTCATGTTTTCCAATATTGGAGTCTACTAAATATATTTTTTTATTATTTATTAAATTATCTGGAAAAAGTAAAACAAAAGAAATTTCCTCTCTGTTATATGATATATATTTTTTATTATTTATAATTTCAAAATTTAAGTAGTTTGCATCATTATCAACTTTGATGTACGTTGCTGATAACTCAAAACTTGGTACTTTAAAAATATAAATTAAAACAAATGCCACAATACCAGCTGACAACAAACTAGCTGTAAGATTAATTAAAAAGGATTTAAATGGCCAATCATTATTATAAATTGATTTAAGATTACTTAATATTTTTTTTGCAAATGATATAGCCTTAAATTTTACCACTATGCAGGCTGTTAATAATCTACGCATATAAAAAATACTTTTTGTTATTATTTAATAGTTAGCAAGTTATGCAGATGTCACGATCAAGTTCTCTATGTGTGGCCACACATAGAGAACTAGGAGAATTACGCAACCAGTTACTGTAACAACAGCAACATAATCATGACATCTGCATAACTTACTATCTAGTAGCATAGTTTACACTATGTTGTTTTTTTCGTGGAAAAGTATTCAATCAGTGAAAATAAGGTTATTTTTTATTCAAACTAGAATATTTGTTTAAAATAATGTGGATAACTTCATTTTATTTTAATTAGAAATTTTTTTTACACTAATGAATAGCATTTCAGGTAATGAAAATATTATCTATTTAACACCCATCTATAAAAAAACTTGTCTATAGACAAGTTTTTTAGTAAACATTACTTAATTAAGAATATTCGGCGGTACTTCCCCTTTAAAGAAAGCAATCATGTTTTCAGAGACAATCTCAGCCATTTTATCCCTAGTTTCTTCACTAGCAGAAGCAATATGGGGGGTCAAAATTACGTTTGGTAGATCTTTTAGACCAGCCGCTAATTCTGGTTCATTTTCAAACACATCAAGTGCGGCGCCTTTGATTTTATTGTCTTTTAGTACTTCTACTAAAGCTTTTTCGTCTATCAACGGTCCTCTTGAAGTATTTATCAAATAAGCAGTCAATTTCATTAAAGCTAATCGTTTGGCATTTATGAGATGATGAGTAGAAGGTAAAAGCGGAGCATGTAAAGATACAACATCAGAAGTTTCAAGTAACTCTTCTAGTGATTCACAATAAGAACAACCGACTACTTCTTCCAATTTTTCAGACCGAGAGACATCAGAATATTTAATTTCCATACCAAAGCCATGAGCCATGCGTTTAGCTACCTCAGAACCAATTCGCCCAGCACCGACAATACCTAATGTCTTTCCTTTTAAATCAGTACCGAGCATTAACTCAGGCGCCCAACCTTCGTATTTACCCACTCTAGTAAATTTATCAGCTTCAACTATTCGTTTGGTAATAGCAAGAATTAATGAAACAGTAAACTCCGCCACTGTATCAGTCAAAACTCCTGGCACATTGGTGCTAGTCACCCCTATTTCTTTGAGTTCGTTAACAGCGATATTGTTGTACCCAACCGCGTAGTTAGAAACCAACTTCACTGTCGGAACTGCTTCAATAAGCTCTTTATCTATCTTGTCGGTAAGCAAACTCAAGATTCCCTCATACGATTTTTTAGATAATTCACTAATCATCTCCTCTCTGGTCAATACACCATCTTTCTCACTAACAACCAGTTCATGTCCAGCTTCGCGTAGTTTTGTCAGACCGATTTCTGGAATTCTTCTAGTTACAAATATTAAAGCCATTTTAAATCAATTATTCATTAAATAATATTTTAGTATAACATTATTAAAACTAGTCTTTTTCATCACTCGCTAAGAATCACTTCCTGCCAAGTATTTGGATCAAATTTTACATGACCAATACGAATAAAATTATCATAAGATGATGCAGTTGGATCATTCTTATAAACTCCGTACCAAATATTTACATAGTCATCAACCCACCCAACAGCTGAAGCGCACCCCATACCACATTCTCTATAAAATGACTCACCACTAGCTAATAGAAGCTTAGTTTCATATAGTTTCTCTGTATTTAAATCCAGCACTCTTAACACAGAACCATCTTTAGGTATCAATAAACGTCCAGTGTCAACAAAATCTACTTGTCCATTTCCAATATGTCCAGTCATATCTTTAAATGTCTTAGTATCTAGATCAAGTTTGTATATTGCCATACTTGACCCTTCGTAATTATTGTAACCAAAAAATAATTTTTCCTCCTGTGACATATCGTATGGATAACCGGTATGGGAATAGAATATATAAGGCTTAGGTAAACCGTACAAACTACCACCAACACCTTGCTCAAGCATTAGAGAAACCAAATCATCTACTATAACCTCAGTATTTTCCACCTCACTATTTTTTGTCGTTTTTATCAATGAAACTTTACACTTCTCGCTATAAGGATACAGATTTTTACCATCAGAAGCGTAATTAATACCTTCATTATCAGAATAAACTACTGAATATGGAGTAATATCATAGATAGGTTCAGGCCTGTATTCTCTATAAAGAGAAGCGCAACTATCTGTGTTATTTATTTCTCCAACAGGTTCATTTTGTACCATCTTTACCTCGTCCTGATTTGATTCCTGCACCACTTCCTGCGCTAAAGGTGAATACTTAACACCCGCCCAAAAACCAATAAATGGCAAAGTAATAAATAAAATAAAGGCTAAAAGTTTTGAAACAGTAGTAACTCTAAACAAGTCCTTGTTAGTAGATTCTTGTTGAGGAAAATTTTGATTATCATCCATATTAAAGCTAATGATAACACTAGCTATTTTTATTTTTCATGGTAATACACAAAATTTTGTGTATTACGTGTATAAAAATTAGCGCCTAAAAATCTCCACAAATCGCCGCAATATTTCCTGAGCGTGCGGAGTATGTTCTTTTTCAACCCTCTTTATCAAATTTTCCGCGTCCTCGGCTGGGAAATAGCCGTGATGCTTGTAGATATTGATCCGAACAGTAAAACCTTCGGCGTCACCTTCAGGGTGAAATTGAGTAGCGTAGATATTATTCTTAACCCGAAACATCTCTACCGGACAAGTAGCACTAGAAGCTAGTAAAGTAGCCCTTTTTGGCGTAGAGTCACAAGCTTCTTTATGTCCTACCAGCACCCGAAAAGTTTCTGGTAAACCAATAAGTAACTGATCTTTCTTTCCTTCTTCTGTTAAAACTAAGTCCACTCCACCAACCGCTTCGCCATATTTCTTAGAAATAGTCGCTCCACAATAATTTCCCAACAAACCATTACCAGAACACGCTCCAAGAAACGGAAAATCTCTTTCTATAATCTCGCCAAACAACTTCTCAAAATCAGCTTCTATTTTCTTTTGTATGGCACTTTTCTTATTTTCTGGTGTACTAATATCAAATGGACTACCACCCACGATAATAGCCGAGTAGTTACCTAAACTTAATTCCGGTATACCATTTTTCTCAATCCGAATCCTTTCCGTCTCCTCAACTTCGAGACCACCAAATTTCAAAAAAGCTTGATATTCATTGTCTGAAGTTTCATCTTCAGGGCGTAATTGTAGAATCAAAAATTTTTTCATACCTCATATTACTAAATTACAAACAAATTTGAAGATTGAAGGTTTTAAACTTAACGATGTGGACAGCCGGGCCAGCAACACGGCCGTCGTTTACCATGAGTAATATCGTTAGTCATTCTTTTAATGTGGTCTTTTCTAGTTTCTGCTTTTTTTACTGAAATAGTCCAACAAATCCACTCATTACGTGCCAATGGAGTAAGACTATTCCACGCCTCACTTATCTTTTCAGAAGCAGTAAGAGCCTTTCTTATGTCTTTAGGTACAGCATGCACCACACCACTAGCGATTTTTGTTGTCATATTATAAGTTTAGCAGATTTAAGTCACATATGTTAAACATAATAAAAACCCCGCCCGAAAGCGAGGATTTAACTTAGAAACACAAAATTTATTGTGGAAAATCATAAGATATGAACAAAAATAGCATCGGCTGTAAGACTAGCTGCCATTCTATTGGTGTCCACCGTTAATAAATTAACAGAATCATCTTCTATAACCTTTGGTAAACCCCACTCAGAATTGATTCGATCAAAAATAGTTGTGTCAGCAGGTTTATCCAGTTTAAGTCTTTCTTTCGATAAAAACCTTTTTTGTCTCTTTTCTTCGCTACAAACAAGGTTTATAACTACAAACTCAATACCAAGTCTGCTACAAAGACTTCTAAGCCAAAGATAATAATCATAGCCAACCTTTTCATGATTAGCATGAGTCATTATGAGACCGAGATTATCATTGTTTAAAGCTGCGAGTATTATCTCTTTCCTTAATGTAAATAAGAGCAAATCAAATGTCCTAGCGTTACTTTTATCATATTCACCAAGTAATAACTTTACTATATTCCTTGTTAAATGATTATGTATCAGAGGAAAATCAGTCAGTTTCGACAAACTTTCTCCAACAGTCCTTTTCCCAACACCAGCACCGCCACTAAGAAGAACTAGTTTCATTTACATCTCCTATTAAAAATGAAAAGTGGTAGAATTATATCATATAATTACATTTTCGTCAAAATCAGACAAACGAAGAGAATAACGGAGGTGCGGCCTTGAAAAGGAGCAGTGAGCGACGGGAAAAGGTCGTTTCTCGGTTATTTTCTCTACACTAAACCCACCTTAAAAACAGCTACACAATACCCAAACTCACCAACTCCTGCTTAAATGATCTATAGTCTGTAAACTGAATCGACTTAATTCCCAACTCCTCAGCAGCTTTGATATTTTTTAGTTGGTCGTCAACAAAAATAACTTCTTTAGGCTTTACCTCCACAATTTCCAGCGCTCTTATAAAAAATTCCCTATCTGGCTTTTTAACCCCTTCCCCACATGACAAAACTTTATAATCAAAATAATCATATAGCCCCATTCGCATATCAGCTCCAAGTCTCTGTTCTGTCAGATTTGTCAGTGCTGCCAGTCGATAACTCTTTCGAAGTTCTTTGAGTAAACCTGTCATCTCTGCATCTACCACCATGTTTTTCACCGTCTCTTCAGTCCAAACATCAATCATTTCTTTGAGAGTCATTGTATCCTCCAAACCAAAATCAGTCAGCATCTGATCTGAGCTAATAGAACCAAGCAAAAGCCCACCGAGATTTTGCTCATGATAATCAACCACTTTTTCCAAAGGAATAAGAGTCCGCTTTGCAAAACCACGGTAAATATCTCTAAAATCCCCTTGCGTAATGACTTTGTGAATATCAAAAAATATTGCTTTGATCATAAATATAATACTTCAAACCAGTCTCATTTTTATATTTATTACAAACTCTCTCTAAACTCCCTCACCTCATCCTCCATTTCCACTTCTGATTTATCTATCGGAATTATGGTGTGAGGTTTGGCTATTTTAAAATATTTCACTGGCTTACCCTGCTCTTTGGCAATCTGCACCTCAGCCAAAACCCCGTTACTAACCGGACCAAACACCCATATTTCATCACTCCGCCCGACCATACTATTATTACCCTGTCGCACTAGATCCCGATCAACCGCATCAAGCAGGAAGTAGTCAAAAACCATAAAAGGATTAAGTGGTACCGCACTTTGCTCCAGCACGTATTTTGAAATAAACATTCGATAATAAAACAAATGTTTAGACATGGCCGTATACACCAAAGGCCATTCTTCTTTTAGTTCTAAAGCTTGGTGGGAAAAAGAATTCATTGTCTTGCATTATAACAAAAAAACAAAGAGGTTTTTATTGTCATTAATATAAGTTTAGCAGATTATAAAATTATATAGAACAAGAGAATATAGCACTCAAATAAATAATTGATGCTTCTATGACTTTTGATAATGTATAATATATTCCACTAACAATATTTTTATCAAAATAATTAAATTATGTATCAAGGAAATTGGAAATGTAGTGCATGCGGAGGTGCGATAACAGAGCTACCTTTTGAACCAAGAAGTGAATTAGGACTAACTTGCCGCACTTGCTACGCCAAGAAAAAAAGTAAGGAGTCAGGAGAAGTACCAGAAGAAACAACAGCAACCGAACCTCCCCCAGACGACATACCAGACTACGCTGAAGTAGCCGGCGAACCAGAACCACACGTGGATTTTGCTCCCGATATGATCCCTTCCACTAGCGAGCGTCCTAAATTTTCAGGAAATTGGGAGTGCGCAAATTGCGGAACAGCCATCACCTCTCTACCGTTTACACCGCGTGACACTAGTAATTTAAAATGTCTTGATTGTTTTAAGAGAAGTAAGAACTAACACGCAAAATCAAAATACAAAAAACCGGAAGCTAAAGCTTCCGGTTTTTTGTATTTTGATTAGTACAGATACCGTTATTTATCCCTTCTCATATTCATATACACCACAATCAAAAAAGCAAAAGTTATCGCTGACAATAGCGGGAAGGTCACAAAACCGAACATATCTATCACCTTTGAAGCACAGTCGGCGGAACCATCGGCCAAACAAGGTAAACCGCCAACTCCTGCTTCTTTTGGTTGCATTTGGTAGATGTAGTGATAAACAGCCACAATAAATCCAAAAATAGATAGAGCAATACCATAAATCGGGAAAAATACTTGATCTTTCATTTTAAAAGCTATCACCGAAAGTAAAGCCTGGGGATACATAGCGATGCGTTGTAGCCAGCACAAAGAACACGGTATAAAACCAAAATACTCCGAGTACAAAAGTGTAGTAGCCACCGTACCAATAGTGGTAACCATGACAATCGGTCCAGCAAATTTTACCAACCGTTGGTTAAAAAACCTACTTTCATTATAGAAATAATCGACATACAAGCCAATGGTCACCACCGCCAAAACCAGCCCACCAGAAGCAAACAAAAGATTAAGAGTGTTTAGTAAGGACATATTTTTTACTTAGGAATTATCAATATAATATTATGAATACAAGTATACACGTTTTCGTTGGATTAGTTTAGGTTGAAGACTTACTTAAAACCAGATGTAATTATTACGTAATATTTTTTGATAAAATAACGGATATATCCCCATTTACCCCCTTTTTACGTTTGCTGCCGGACAGGGACTCGTCCTGACGGTCACCAAGCTATTTTGTTTCCTTTCAGTCACAAAAGTAGCTGGTGCCGCGGGACACGGCTCGCTCATAAATATCGCTCCGCCGTTCGAGTCCTGACGCAAGTGACGAAGGTCACTTGCTTCCGGCAGCACGAGAAAAAGCGCACATAGGCGCTTTTAACTCTCGTGCTGCCGGACAGGGACTCGAACCCCGATAGACGGTACCAGAAACCGTAGTCCTACCATTAGACGATCCGGCAGCAATGAATACAAAATATAATGAACTACTTTTTATTTCCGAGCGAACGCAGGTTGTATGATTTAATACCATTAGACGATCCGGCAATGTTTTGTTTTTATGTGGCGAAAGCTTCGCTTTCGCCACAAGTCACACTATACTGCCATAGACGGTAAAAGATTCAAGTTCATTATAATTATCTAACCTTTTCACCTTCTAATATCTCCCACCGACAACTATTCTCAGTATGAATATGACGCAAATGAATAATACCAGTGTTTGGCATTTTAAATACTTTCCACAAACGTTTTATTGCTCGTAAGAAGCTCATTTTTTTATTGGTACATAAGTGCTCAAGAAAAATATTTATAAAAACTGAATGCGATATCACTACCACCTTAGCTTCCTCGGGAAAAGTTTCTAAATACTGTCTAGCTTTAATAATGCGATCTATAAACGGAGTATATGTTTCCATCTCTCCTTTTAGTTTATAATCAAAAAACCAATGCCACATATAGCGTGCTGACAGAAGACTAAAATGACTGCTGCCAATCAACCAATTTGGCCTGCGAATCTCTTCAAAAGAATTATTGGTTTCTGGTATCAGATCAAGCTCACAATTGGCGATAATTATCTTAGCGGTTTCTACCGCTCGTAGATTAGTACTAGTCACTATATGAGTCGGATTAATTTTCTTTATAACTTTAGCTAGGGTTTTAGCTTGAGCGGTACCTATTTCATTTATGTCAGTTTCATCATGTTGATGACGCTTAGCTACATTGCCATCGGTTTCACCATGTCTAATTAAATATACATCCATAAATTATCAAAATATTAATCATTCGGCAAAATGCGCCATATCGTTAAAGCTTTCTAGTTGCCAAGCTTTATACTTATCATTAAAGACTAACGTGGTTATACCTGTATTGGTCGTAATAACATTATTCATAATAGACCGCCAGACTAAAGGGTCTGGTTTTTGTCCCATCATAATGTAAAGAGTGATTATTTTAGTCATTCTAGCATGAGTCACTAATACCACATCCCCATCAAGAGCCTCTAATTTAGTAAATAACTCTTTAATTCTATTTAATACATCATGAAAATTTTCACCATCCCCCAACCTCCAGTCTTTATCGGTTATGTTTTCATCAACTTCTTTTAAATAAGCCTTATACTCTGGTGAACTACTAGGCTTATTTTGAAATTGAGTTGGTCGCTTCATTTCTCGAAGTAAAGGTGTTGTTTCAACCTCTGTTTTAGTTACTTCAGCCAAAAACTGGGCCGTTTCTACCGCCCTCGTATAATCACTAGATAACAGGTGTTTAAAATCAATATGAACAAAACGTTCTGCTAAAGCCTTAGCCTGACGCCTACCCTTTACTGATAAAGTAGAATCAGCTGTTTGCACAAGACCATTAGCATCGTTATCGGTCAGACCATGTCTCACTATATAAATTCTGCGCATAAAAAATACAACTTTGAATTATTATTATTGATTACCAACTTGTTCAATTAAAGCTATTTCTAAAGGTAAGTAAGGTAACGGGGACCGATTACTTTCTTCTACGGTTTTAATTAATCTTAACAAAAGATGGGAATTTAAAGAAGATGATTCTTTGGCTAAACTTAACAATCTCTCTTTAGTATCTGGATCATAAGATGCCAATATCTCATCCTTTTCATCCGGCCGATTCCTAATCAACATAACCGCCCTGATAGATTCTAAAAGTAATCGTAAAAGTAACTTAACATCAGTGTGAGAGGTAGTGGCAGTTTCTATCGCTCTAAGTCCTAAGGCTGTATCCTTCACACTAAAAGCCTGAAGTAAATCTAATATCACGACCCTTTTGGGTGCTCCAATTATACTTGCCACCTCATCAGCCGAACCGATCTTGTCACCTGAAGCCATTATGACTTTTTGCGTCACGCCCAACGCGTCACGAAACGAACCGTCAGCAGCAATAGCAATCAACCCAGCGGCCTCTGGTGATAAAGTAAAACCTTCTTTTTTAGCCACGTCAGTCACTGCATCAATTAAGACTTGCCTAGACGGGGAGTTAAAGCGAAAAACTAAACAGCGAGACAAGATAGTGTCTAACAACTTTTCTTCTTCAGTAGTAGCCAAAATAAATACCACGTGAGCTGGGGGCTCTTCTAGAGTCTTTAACAAAGCATTGAAAGCTTCTTTAGTAAGCATGTGTACTTCATCAATAATATAAACTTTGTACTTGGATTCATACGGTACAGTATGAACTGCTTCTTTTAGTTCACGCACATCATCTATACCACGATTACTGGCGGCATCTATTTCATATAAATCTATGTTTTTTGTGCCAATTTCTTTAGCAAAAATACGAGCCAAAGTTGTTTTTCCAGTACCTCTGGTACCAGAAAATAAAAGAGCATGCGGTATATCTCCTTTTTTAATAGCACCTTGTAAAACTGTAACTATATGATCCTGATCACGTACTTCCACAAAAGTTTGTGGTCGATATTTTCGGTATAAAGCTCCTTGTTCTGACATAACAGACAGTATACCAGATTACTCAAAAACCACGGCTTGACGAATAGATTCTCTAAGGGTAGACATATCTGACTTTAGATTGTTACTATCTAAAATTACATAACCAATTACTTTTTTCTCATTTCCAAATTCCTCCTCAAACAAAGACACGACCGTACGACCAGCCGCCTCAGTATAACCATGTTTTCCACCCTGATAAGTTTTATCATAAACTGGGTTATTATTTATCCAGCCGGTATAACTACCGACATATTTTGACAACTTGGTAATATCTAAAATATTAGAGCTATTACTATACATATACAATATCAGCAAAACCAAGTCAGAAGCAGTTGAAATATTGCCAGCAGAAAGACCAGAGGCATCAGAGAATTTTGTATCACTTAGCCCTATTTCTTTTGTTAAATTATTCATGTTTTCAATAACCATTCCGTTAGTATCACGAATAAAAGCTGCCGCCACATCATTTGATGACTCAAGCAATAGCGGAAAAAGAAGTTCATGATATGAATAACTTTGTCCAACCTCAAGTTTTCCCGCTCTACCTTCTTCAGCTACGTCACTGTTTGTTATTACCAAATCTTTATCGAGAGGCCAATTCTTATCAATAGCTAAAGCCGTTACAAGCTTAGTGATAGACGCTATTGGTAACTGAGTATTAGGATTTTTAGAAAAAATTATCTCACCCGACTCCACATCAAAAATAGCAAAAGATTGGGCTGGTATTTCTATGTTAATATTTTTATTAAATGAAATTGGAGTCTCCCTAACTTTTTCTATTTCTATAACTGACACTTCTGAAGCCAAACTTTTAAAAGCAAATAAAGCCAAAAGCAATACCGCCATAATTGCGGTATTGCTCAAAACTGACCGTAAAAGAAAATTTGAATCTCTTTTGGTCATAATATTTTTTAGGAAGAGGCCTTTTCTGCTGCTTTTGATACCTTATCGGCAGTCTTCTTAACTTTTTTAGCAGCCTTTTTTACTGCTTTTTTTGTTTTAGTCGCAACTTTTTTAGGCGCAGCTGTCTTAGCAATCTCGAGCCAATGTTCTTTCATTTCTCTTTTAAAGGCAGCCATATCAGCCTTAGTAGCATTTTGGATATTAGAATATGAAGTACTAACAGTATCGATTAGTTTATCGTATTCCTTTTTAGTCATATCTTGGGTGTTTTCTAAAGATTCCAAAATATCTGCTTTAGCCTTAAACATCCAGCTTTTTACCGCCTTGCGATTTTTAGCTGCTTTTTTACTACCATACATGAAGTAAGCACCGACTGCCGCAGCTACAGCACTTAAGCCAACTGCTACCCCTAAATTATTTACCTTATTATCTTTTTTATTTGTTGCCATATTTTTTAATTTAAAACTCTACTCATCATCTTCAACATCTCTTGCTTTAGTTCTTCTGGATCTACTACGAGACCGTCCAGCAGATCTTTTTGTACCGCCAAAATCACTGAAGTTGAAAAAAAGACCGAGTAAACGAGAAACAAAACCACCATTCATTATCTGCATGCGTAATTCAGCTATATCATCAGCCAAAACTTCGCTACCAGCTTCAATTTTTTCGACAATTATTCGGATAGATTTTATTATTTTGATAATATGATAAAGAATTACCGAAATAAAAATCATAAAAACCACCGTACCGATACTGGCAATAAAAAAGAAAATGTTGGCGTGTAATATCTCATTCATCTTTGTATATTTTAGCAAGTAAATTATAAATCAAGTGATAGATGAGTGGAAAAGTTTTTGTCGCATTGTTTTTCATCAGTTATAACTCTGCTTGTTTCTTAATAAATTCCTACTCAAATATACAACAGGTGTATCAATCAAAGCCATTGTCCATTTAAGAATTATAGCAGCAACCATAAGCTTCCAAACATCCCAACCAAACACTGGAAAAAGAAAAATTGGGTAAGCAACAACAACATCAAGGGTTTGGGTCATCATAGTACTCACGCAGTTTCTTACCCACAAATATCTTTCGCCAGTTACTTCTTTTATTTTACTAAATATGAAAATATCAACTCTTTGCTCAAAAAATATAACGATAGCAACGATAACAATACTAATCGCAGTCAGTGGGTTAAAAAAGCTTCCTAAAGCAATCGCCATTTCACTGTTTGGAGTAATAAAAATTAATAATTTAGAAAAAAGTATTGTACCCACAAAACCAGCCAACATGGAATGGACCATTTTCTTTGCTTCCTTCTCACCAAAATTATCAGTAATAATATCCGTTCCTAGGAAAAAAGAGGCAAAAAATGCTTCTCCTAATAGAATCGGCCAACCAAATATGTCCAAAGGCAATGTAATAGTAAAAGCTATCAAAACTCCAAGTCCAGCAAAAAGAGCGAGTGTGTATTCCAGCCCCTTACGTAAAGTTACTATAAGTAAGGAAAAGCTGATTAATAAAGTCATTACAAAAATTAGTAGGTCCATTATTTTTATTTAATTATTAGCCAATAAAATAAGAGTTGTTACTTTATAATTTTTCTATATATAAAAAGTTACATCCATTTTCAAACCAAGGTAGACCTTTTGGTACAAGATCATCTGGACACTTTACAACATTAACAAAAACATCACATTTAGCAATACGTTTTATATCATAGTCAGACAGTTCACCAGAAGGGTCTATAACTCCTACCGACGCACCTACATTGATTTTTTTTAGAATAACTTCAACAGCAGGTTTAACATGCGCTAAAGCAAAATCTTTACCTTCTAAATTAGATTTTTCAGGACCTACCTCATACACAACCTTATCAATTTTCTTAAAAAGACTAACTTCTAAATTTTTCCAGTTATCATTTACTATTTCGGCGTTGGAAATTTCATTTTCTGCTCTTTCACACAACTCTCTATTTAACTCTACAATTACATGCACCTTTGGTTTAATGTCAGCTATGGCTTTAGCGGACAAACCTAAACCGTACCCAATTTCTAGAACCTTATCTGATTTTCGAATAAATCTCTTAATAAAAAATTCTTGTAACTCCTTTTCAGATAAAGCAACAAGAGGTTCTTCACCAGCATATAGAATATCGTTTTTCATTTCTGTTTTGACGTATTTAAATTTCATAGTGTACGTTTTCCGGTAATTATTAACAGCTCTTTATATAGTCAAAAAATTTTCCACTATTTCTCCAACTGTCTCTGGATCATTCTGTTCCATTAATCTAGTTCTTAACTCATGCGCTCCAGCAAAATCTTTTACATAAGCTTTGTAGTGTTTTTTCATGATAGAAAAGTTTTTGAAAGGCAGGAGTTCGGCAAATAATTCTGAGTGTTCTACCATCACTCGTAGTTTTTCTTCTATAGGCACATTATTAGCATCTTTTTCCGGATGAAAAAGCCAAGGGTTACCGAAGATCGCTCGCCCAAGCATTACTCCGTCGGCGCCGGAAAGCGAAGCTTTCCGGCGCGCATCCTCAAGTGACCAAGCATCTCCGTTCCCTACAATCAATGTTTTAGTGTCTTCCCCACTTTGTATTTCATCTCTGATTTCAACCGCACGCTTAATACGCTCCCAACGAGCCGGCACCTTACTCATTTCATTACGAGTTCGTCCATGGATGATAATTGTAGCTGGCTTTTCGGTAAGTAAAATTGGTAACCATTCTTCTAATTGGTCTTGATTATACCCAAGACGAGTTTTTACCGACACCGGAACGCCGTCTTCTTCACCCATTTTTGCTCCCCGTTTTGCTGCTTGAATCACCTTTAAGGCTGATTCTGGATTCCGCATCATCGCAGAACCACATCCTTGCTTTTCGATGGACCGATCCGGACAGCCCATATTGATATCCACCCCATCAAAACCAAGCTCGAGACAGAGCCTAGCCGCTGCTTCCATATGTTCTTCATTGGCAGAAAAAAGCTGAGCCACAATTGGTCGTTCAGCTTCTGTATAAATAAGATCGGCCATTAATTTCTTTTTTCCCTCTGAAGTGGCTCTCGCCAACCCATCAGCCGACACAAACTCAGTAAAAGTCACATCTGGACCACCGATAGTACCGTCAACTCTAGTATGCGCACTATACTTAGCGATTATACGGCGAAAAGGCGCGTCGGTGACATCTGCCATCGGCGCTAATACAAAAAAAGGTTTTGGTAACTTTTCCCAGAAGTTCATAGGTGTTTAATTATTACTTAGTCAGAAAATATAGTGTTAGAGACAACTTTTATTGTATTCTTATAATCCGAACTATCCAGACTTTCTAAAAATACCGCTAATTCATCAAGCTCAAAACCATTCAAATGACACTGAAGATTATTTATCTTACATAAAACCAAAAAGGTTAAAACAGCAGTCCTTTTATTACCATCTACAAAAGGATGATTTTTGATTAAAAAATAAAGGTAAGCAACGACTTTATCGGTTGATTTACTATAATTTTCTTCGCCGTAGTTTACTCCATTAACATTAGCTACAATAGCTTCAATTTTATTTATCACCCCTTTACCAACAGGAAAAACAACCAGATTCTCATTAAGCAGAAGGTTGTAAATCTCGCAAATGTTCTCTGACGTTAGTGGTTGAAATATCTTTTTTTCCTTCGTCATATTCTTTAATGATTCAAAACCGTCCGATTTTTATCGAACTCTTGTTTTGCAAGGTCTTTCACATTCTGAGCCTTATTTTTATTTTTCTTAAAAAGATTAAACATAATTACTACTATATAGATATTCACTAACAAATCAACCTTGTAGTGTTCAGTACAAATTTATCCCTCTACAGAACCTTCGATATTTCCATCATCTAATAAAGTATTATCTGTACTACTAGCCAATCCTTCGTCTATATCTATCACCTCATTCACATACAACTTCTCCCCAAAACGCAGGTCAATATATTTAAAATTATCTGATTTTAGGTGTGAAAATTCATCTGAAGCCAAAAGTGCTTTTAGATATGAGAAAACTTCATTTGGATCATCATATAAAGTAGCTCTTAACTCTCCGCCACCGCTTAATATATAAAAAACGTCACCAACCTGATTAACTTCAATATAGCTAACATACCACCCAATTTGTCCCAACAACCAAACGAATTTTTTAGTAGTAACAAAATCTTTTTCATCCATAAGAACTTCGCCAATCTGTGGTTTTTTTCCATTGTTTCTGTAACGGAGTAAGCTTTCTCCGGTTAAACTTGGTGCCAAACCAAAAGCATAAGATTCGTTATCTATAAATAAACATTTTTGATTGTCATTATGATTATGATTATCACACCATAATGAATCTGGTATGTACTCAGAAAATTCTATCGTGATTTCCGTATTAGACACTTTTTTTGCTGAAACCTCCTTTATTCTTTCTATTTGTTTAAGATTATCTAAGACCTCTTTTTCAGGATAAAACCAAGTAAAACGTTTTGGTATAAGACGCCAATAATCACCTTTTAAAGTATTATCAACTATATTTTCTATCCTCTCGGCTTGGATAGTTTCTCCATCAAATACTGTTATTTTACTTATAGTCATTGCCGGCAACCTAGTTAGATGCCAAATTCCCCAAATTAAAAATCCAAGAAAAAAGAATAAAACCAATCCAAAAAAGACTTGTTTTATTATAAGTTTTTGTTCCGGCGCCAGGTAGACTTTTTTATTTCGCTTCCGACTAAATTTCATGACTGTAATGTTACCATGAGTCAGAGAGTGTAAAAGGGGGCGGAAGCAAAGCTTCCGCCCCTTTTACACTCTCTGACTCTCACCCTAACAAAGTCTATCTCCCAACCTAACTGTATATTTAGAAGGAGTTACCAATACATATCCATCTCCAGATGTATTTTTGAAACCAAGTGTCAGAACCTCAGAAATAAAAGGACCGACTTGCCTTGGTAGAAAATTTACTATACAGGCTACCAAAAGCCCTTTAAGTTCTTCTTTTTCATAAGTTCCTACAAGCTGCACACTAGAACGCTTAGTGCCAATTTCAGGTCCAAAATCAATCGTTAGTTTGTAAGCTGGCTTACGCGCCTCAGGAAAATCTTGAACTTCAATAATTTTCCCCAATCTAATATCTATCTTTTCAAAATCTTCTATTGTTGCCATAAATTTATTTTCTTAATTTTAAAACTTTTACTGAAACTGAAATGATTTGTAAGTCTCCCAAAAAAGAGTTTTATCTTCAGATGACTGAAAGATTATTATAAGCGGAGGTATTTGCAGAAGACTAGGGATATAATCTATCTCTTTCATAGTTAACTTAATAGCCTTTTCATTTATATCCTCAACCTTAGAAACTTCTGACCACATAATATTAACCGTTCCAAAAACACCCACTTGATTAACTAAAATATGTGTTTTATATAAAATATTTACAAGATTATTATCGACCACCCAATTATACTTTCCAAATAAACCAGTACCCTTTGTATAACTAATTAAAAAAAAGAATAAAGAAAAGCCTATAAATAAAAACATAATCACAAAAAAAATCACTTGGTATAGAGTCGGTAATTACAAGAAAAAACCAAATAATTAAAAAAGTAAGCAAAACCCAAAAAGTCATACGAGTACCTATATATAAAGACTGTCTAATTGGTATAGTTTCCAAATTTATATATTGAAATTCAACAGAATTTTTCTTCAAATCCGCTCTTTCTTTACTTATAGCAACAAGTTGTTCGTCTCTAGCTTTTCCTAACAACCAGTCTGATACCGAGCTTATTATCGCAAATATTGAATTCATAATTAATGTTTTATAATTGTGTTAAAACACAATTACATTCTTTTCTGTACAAAAACCACAAGCTTTTCTTGCGGTTTCCATACCTTACCCAATCTTATCCTTCCCCATAAATGGTCGCAGTGCCTCTGGAATCATAATAGATCCATCCTCCTGTTGGAAATTCTCGATCAAAGACACCAAGATACGCGGGGTTGGAATAGCGGTACAGTTAAGTGAATGAGCGTATTTCATCTTACCTTCAGCATCACGGTAACGGATATTGAAGCGACGGGTTTGAAAATCATGAAAGTATGAAGCGGAGCTGATTTCACGGTAAGTTTGTTCCCCTGGCACCCAAAGCTCTATGTCATACTTTTTCACTTGTCCTTGCCCCAAGTCACCACCACAGTTGAGCACTGTACGATACGGTATACCGAGTGACTCGATAAACTCTTCGGTATTGCGATTGATCTCTTCGTGCCATTTTACACTTTCCTCATGCGAGGCTTCACAAAGCACTACTTGCTCAAGTTTGAAAAACTCATGCACTCGTATCAGACCTTTTGTATCTTTTCCGTGACTACCAGCCTCACGCCGATAACAAGGTGAGAAAGCTAAAAATTTTACCGGAAATTCTGCTCGCTCCAAGACTTCATCAGCATAAAATCCCATGGCCGATACTTCACTGGTACCAATCAGATAATCATCATCTTGGGTTTTATATACATCCTCGGCATCATTAGGTAAATGTCCAGTACCATACAAGTTACTCTGTCGAACAATCGACGGCACCAGAAGCGGTTCAAAACCTTTGTTTTGGAAAAATTGGTTAGCATAATTCCAAATCGCCCAAGATAACTTTGCTCCGTCACCACGCAAGAAATAACCACGAAAACCGTGCACCTTCACACCACGCTCAAAGTCCGCCATCTTATGTTTGGTCATAAGCTCAAGATGGTCCTTGGCTTCAAATGGAAATTTGGTTTTCTCACCCCAAGTTTTTACTTCCTCATTATCCGCATCACTCTCACCGTCCGGCACTGACATATCAGGAATATTTGGCACCTGCAGCATTAGCCTTTGCCATTTCTTCATCACCGGCTTTAGATCCTCTTCGTTATTATGTATGTCAGTTTTTAGTGATTGCATCTCAAGAATCAACTGATGACGTCTGGTGCCATCACCACCAACCTGTGCAATCTCTCCCGACACTCGATTTTGCTCAGCTCGTTTGGCCTCGATAACGGTCATGAGCTCACGCCTTTTATCATCGATACTAATCAGTTTATCAATATCAACTTCTATTTTCTTTTTCTTTGCTGCCAACTTAACAATTTCAGCATTTTCACGAATAAATTTAATATCTAACATAAATGCAATTTTATAGTTATCAGATTATACCTTATTTTTTTCTTTAAGCACTTCCTTGCTCTTATTTATAATGGTAAAAGCACTAAATAAACAGAGTTTTACATGTGTTTATTTTTAATGAAATTGGTATAATATCAGTCATGAAAACTAAATCTGTTTTCTTCTCTGCCATCTTTTTTTCAATTATTTTAGGCCTAAGCCACACCACATACGCAGAAATCACGAAAAGTGTAGTCGATTCTGACATTTTGAATTATCACAACCAAGCGGAAGTTGAGAAAAAAGTTCGTGAGTATTTTGCTGAAACTCCAGACATGATTGAAATTGCTCGTTGCGAATCAAATTTCCGTCAATATACTGACAGCGGAAAAGCTTTACGCGGTGGTATGAACAATCAAATGGTTGGAGTATTTCAGTTTAATGAGTCCCTACACTCAGCTGACGCTAAAAAGCTTGGATTTGATATCAACACTCTCGAAGGCAACTTAGCTTATGCAAAATATGTTTATGACTCACAAGGCAACACCCCGTGGATTTCCGTTCGCCACTGTTGGGAGAATCCTGTTTTACCTAAAGTAACGACTGTCTTTAATAATACCGAACAAAGCATTTCAAAACCAACCAAAGCTGAACTAAAAGCAAAAATAAAACAGCTTTTACAGCTCCTCCAACTTCTACAACAATTACAAAAACTGCAAGAAATGGTTTAGCTTTCTTATTATTCATACATCAACCCAAGATCTCTTGTATCTCTCTAACTCTCTCAATCAAATCAGCCAGACTTGTTCTCAAATATTCTCCTTCACCCTCTTTAGCCCACTTTGAGTGAGTGGTATAGACAACTTTTATAAGGTCAGTATCGACTCTTTCTTTAAGAGCGTTAAATAGAGTGGTATTTCCATCAATTACTTTAAGTTCTCCAGATTCAGTTAACCTAATAGAAATTTCTTTGTTTCTAAGGATTTCATAAATATCATCCCCTAATCTTTTTTGATCAATTTCAGATTTTGGTCGCCCAAAATTTATCGTCACTCCTACCACAGTTTCTTGGTGATTTTCATTAGTTTCAACTTTGTTGCGATTAAAAAGTTTTTCAAACATGTTTAGTTTTTAATTATGTTTATACAAAACTTATTTCTTCCCCATAAAATCCAGTAGAAAAATACTCTCTTTCTTCAATACAGGGTCAAACTAACTGTAGCCCTGCGTACTTCAAAATAAAAACTTAGATTTGACTTTATTGCATTATTAAAATCCACAAAAACTAAGGTAATTCTATAATGATAGCATCATGGAAATATTCAGCACTTTTAATTTTACCAGCAGTAACGTCTTCAAATGGTATATTTTTATTATATCTAGCCACTATTAAGGCAGGTCTGATAGTGTTATCAAATATCATTTTACTAAAACAGTCACCGACACCACATTCAGACACCAAAGAAAGGTTGTTGTTTAATTCAGTATATATAATCTTATCTTCACCAGTTAGATAATCACTTTCTACAACATCACTACCAGATACATGGTAATTTTTTCCTTTATACCAAATTCCATCCAACAATATGTTTCTAGGTACATTATTTATAACTTTAATCACCTTATGTGTAGGTTCATGAACCAGATAATCATCAAAAACACTTGAAGGATTATACAAAATCCGCATCAAAGTATGGTTATTATCTATTTTTATTAAATATGAATTTAAATCACTGAAAGTAGAACTGTCTGAAAAAGCGATTTTAGTATTTTCAGTATATAATTCTTTACCCTCTAAAACATATTTATTAATAATGCTATTTTTCATTTCTACATAATCACCAGATTTTAATTCTGAGTCAGCGGAAACCACTATTTTTTCATCAACAATTCCACTCTCTTCTTTTGTTACTAAATCATCTACTTCCTTAATAACCACTTTTTCCGGAGCGTAATTATACCCAATCCAACTTCCAATAAAAGGCAAGGCAACGAACAGTGCCATTGCTAAATATTTTGAAACGGGTGTAACCTTTTTCAAATTAGCATAATAATCATTATCAATTTCAGATTCGGGCGTGGTATTGTTTTCAATTTGCATTATTAAAATAGTAACACAATCGAAAATCACAAAAACTATCTATCACCATGCTAAAATCTACTTATGTCTCAGTATTCTGAAATCAAACTCCTCAATCCTTCGGATTTTGTACCAAACAATCTTGGTGCTTTACTAGAAATTCCTCAACCGCCCGACCAACTTTGGTACCAAGGACAAATGCCGCCGGCAGACCTGAAGCTTTTGGCAGTGGTCGGCTCACGAAAATACACTACTTACGGCAAACAAGTGATTGAACACTTGATATCTGGACTTGCTGACTATCCGGTCGGAATCGTGTCAGGCCTCGCACTTGGAATTGACGGACTAGCCCATGAAGCCGCTCTTAAGAATAATTTGTATACCTTAGCCGTCCCCGGCAGCGGACTTGATGAGAAAGTTTTATATCCAGCTAGTCATCGGAGTTTGGCAAGGAGGATTGTGGATGGCGGCGGCGGTCTAATGTCGGAATTACCACCTACGACCGCCGCCGCCCCATGGACCTTCCCCCAAAGAAACCGCCTTATGGCCGGACTAGCACACGCCACTATTCTTATAGAAGCCGGCGCCAAATCCGGCACCCTCATCACTGCTCGCCTGGCGGTCGACTACAACCGCGAGCTCTTAGCTGTCCCCGGTAGTATCTTTTCCAAAAACTCCTACGGGACTCACCAATTTTTAAAGCTCGGCGCTACTTTAGTCACCGACGCTAGCGACATCCTCCTCACCTTAAATATAGAAGAGAAAAAAGCCGAGCAAAAAGCTAGACCAAAACTTTCCGACCTCGAGGAAAAAGTCATCACCCTCCTCCACGAACCCCTCGACCGCGACACCCTAATCAGACAACTAAATATCCCAGCCGCGGAAGCTGGGATATTGTTGATGAATATGGAAATGCAGGGGTATGTAAAGTATGAAGCTTTATTATATTACGACAATACAGAACGTAGTGTTTAATAAAACTTTATATTTCAAATTAAATTATCGTACAACAGTATATTTATCGGTTATTTTTTCACCATATTTATTGTAACAATCACTGGAAATACCGTAAACATAATCTTTTTTCATAATTATTTTACCTTCTTTTATGTAAGCTATATCTTCAACATCTCTAATTTTTCTATGATAATCGAACTCAATAATTAGTTCATCTCCTTTTAAATAGGGAGCATCTCCAACTCTAACCTCATCATAATCGAAAGTTGTTTTTATTAACATATCCTTAGACATAGTATACATACTATAAGGATCCAAATAATAGTGGCTCGATAATATCCTATACTGTCTCGAATCCGGATTATGAAAACATAAATATTGACCATCTAAGGAGTTACTTCTAACATAATTTATTTGCTCTTTTTTAACCTCATCAATCTTTATATCAATATATTCTTGAGATATTGGTGCAAATATTATTTTTACAAGATATATAAATAAAATTAAACCAAAGAGAATAGCTATAGGAATATACTCATATTTTTTTAACCCTTCTCTGTATATATTCTTTTTCGCTCTAACCTTAAATATTATTAAGCTTAATAAAAATATTGCAAAAATTATAGGAATACCCCAAAAAGCAAGTATTACTATAGCTCCGAAAGAAGCGCCGTATTCAGCGCAAATTTGAAAATTACACATCACAGCATCAATACTTTCCGTTTGAAAAGCGGTAAACATGTTTACCGCAATAACAAATAAGACTGTTACAAGTGAAGGTAAAAAAACAACAGGAAGACGATCCTTTGATTTGGCAAAAAAAGTAGCCGCTAATATAAATGATACATAGATAGACAGTAGAGGTATGACAGAAAAGATTAGGATTGTTATTGGATCATATAACAAATCTAATATATTCCTGTACTTTTCCAACCAAACTAAATCCATTAAAATTTATTATACACCAGAGAAAGTAACTATATACTCAAACTTAAGGGGATACTTAACGCTTTTACCTCCCCTCAACACCCTAACAGTTGACTTTATTCCCCATTCCTAGTATTTGTAACAGGACTAATATATGAGTAAACAAACTTTAGTAATCGTTGAGTCTCCAGCCAAAGCGAAGACCATCGAAAAATATTTAGGTAAGGATTATAAGGTTATGTCCTCTATTGGACACGTCCGCGACCTACCAAAAAGCAATACTGACGCCGTCGACATCGAGGGCGGTTTTATACCACGTTACATTATTTCCCCAGGTAAAGGCAAGGTAATCGATGGACTAAAAGCCGCTGCCGAAAAAGCTGATGCCGTACTACTAGCATCCGACCCCGACCGTGAAGGAGAGGCGATCGCTTGGCACGTGGCTGAACTAATTAAAAAAGAAAATAAAAACCTCAAGCGAGTGGTTTTCAATGAAATTACCGAAGACGCCGTCAAAGAAGCTATATCTCATCCGCGCAAAATCGACCTCCACCTTAAAGAAGCCCAGGAAGCCCGTCGCGTACTCGACCGCCTAGTTGGCTATGACCTTTCTGGTCTGATTTGGAAAAAAGTTCGCTACGGTCTTTCGGCTGGTCGCGTACAGTCTCCTGCGCTTCGTATCGTAATGGAACGTGAGCGAGAAATTCGTGCCTTTATACCAGAAAACTATTTCACTCTGACTGCCGACATGAAAGCTGGCAAAAACAACATTCCTTTTCTTTGCTCAGTTGAGCCAAAGGAGTTAAAAGAAGCCGAAAGAATCAAGAAGGTTGGCGAAGCTAACAAATGGAAAGTTACTGGTCTTAAAGAAACTGAAGTGAAGCGTACGCCACGCCCACCTTTCACTACCTCTACTTTGCAGCAAGTCGCTTCCACTCGTCTTGGTTTTGCTCCGTCTCGCACCATGGGCGCGGCGCAAAAACTCTACGAAGCTGGACACATCACCTACATGCGAACTGACAGCACGACTATTAGTGCCGTTGCGGAAAAACAAATCCTAGCTCTACTAAACAAAGAGTACGGCAAAGAATACGTTCAACCTCGTCAATTCAAGACTAAAAGCAAATCTGCTCAAGAAGCTCATGAAGCAGTCCGTCCGACCAATTTTGCTATTCGTAGTGCCGGTTCGACCGCCGATCAAAAAGCTCTGTACGAACTAATCTGGAAACGTACTGTAGCCTCACAAATGTCTGACGCAATCGCTAAGCGTACCAAAATCACCACTAATATTGATAATACTAAGGAAACCATTCCTGACTTTGCAGTCACCGGCTCTCGCATCATTTTTGATGGTTGGCTTAAGGTCGACACTACAGCACGAGGTGAGGATACTGAAGTGCCAAAAATAGCTACTGGTGACCCGCTTGATCTAAAGAAGATCGACATCGAAGCCAAACAAACCCAACCACCAAACCGCTACACCGAAGCCGGCCTGATCAAAGAACTCGAAAAACGCGGTATCGGCCGACCATCTACTTACGCTTCTATTATGAAAACTATTACCGATCGTGGTTATGTCGTAAAAGAAGGACGTACTCTGATCCCGACCGACACTGGCGACGTGGTTTCTTCATTCCTTGAGCAACATTTTGCTGACTACATCAGTGACACTTTTACCAGTGAAATGGAAACTGAGCTCGACGAGATAGCCGAAGGTGAACGTGAATACGCCAAGACTCTAAAAGATTTTTATAAACCCTTCCAAAAGGCCGTAACCGATAAAGAAGACATTGAAAAATTAACCAACTTAGGCCCAGGACCAAAAGGTTTTCCTTGTCCGGATTGTAGTGCTGACATGATCATCAAGCTTGGTAAAGCAGGAACTTTCTTGTCTTGTAGTCGTTTTCCTGATTGTAACGGAGCGAGACTGATAGATGGTAGCGAAATGAAACCAGACGAACCAATCGGTAACCACCCAGACACCGGCGAACCGATTTTTGTCATGAACGGAAAATTCGGTCCTTATGTTCAACTTGGTGAAACTCCGGAAAAGGTAAAAGGTAAAAAACAAGTCAAACCGAAACGTGCTTCCCTACCAACTGGCGTCAAACCAGAAGACGTTACTCTAAAAGACGCTGTGATGTACCTCACCTTACCTCGCGAACTAGGCGCACATCCAACGACCGGAGAGCCTATCGTAGCCAATACCGGCCAGTACGGCCCATACTTGGCTCACGCTGGTGATTTTCGTTCTCTAAAAGGCACTGACAACCCATACGAGATCACTTACGAACGAGCACTTGAAATATACAAAGAACCAAAGCAAACCCGTAAAGGCGAAACACTTATTAAGGAACTAGGGGTTAATCCAGCTACCAAAAAATTAGTTAACGTCTTCGAATCAAAATCTGGACGTTATCTCAAAAAAGGCTTCAGACGCATCAGTATTCCCGACGAAATCAAAACCGAAGATTTGACTTTGGAGGTGGCGGTGGAGTTGTTAAAGCAGGGGTAAAAAACAAAAGTGAAATGAAGTAAACACTTGTAAAGTTACATTATTTGTGTTATAATTTGAGCGTTAAAAAACAGTACTGGAGGAAAAATGTACTTTATTACAAAGAAGAGCGGAAATGCTCACAAGTTCAAACAAGGGAGAAAAGCTGTTGTTACTTTAGCTAACAAAGATTTTGAGGTCACAATAGTCAAACATAACGAAATTTCACACGTTGACGTTGAGTTTGACGAGCCGATACTAATTAGAAAAGAAACTCACAATGTATCATGGTGGTTTCCAAAATTCTGTGAAAGGTTCTATATCGATGTGGAATATGAATGGACAAAAATCCTTCGTTTTCACGAGAATGAAGTTCATCTTACAGAAGAATAGACCCAACAAGATTTTATCACCTATACCTCGTATTATGTATCAAAAATAAATACGAGGTATATTTTTATGTATTATAACCACTACAACGACCTCACAAATTTCTCCACATCACCCTGTTTCATTTTTACCGCTCTAGACTGTTTCCAAACGATATCAAACTGTGACCGCAAGGTCTTAGCTAGCTCAGCGCTTTCGATAATAAAACCAAAGCTCTCCTGCCTGGAAGACAAAAAAGCAATCTTCTTGCCATAAATCCAATATCCCATTGAAAAATCGATGTTGCCGGGTGCAATTCTAATCTCACGATTAAAGTCTTCTCCCGAACCTAGGTATGGATGTTTTTTGAAGTTTATAACTTGATTTTCTGGCCAAATGGCTCGAACCGAAATATTACGCTTTATCCGCTCTCGGTTATGTAGATCAAAAAACCTAGGTGAAAGTGTGTCTACCATAGTTTGGATTGGCCAAAGAGCCTCAGTTTCAATATTTTTATATAAGAGCATATCTTTCAAAACTCTTTCTAGACTTTCTTTCGTGTCAAAAACCTCAAGTTTTGGAGAAACATAATAATCACTTAAAAGAGATCTGATGTCGGTCAGAGATTTTTTGAATTCATTTTCTGATAATTCCAACTCTTTCTTTTTTTCTTCAAAAAGATTTACTATCTTGTCCGGATGAATCGGTACAAAAAACTTTTTACCGTCTTTTCTTGATTCTGTTACCAAACCCTTTGTTATCAAGCGAGCCAACATCGTATAAACAGACGGTCTTGGTAAACCAGTCTGTTTTGCCAAGTCTCCGGCTGTCACCGACCCTGATGACAACATATTTATATAAAGTTTATTTTCTTCTGGACTGATACCTAGATTTTGTAATAGATTATTATTCATGTTGTCGTAACAATACAACACTATTTTATTTTAAGCAAGTAAATATTAATATAATAAAGGTTATTTTTTTGTTCTATAATTTAAACAAAAGAGGTGTAATCATGAACTGTAAAGAAATTATTGTTTTACCGGGTGGTAGACTAGCAATATTACGCACTCCGTCACCAACCACACTTGATGGATACCGACTCGCCACTCACAGCGAGCTACTATCAGCCAACTTGTGTTACCCTTTTCCTTGGGGTAACTTACCGAGCGATAGCCAAGCTTCCAAACTTTGGCAAGATCATAAAGTAGGAATGGGTGGACTAATTCATTATCAGTGGTTTGTAACATCAGAGGGCCGTTTTGGTGGTGCTGATAATGTACCAAAATCTCTCCCTGGCTCACTCCGCTGTTCCATGTACTTAGATGGCGGTGAAGGATCAGGAGAAGAAAATGAGGGTTTTGCTCTTGTTACAAAGACTGACAAAATAACCCAAAATATGTATAGCAAAGTCCAGCTACACGCTCTAGAGCATGTAGTGGCTGATGGTGGACATATAATCGTCTCCCCAGTCTGTGAAGACAATATTGTCTACGTTGGTTTTGTCGGTCGCTGCCTGAGATGTCCAAACCCAGAAGTGATTTCGTTTAAACAACTGCAAAAAGCCGTTCCTGATTATAATTTTCAATTATTTCCCGAGTGGGAAAATTGGTCTTTAACTTAATTTAGACTGTTTTTATTTTCGTGAGCCACAAATTTCATTTGTGGCTCATTATATTTATACAATATTAATAAAATGAAACTTTTTTAAAATAAGATAAGTTATATTCACTAGATTCTGCACAAACTTAAAGGAGTAAACATGGTACAAGTTAGAAATACCGTAAATGTAATGATAAATATGCAACAACACGAAGCAATAATACAAGAAATTTCTCATCCATATTATATAGTGAAATTGGTTACACCTATCAAGCATGGATCAGCTGATTATACAGAAATCATTAAGGTACACGTTAAACATGTTAATGTGACTAAAATGTGAAATTTTGTATTGATGTGTTGTCGGGCGATAATTTTTATTGAAAGAAAAATTATCGCCCGTTTTTTCTCACTAAGACCGCAAAAACTTGCCAGATCTCCTACTCCCCCATACAATTACTCATATGACCGCTGAAGACATAATTAGCCATACCGCAGAACCAAGCGATTCTGACAAAGAATTAATCAGACAGGCTTTTGCTTTTGCTGAAAACGCCCACGCTGAACAAAAACGTTACTCCGGTGAACCATACATGAGTCATTTAGCCCAAGTTGGCTTAATTCTTGCGAACATGGATATGGGCGCTCGCACTATCGCTGCTGGATTACTTCACGACACGATTGAAGACACTAGTGTTACTCCAGACGATATAAGGGAAAAATTTGGTGAGGAAATACTTTTTTTAGTAGATGGTGTAACTAAGCTTAGTTCCGTTCGTTATTATGGCAGTGATCGGCACAACGAAAGTTTACGTAAACTTTTTGTAGCGACTAGTCAAGATATCCGTGTCCTTATCATCAAACTAGCTGACCGCCTACACAACATGCAAACCTTACATCACGTGCCAAAAGAAAAACAATTACGTATCGCTCGAGAAACTTTAGAGATATATGTGCCGGTAGCTCACCGTCTAGGCATGGGAAAAATCCGTAAAGAACTAGAAGACCTATCTTTTGCCTATGTTTATCCGGAACAATACGAACGAGTCAAAAAATTACTAGAGACCAAAACTGGTCGCTCTAACGAATATTTAGAAAAAGAAAGGAAAGTATTACAAAAACGTTTAGCCGATGTTGGATTGCTGGATTTCAATACTTCTTACCGAGTTAAAGGTTTTTATAGTCTTTATCATAAATTAAAACGAAAGGATTGGGATATAAACTGTGTTTATGATCTTTTAGCTATGCGTGTAGTCGTGTCTACAGTAGAAGATTGTTATCGAGCCCTAGGAATTATTCATGAACTTTGGCGACCACTTCCTGGACGAATGAAAGACTATATTGCCTTTCCAAAACCAAACGGTTATAAATCTATACATACTACCGTCACCTCACAAAACGGTTTAATTATGGAAATTCAAATCCGTACCCGTAAAATGCATCATGAAGCTGAGTTTGGTATTGCTTCACATATCACCTATAAGGAAAATAGTGTTTCTGGTGAAAAAGCATCCACCTCAGCACGATTTATGAGTTTGATACCTAATCTTTTTAGACCTTTTTCTAAAACAGAAGATACTGTTGATCATTACCAAATTAGAAGTATGTCACCTCGTGACAAAATTCCAGTTTGGATTTCTCAAATTGGCCAGACCTACAAAAAGGAAAAATCTACCACCGCTGACTTTATTGAAGACATTAAGAAGGATTTTTTTTCTAACCGAATTTTTGTTTTTACTCCAAATGGAGACGTGGTGGACCTACCAGTCGGTGCCACGCCAATAGACTTCGCTTACGCTATTCACTCAGAAATTGGTGACCACACTTTTGGTGCCAAGCTAAATAAAAAGTTAGTCCAACTTGATACCGAACTTAAAAACGGTGACATAGTAGAGATAGAAACTAAAAAATCCGCTCACCCGACTAGTAAATGGCTTGATTTTGCCAAAACCTCATTGGCTCGCCGTAAAATTAAAATCTCTATTGAAGAAGATGAAAAAAACAGTCACCATCGCTAAGTAGATTACTCATATACTTAGAAATTAGTCTTAAATTTAAACGGTGAAATTTCTAATTGAATACAAATCACTTTCGTCCTCAGCTTTATTAATAGTAGTTTTTCCTTGAGACGTGTTTTGATTTATTGTTTCGTTATCAAGATTTTGACTAGCTTTGTTTGTTAAAACTTCACTGTTATTTTGACTTTGTTCAACAACTTGGTTTGTATTTATCGTTTTTAAAGAATCGACTTCGGCTGTATTTTGAGCAACCTTATCTTCATTAACTTGATTTTGATTCTCTGGTTTTACCATAGGATTAAAATCTTGATTTTGTTTATAATCAGAAAAAACTGATTTATCTTCATCTTGATTCTGTACTGGAGTTGCAGCTTGAACTAAAGTAGTGTCTTGTTCTTGGGCTGGTGCTGGTAGATATTCCTCTTCTTCTGGTTCTTCAATTTTCTTGTAATCAGGACGAGACTCCAATCTATTGACTAATTCAGGATCTTCTAAGAGACTTTCAGGTTTAGGATCTTCTGGCTTGTTATCTTGATAATAGTTATAAGGATAATCGGTATTTTGTGTAACATTTTTTTCTTGATCATTATCTTGAGCACCAGATAAACTTGGTCGACTAGAATTATTATCAACTGGAGAATTTGTTGTTTTTTCTTGTAGAGAATCATCTTTAATCACTTCTTGCACATTTAGTGGTGTATGTTTATTTAAAGAATCTGCCACAATGTCAGTAGTTGTAGCACCTAAAGAAGCAACCGCCTCGTCCCTTTTCATGCGTTGCAACATATCTTCCAAATCCTCTGGTGAAAAATAATCAATAGTCAAACGACCTCCGTAGTCAGTCTTTAATATCTGTACTCTAGTACCCAATGTCTCCATAAATCGCTTTTCCATTTCAATCACATCGTCATCAAACTCATGCGGATTTTTCTTACGTACCTTGTCGGTAGCAATCTTGCGTACAATTCTCTCCACTTCACGCACCGAGAGTTTCTTAAGTAAAATCTCACGAAAAATTACATCTTGTTCTTGTGGTTTGTCATTTAGCATCAAGAGAGTTCTGGCATGCCCTTCAGTCATATCCCCTCTTTTTAAGGCATCCAACATTTGCTCCGGTAAAGCCAAAAGACGAATTGAGTTTGAAACATACTCACGACTACGGCCAACTTTTTTAGCTACCAAAGTATGCGACAAACCAAAAGTATCTGATAGTTGCTTAAAAGCCAACGCTCGATCGACTGCGTTTAAATCTTCGCGTTGCAAGTTTTCGATAATAGCCAATTCCAATTTCTCTTGCTCACTATCCTCACCTTCACGGATGATAACCGGTACTTGATGCAAACCAGCCAATTTACTCGCCCGCAAGCGACGTTCACCGGCAATAAGCTCGTACTCGGTATAAAAAGTTCCATCTTCACGTTGCACTTCCTTTCTAGTGACGGTAAGTGGCTGTAACACACCATACATTCTAATTGACTCGGATAATTCCTTTAATTTTTCCACATCAAACTCACGCCGTGGCTGAAACGGATTTGGAACTACCTTCTCTACTTCTACCCAAAAAATTGAATCTCCCTGAAATGCCATACAATACTAAAAAACCGTAAATAATTACCTCCGAACTCACGTTCGCTATTATTTTGTCATTGTACCATATTGAAAAAAATGTCACTGTTTATAACTTTTATTTTTCTAGATATCTGATACACTCTTAAAATTATTGTTTATTAAAACAATCTGGGCGTGTGGCGGAATTGGTATACGCGCACGACTCAAAATCGTGTTCCGCAAGGATTGAGGGTTCGACTCCCTCCACGCCCACTAAAAAACTACTTGAAAATTTATTCAAGTAGTTTTTATTTTTATCTAACAACGATGGCTAAGGTAATAATAATCATTTCTAGCATCCAAATCAAAATACTGATTCTAGTACAAGAACTGGCATTATCATGAGAAAGCCTAATATAGACCGATAAATGTATACAAGCCATAATGGCCCATGAAGGATTACTAATTGAACTTATATCCTCTGCTGTCCAAGCTGACCAAACATTTGGTAAAAAAATTATTGGCCCAGACAAACAAATTATTGAAAGTATATTTTCTGCCTGTGGCATTTCAATAACTTTCCTTGTAACACCAACTACAGTTTTAGACAATCTGAGCTCTAAATTAACTATTTTATCAATAACTGAATAAATTACCTTTATCCAAAAAGGTAAAAAATACCCAAAAGTGTAGACGTTCATCACCCTCTCTCTTTAAATAAACAAATCAGCCGACATTATGACATAATTTTTAAATTAATCTAGTCTTAATATTATTTTATGGTAAACTCCAATTTATGAGTAAGCCAAAAATTTTAACTGTTGTCGGACCAACCGCTTCGGGAAAGTCTGACCTTGCCGTAGAATTAGCTCTCCGTTTTAACGGTGAGGTAATTTCTGCTGACTCAAGACAAGTATACAAAGGTCTTGATATTGGTTCTGGCAAGATTACTACTGAAGAAATGAGAGGTATCCCCCATCACCTCCTTGGTGTCGCAAACCCTATTTCAGACACTTATACAGGAGCAGATTTTCTACGTGATGGAAGAATCACTCTTGAAGGTATTTTAGGTAGAGAAAAATTACCGATCGTTGCTGGTGGAACTTTCTTTTGGCTGGAGCTTTTGCGTGGACGCAAAGCGGCCGCGCCTGTACCTCCAAACCTCACCCTACGTGCAAAACTAGAAGAACTAACTACCGAAGAACTTTTTACTAAACTACAAGAAAAAGATGTAACCCGAGCAAATAATGTAGACAAAAACAACCGTCGACGTCTTATTCGCTCACTTGAGATCATTGAAACCCTAGGTAAAATACCAGAAGTCACACAATACACAGAATCGCCCTATGACTGGATTATTATCGGTATTGATATAGATAAACAAACTTTAGAGGAAAGAATAAAAAACCGCTTAGAAAAAAGACTTGGGACAGGAATGGTGGAGGAAGTAAAAAACTTGCTTGAGAAAGGTGTTTCTGCGGATAAATTGATTAGTTTTGGCCTTGAGTACCGGTACATAACCGAATATCTACAAGATAAAATCACCTATGAAGAAATGCGAGAGCAAATAATCATTAAATCAAGACAGTTCGCTAAACGTCAGTATACTTGGCTAAAAGCCGATCCTGACATAATCTGGAAAAAATTTCCTATTACTGTTAACGAACTTGAAGTAGAAATAAAGGCATTTTTATATAATAATTAAAAGTAAAATTACTGTTTTTAGTATAAACTTTTACTCAGTAAATCTTATTGTTATTTCTTGACCAATTACCATCTTTCCCCTAATATTACTGACACCCGTCGCTTTCGACTTATTTAATGCGACTTATTTAACAAAACATAAATAAAAGGGCCTATAGTTTAGTGGTAGAATTCTGGTCTCCAAAACCAGCGACCGTGGTTCGAGTCCACGTGGGCCCGCCAAGGCACATAAGAAAAGACCGATGCGTTGCATCGGTCTTTTCTTATGTATCAAGCAAAGTAAGGTGAGGACTGTGCTAATACCCGTATATAGAAAAATGAGATGCAGAAATCCAATTACCCAATACTTTTATATCATCACCAGAGGCACCTTGTGATATCAAACTATCTTTCTCCGCTTGGGTTTTAACCTCATAGACTGGCCTTAATCCATTTTTTTTAGCGGCATCTATAACCCTAACAACTTCTGCCCCAGTCATACCACCCGCCTTACTATAATCAATACAAGTTCCGTTATTGTGACATTCGCTTTTATGCGCACGGGTTGGTGGCATACCTTCTGTAACTCTTGCTCCAGACACACCTGCATCTATATGAAACTGGTTTATTTTATCAACGATACTAGGTGATACACTACAACTACTTGCATTCTTACACGGAGCAGCAAGAGGAACACAAGTCCCTCCAGTACAACCAGATGGCAACGGTCCTGTTGGTGGTGGAGTGTTAGGATCGGACATGGGATCCCCTAGCCATTTAGTTGGCGCAGTCTGCACCTGACACTGTACATCTGTCCACGGTCCATAACCTTGAATTTCCCCACTACCACCCTTTAATAAACCTCGCATAATAGTATCTACCAAAAGCCAAGCCGCCATCACAATAACCAGTCCGATAATAGCATTGGTAAACTTACTCTTAGCATCCTCTAAAGCTGAAGTGTTACCACCAGAAGTTATCAATTTAAAGCCAGCAACCGTCATCATAACCGCAAAAATCATAAAAATAATTCCAAACAACCATTTTATGACAATATTGGCTGTATCTACTAAATTACACGCACTACAATCGACTCCATCACAAGTGAGGAAGCCTTGAGCATTTACAGACTCAGCCGGCACTATAAGCACTAAAAGAAATACTAATAATGGTGGAGAGATAAGTGTTAAAGTTTTTTTAATCATAAAATTATTACTTAAATTATACTACAAAGCATCCGCCACACTAGTAATGTTTTTTACATAATTTCTAGTCTCTACATAACCAGTATTTGGCACACAACTAGAATTTTCAGTCTCATAACATCCTGGACTATCCCAAGCACATTCCCACCGCATCAGTCCCGGACAATCATTGCTAGGTAAAATTGCAGCTGGTCCACCATTATATTCAGCCAAAGCTCGACTGGTAGCGTTATCATAAGCTCGATGTTTTTCATACAATTGATCATAATACTTAGCACCTAAAGCTAAGCTATAATTATTATCATCTCGTAATTTTGTCGCTACTTCCTCATCGCTTAAACCTTTTAAACTAGGGTCCAGTCCTCGAGCAGTACTAACCAACATCTGACTACAACCATAGGCTGTACCATATGGTGTATCTGGCCCTACTTTATTGGTACAGTTACCAGATTCTTGCATAATTAGTGACTTAAATATTTTTTGTTGGTACGGATCGTTTATACCATTTGCGACAGCTGTG
The DNA here is from genome assembly GCA_041389025.1 of Minisyncoccota bacterium. Classification (GTDB taxonomy): domain Bacteria; phylum Patescibacteriota; class Minisyncoccia; order Phycocordibacterales; family UBA918; genus OLB19. The sequence goes on from JAWKSP010000002.1 coordinate 210,327, forward strand.
TTTTGTATATCCGTTTGAATACTACCGGAAGAATTTATTGCATTTACTGCTGAATTAATTTCATTGGTATTAAATATATGATTATTACTACCAGTAGCTGTGGTCCTAGCAAATTGCTGAGCTGTTGGCTGAGCCACACACTGAATATCATCCCAGAAGTCATAAGTAGGACTGTTTACCATTACTTTCAAACCAAAATCCACCACAAACCAAACGGCTAAAAAAATAATGTAGCCAACAATTGCATTAATAAGATATTTTTTGATTTGCGTTCTGGCTCCAGCCTGACCAACCGAAGAAGCTAGCCATAAACCAAGCACCATTATCATGATAATTATAAGAACCCCCAAGATAATACCTAGCCAATCAAAAATGTTTTGTATTAATTTAACAACGTGACAAGTTTGACAAGGATCTGCTCCATCTCCTCCACACGGCACCAATCCGGCAGCGCTCACCAAAATAGGAGAAACCATCAAGGTAAATAAAGTATAAACTTTCCACATATCCAAAATCATACCATGTTGATACTTTGAAAAATCGACAAGGTGTGGTAATTTGTACGCTACATGAGCGAAAATCGCTGTATGTATAAATTTAAACGCTTAAAATAATCTAAACGTTCCAACAAAATGAAACATTGCGTCGGTGGCAGAGTGGTCAATTGCATCAGACTGTAAATCTGACGGGCTTCGCCCTACGGGGGTTCAAATCCCTCCCGGCGCACAAAATATAAAACACCCTAAAAGGGTGTTTTATATTTTGTAGCAGTAATAAATATGTGCTTACCAAAATTTATTTATTGTTATTTGCTATACTAAGAGCAAATAAGTGATTTCATTTGATCTATGATGTTATAAACATTTGACAATATTATAGGTACCTCATATAATATCGGCTGATTTTTTTGTTATTTATTTTACTCAAGGAGAAGTGAAAAATGTCAGTTACACAACCAATGTTTGTAATTTCTACAAAAAATTTGTTTAACAAATTTTTTAAAATTCTAACGAAGTTAATTGAAATAAAACCAGAAGTAAACCTAAACGAACTAAGCGAGGCGCAAATTATTACTCATTTAGCCAGCAACCACAGACGAGCACGTATTATAGTCAGTGAATTAATCAAGAAAAACAATTCGATCAATACAGACTATACAGACTGTTTTAGTAGCGGCGTAAAGTACGCCAATGTACTAAACACGCTTGGTATACGTAGTAAAGATATAGTATTACTGTACTATATCTACAAAAAAGATATCTTGAGCTTGAGACAAGCTTTGGTGGCTAACCATTTAGAAAATGAACAATGTTGCCATCATGATAAAATGAATGTAAAAGTACCCTTGTCTATGGCTTTAGAAAAACTAAAAAAAAGACAGAGGAAATGAGACACCTAAACAACCCACCAATGGTGGGTTTAATTTTTTCTTATTTACAAACTAGCTTTTTAATAGTACTTTAAAAATTAGACTTATTGTACGGAGGACATATAAATGAACTTTTTTCCGCTTGTAGGCATAGCCCTTATGGCTACACTTTGTTTTTCTTTTGGATTTTATTTGGTCGGATTAATTTTTCTTTTGTTATTAATATTTTACATAGCTGTATTTCTCTACTTAGGTAATATATTGGTTTTGTTTATAAATATGCCGACTTCTTGGCAAAATATGTCCGAGACTATGGAAATAGCTAGAAAAAGTGGCTACAAAGTAGATGTAACCCAAATATATTCGGTATCTAGAATCTATTTAGCTATAAATATACTAGTAAACTGGCTTTTTGAAATTTCTGTTAACAAAAAAGTAGTAGCTGATTTTGAAAAAACATTTGTGAAAAAAGTAGTCGAAACTGAAGAAGTTCAAGACAAAGCTATTCATTATTTTACTGAAGTGAATAAAAAAAGACCTGATATTTTACTATACATAGTCAATGCTATAAAAGTCAGAAAACGCTTTGGGTTGATGTCTAAAAATAAAGAAAGAGAAAGAAAAGAAGTTTTGAATTAAAATAGCTTATTTTTTAAGCTAAAAAATAATCACCGAAACAAAAAACGTTTCGGTGATTTTGTTAATTCATTTTACTTAAGTTAGTCAAAACTGTCGTCACTATTAAAATAGTCATCACCAAAAGACTCATTATCCGACACATTCTCACTCCTTCCATACTGATCGTCATCATATCCTATACGATCACTCTCTTCATGACCATCTTCATTGGTAGACTGATCATCAACTAAAGAGCCAGAAGCTGGATCAAAATCTTCCGGTAATTGAGCGTGCTGTTCAGCTAAATCTGGTGTTAAATCAAACACACTATTAACTGGTTCCACAAAACCAGCAACATCCTCACTAACAGCATTTTGCCAAGTATCGTCACCAACACCAGTCACCGCCATAGATGCATTTCTATCAACCTCATCAAACTCCAGCTGATCTACACTAGTGGCGTCAGCGTCGTTTGAACTAAGCAAAAGATAACCAAGACCGAGCAAAGCAATAGTACCAAGAGCGTAAGCTAATGGATTATTGGAACTATCCTTTCCAAACTTACTCCATGGTTGCGCAGAATTAGCTTGGTTCGGTATTTCTTTTTCACCTTGTTTATAATTTAAAGCATGTTGATTTGGAATACCAATATCTTCCGCCTGTTTCCAAGAGTCAATATTTGCACCAAGATAAATAACTATCCAACCATCTTTACGTTTTTGCTCAATCAGCTTTTTAACATCAGCTAACTGGTACTTTTTTGAACTATTTTCCAAACCATCAGTCTGAATAACTAACATATTCTTATTAGTACCACCACTTTCTACTATTTTAATAATATCAACAATGGCATCAAAAAGTGGCGTTAAAGCTCGTGGTTTATATTCTTGAACCTCTACCGGTCTGATGTCACCCATCAGTCCTTCTCGTAAGTTATCAAAACCCATAGAATCAAACTGTCTTAAGATAAAATTAGCCTTTCCACCTTTCGAATCAGCTTGCATCTTTTTTAAGAATAGGTTTATCGCTTCCACTACCTGTTTTTCGGTACCATACATTGAACCGGTACGATCCAACAAGTGGGCAACAGTAATATCACTACTAAAAACTAAGGGATGTATGGTCATATGACCTCCTTTTTTAAATTTAAAAGAGCTTACTTAAGTTGATTTTTACTATCAACTTTAATTTTTTATAACATAGAAAAATTAAAGTGTAAATATATTTAAACTTCATTCAACCGACTATTGTCTAAATTGTTTTGTTGATATTAATTAAATTATTAAAAAGTTAATTCATTTACATTCACCACCGCCTCTATTAAATCCCCTGTCTGACGTAAGTTATCGTATGACAAGTAAGTTCCCTCCTCCTCAACAATAGCGTTACTCTTAGACTGTTCTAATTTATTTAGTGATACAGCAAAAATCTCAACTGTGGTGTCATTAATCCAATTTACTCGTATCTCAGCATCACCGTATCCATCTTTATAAAAATAAGTAAAATTATTTGGATCTATTTCATGTATTTTTACAGCTTTCCCTAAAACAAGGTCATAAATAAATAATTCATATTTATTATTTTTAGGAAAAACAACTATATATCTATTATCAGAACTTAAAGTCTTGCGTGGGTAAGACTGCATAACAAAACCAGTATCCGTTAGGACATTTTCTTCAGTAGTCCTGTCAAAAACAACAAGTGAGGCGTAACCCTGACCTTCGTAAGGTGAGGACGTTAGATAAATTCTTTCTTTAGTGCTTGATGAAGCTAGTAATTTTATAGAAGAGAAATTGAATAAATCATAATCAGAAGTGTCTAGTGTTTTTAATAATTCATATTTTCCTGACACGCTATTCTTATAGCATAAGTCCGTACTTTTTTTATAATAATCATCCTCATAAAAATACAGGAAGTAACTTACATCTTTGTCTTTATATTTTTCCGTATATCCTTCTTTTTCACAGTAAAAGTTCATTACCCTTTCTTCATCCAATCCCTCACTCCAAGACTCTTTTTTCACATATTTTTCACCATCAAAAATATATTCTGTATATATCCATTCTTGAGCCGATTTAGCACTGGAAGTAATACTTTTATTTTCTATATCAAAAGTTGGGTTTACTAAGTTAGATAAATCAGGTTCAAAAGTAGAAAAATCATTACTTAACTCTAAGAGACCGTTGTCAGGATTATAAAGATAAAAACGATAAAACCTATTTACTCCACCATATCCAACATTAGACAAGACCCCCAAATCCAAATAATGGTCGTAATTTATATCGCGATTTGTAATCAAAAAAGATTCTTTATTGGCGATACCAGCTAATCCAGCAAAATTTACATCTATGGTTTGCACTACTTCGTACTTTTCATTCAGTACCTCGAGAACACTCTGATCATAGCGAATTTTATATTTACCCATATCAACCGTAGTAGTAGCTACAAGACCCTTATTTAAGACAAATTCATCCCCAATCTCTACTTTTTCCTCAGGTCCCGACGCTGTATCTTCCTCAATCATGACCCCCTCTACTTCTTCCACCACCTCCTCCAAAGCAATCTTATATCCCACATAAGCACCCACAAATGGTAGTAATATAAATAACACAAGCGCTAAATACTTTGACAACGGCGTGACTTTAGTCAACCTGTCGGTTGAGTTTTGTTGTTCTAAAGTTTCTGTTGAAACTTTAGTTTGAGTTTCTTCATCTATTTTATTTGTGTTTGTCTCTGGTGACATATTTATATACTAGAGTTAATAAACTAATGATTAACTATTTTTACTCATACGATCAAACAATCTAAAGTGATGTCCAGCACCAAACATAATTATTATAATAATGGCAGCAAAGTGTGGTAAGTGTCCGGTAAGTTCAATTGGCCCTAAAATAAATAGTGGTATGGTAAAAATAATTGCTGTTACAACCGCCACTAGACGAGTAGTGATACCAAGTAAAAGTAATAAACCTAACAAAGCTTCAGTAGTTCCAGCCAACAAAACAAAAAGGTAATCAGATACCCCAAAACTAGCTAGAAAGTTCCAGTCATGTTGGGCTAAGAAATTTAAACCCAGCTCTGGTCTAAAAATCTTTTCAGTAAAACCAAGAGTTACCAAAGTAATACCAGTACCGACCCGTAAAGTCGGTAACGCATAAGGTCTAAATTTATAGACAAAACCTTTGATAGACCTTATAGACAAAACACTAAAGTAATCATTACCCATGATGATAATAAAGGAAATGATAGATAAGACCCAAATATTTTCAACCAGAGCTTCTAAACCGGCGTAAGGTAAAGCCAAAAACCAAACAATGGCCAACAATACTGCTCCCAAACGAGCAAAAATTCCTAAAAGAAACATAAGGCCAATCACAAACTGAACCATAATAAGTAACATTGGTACACCAGAATGAACGGTAAGATTGGGTGAAAATAAATATTCATGGGTACCAGCAATCATAAAGAAAGCCCCCGCCACCATAGTGAAAGTAGCTGCTACACGATTGAAAGCATTGACTGTTCTAGGACGTAAAAAATCTAACCGAAATAATTTCTTTTTTTCCAATACTGTACCAACAAAAACCACAAAAGTGGCTAATAAAAAACAGCCGGCTAAGTATAATGAAGTAGGTTCTTGTGTGACTAATGGCGGAATTTCTCCTTCTGCAAACCAACGAGTATGTGCCGAGGCAAGTAAAGGAATAAAAAATAAGGCTATTAAAAAAACACTTCTCTGAGAAAAAGTTTTAATCATGCCTAACATGATATAGATTTATAGATAATTTTGACTCAATTTATCCCCAGGGGTAAGTGAGGTGGGATAAATAAAAGGTGTTTCCTTAAGGAAACACCTTTTATTTATCCCACCTCACTATAAATCCTTAAGCGGTTACCGGTTCTTTTGCTTTTACAACACGTTTTGTGACAGGTTTTTTTCTTCCCCCTTTACTCTTTACGTCAAAATCAATTTCACCCTTACGCATACAGACTTTTACCACTCCTTTTTGTAACATACCCTCACCCACCATCATATTAGCCACCGGTGTTAGTATCTTACTTTGGATCAAGCGTTTTAATGGTCTCGCACCAAACTTTGGATCATAACCTTCTTTAGCCAAGTACTCCAGCACATCATCGGTTAAAGTCATAATTATTTCTTTATTTTCTAGACGACGTTGTACTTCATCAATCTGAATAGAAACAATACTGCGAATAGTTTCTGGTGACAAAATATCAAAGACAATTATCTCATCAAGTCGGTTTAAGAACTCTGGTCGGAAGTAGTTCTTGAGACTATCCATTACTTTATCCTTGGCCTGCACATATTGAGTAGCATCATCTTTTTCAGCCGCAAAACCAAAACTAGACATTCTATCTATATGCTCAGCACCAATATTAGAGGTCATAATAATAACTGTATTGCGGAAATTAACCTTTCTACCTTTAGCATCAGTCAAATGACCAGAGTCAAGGACCTGCAATAGAATATTAAATACTTCAGGATGAGCTTTTCTATTTCATCCAACAAGATAACTGAGTAAGGACGATGTCGTACTCTCTCGGTAATTGATCCTCCTTCTTCGTGTCCCACATAACCAGGTGGCGAACCAATAATCTTAGACACAGCATGTTTTTCCATGAACTCTGACATATCAATCCGAAGTAAAGCATCAGAATCATTAAACATAAATTCTGCTAAAGCCTTAGATAGTTCAGTTTTACCAACTCCAGTTGGACCAAGAAACAGAAATGAACCGATCGGACGATTTGGATCAGCAATTCCCGCTCGTGAACGCTTGATAGCGTCAGCCACCAGTTTAATAGCATGATCTTGACCAACTACTTTATTTTTTAGAACATCCTCCATTCTAGCTAGTTTACGAGCTTCCGCTTCAAGCATGCGAGACACCGGTATACCAGTCCAACGCGAGACTACAGAAGCAATATCTTCTTCAGTCACCTCTTCTTTTAGTAAACGACGACTGCGTTGCAGTTTTTTAAGACGTTTCATTTTATCATCAAGTGCTTTTTGTACTTTAGGAATTGAATCATAACGAATTTCCGCTGCCTGAGTTAAATCAGCCATTGCTTCAGCATTTTCTGCTTCTACTCTAAGTTCTTCTAATTCCTTCTTTAATTTACTAATTTCTCCAAGAGTATTTTTTTCATTACTCCATTTAGTTTCTAAAGCTGAAGTGGTTTCTTTTAGTTCACCGATTTCTCGTTCGATTTCTTTTATTCTGTCTTTTATTTTCTTCTTATTTTCAGACACTTCTAACTCCTTTCGCAAAGCTTCACGTTCGATTTCTAAACGTCGCACCTGTCTGTCAGACACTACCAACTCTTCCGGTTTATTTTCTAGTGAAATACGTAAAGCAGAAGCCGCTTCATCAATCAGATCCACAGCTTTATCTGGTAAAAAACGATCAGTAATGTAACGAGAAGAAAGATTTACTGCTGATACAATCGCATCATCAGTAATTCGTACTCCATGAAAAAGCTCGTATTTTTCAGACAGACCACGAAGAATAGCGATAGTGTCTTCCGGTGACGGCTCATTTACAAACACTGGTTGAAAACGTCGAGTCAAGGCCGGATCTCGTTCAATGTGTTTTTGATACTCTTTTAAAGTAGTAGCTCCGATTACTCTTATTTCACCACGAGCCAAAGCTGGCTTTAGCATATTAGAAGCATCCATCGATCCTTCGGCTTGTCCTGCACCAACTATAGTATGCAATTCATCGATAAATAAAATTATTCCTCCATCAGAAGCTTCTACTTCTTTCATCACTGCTTTTAAACGCTCCTCGAACTCACCACGAAACTTAGTACCAGCCACTAAAAGACCTAAATCAAGAGATAGAATCTCTTTTTCTCGAACTGACTCGGGTACATAACCAAGCACTATTTGCTGGGCCAAACCCTCAGCTATTGCAGTCTTTCCCACTCCGGCCTCTCCTATCAACACTGGGTTATTCTTAGTACGACGAGACAGTATCTGAATCACCCGTTGTATTTCCACATCACGACCAATTACCGGATCTAGTTTATTTTCTTGTGCCAATTTAGTAAGATTTCTAGTGTATTTAGTTAGAGCACGATATTTTTTAGGAGCCTGAACGTCAGTAACATTATGTTCACGCAACTCCTTAACTGTACGTATGACTTTCTCTCGATCAATTCCCGAACGCTGTAATAACTCAACCGCCGGCCCCGGATACTCAAGAACAGCTACAAACAAATGCTCTACTCCAACATAAGAATCACCCATTTGCTCAGCTAACTTACCAGAAAACTCTAGCGCTTTAGCTAGATCAGGCGTCAAATAAAGTTGGTAAGTTGGTGAAATCGTAGTTTGCATCTCACTCACCTCTAATGCTTCGAGCATAATATCAGTAAAAGCAATCACGTCGACATCCATTCGGTCAAGAATTGAGATCACCATACTTTCATCCTGCATGGCCAATGCGGTCAAAAGATGAATTGGATTAACATGATTTTGTCCTCGTTCGATAGCTAGTTCATGCGCTTTTCTGATAGCTTCTTTAGCTTTTGATGTAAAATTTTGAAAATTAGGCATAACTCATTTAATTATACGATACAAATTGCGCATTCTTACATTCTTGCGTGTGTTTAAACCGTTCTGGCAATCAATCTATTTTGCAAAAATGTTTCGTTATCCCTATATTGCAATAAAAATAACTTTGAGTCAACTAAGAAATAGTATTAAAAAATAGGTCGGAAAATCGCTTCGCGATTTTCCGACCTCACCACTAACCTATCACCAAAAAAAAATAAATCACTTCTCAAAAACCACCAAATATGCCAATTCACCAACTTTCTGATGATTTACCATAGTGAGCCCAGCTTTTTCTCCCAACTCTTTCAATTGCTCAAGTGAAAATTGTTCGGAGGTTACATTTCCTGAAGAAAGAGAGTAGATTATTGTCCCGCTCTCTCCATCAACATCCAATATTGGAGCATCAATGGACTCACTCATAGCTATACGGATTTCTAAAGCAGTTTCTGCATAAGTACTTAAAAGTAATTTACCTCCACTTTTTAGCACTCTGGCAGCTTCCCCTATAGAAAACTCTTTCCTGTCACCTAAATTTGGCAATAACATAAGGTGAGTTACTAAATCAAAGGTATTAGACCCAAACGTCAAATTCTGAGCCGTACACAACTCAGCGTAAACATTTGGCGAATGTCTGAACCTGTTATTGATCTCATTTACTGCCACAAGATCATTATCAACACCAATTATTTTTTGGGTTTGCTTAATAATGGTTTCTATACCGCGACCATCACCACAACCAACATCCAAAACATAGGATTCACTTGGTATATTAGTTAACAAAAATTCTCTCTCGGCATCAAAAAGTTTTTGAAACTCAGAGGTTGGACTCTCCACAATTTTCTGCCACCAATCAATATTTGTTTCTAGTACCATTATTCACCTCCATTACATTATGTGACTTAAATTAAAACAACAAAATTCCTTGAAGTTATACGTCCTAAAACTACTTTAGTCAACAGTAAAAAACAAATCTACTTAGTAATAATTTTTACATTTTCAGATAAATTTTTGGTAATAAAATCTAAATCTTGCTTTGAATAGTTGGTACCGATTAAGTTTAATACCTTTAAGTTACTTAAATTACTAAGTTCATACGGTAAACCAGTAATAGGATTGTTAGACAAATCTAAGACCTCAAGCTTTGATAACTGGCCAATTTCGGCTGGTACTCCGGTAAAATTATTATCACTTAGATCAAGAGTTTGTAGATTTTGTAAATGTCTAATCTCAGCCGGCAATGACCCGCTTAGTTTATTGTGAGATAAATCCAAAACAGTGACTTCTTTTCTAGAAAAAATACCGCTTGGTTCTTTAGTTAGATTTTGGTAGCTCAAATCAATAACTTGATCATCATTTGCTTCTGATGATTTATCCAAGAGACTATCTGGTACTGCTTGATTAACCATATTGTTTACTGTTTTTTCTGTATTTAATCTTTCTTCCAAGACTTTTTTACCAGCTGTAGTCTCGGTTTCATTAGAAATATACATAAATCCAAAAACAATTATGACAATCGCGAGCAATAGACTAATTAAACCCATATTCTTTAATTATACAACAAAAAAAATTAATTGCAGATAACCTTAATATTCCCAAACTGAGATACCGCTGATTCTAGTATCTGCCAACCAGAAATTTTTAGTAACTCCAAAAACTCTCCTTCTGTATAAAGGCAAACTGGTTTTAGAACACCAAAAACTTCTGCCTCCCGATCTGGTAGTTGAGCAAAACGTCCAATTACCGACTTATTTCTATCTGGATATGTCACACCAATTGCAGTATTAAGACCGGTAACTGAAATATACAAACGATCAATCACTACCTTTCTTAATTCTTTTAAAATTTTTTCAGCTTCTTGATATGACAAATAATGAATAGTTCTCTGCAAACAACAATCATCAAATCTTTCGTTTTTTAGTATTTTAGTTAAATTTCTAATATCCCCTTGAATAAATTTTAGACAATCAGATGATAAGCTATTTTCTTCTCTAAGCTTAGAAAATTCTTGGCTATAGTCACAGATATCAACGGCAGTGACAAAAGCACCAGCTGTAGCTAGGCGCACTGACTGACCGCCCGCTCCCGATCCTAAATCCAAAATTTTTGGTTCATTTTTAGTAATAATATGAGCGATTAATTTCCGATCTAAATCATCAGCCCGTCGCAACGCCACATCTACACCGTAGTTTGTTTTTTCCTCCATTAATTACTAATTTTTCTTTAATTTTTCTTCCACACTAGCCTGTAACCATTCCTTAGTTCCTTCAAAAGCTCTAAGTACCTCAATAGGAGTAGCAAATACTACGGTATTGGATTGGTCTGATGATAGGTCGTTTAGGGTCTGAAGAGTTCTTAGGTGTAAAGCGCCTGGCGTACTAGAAAGTAGCTTGGCGGCTTTTTGGATATTTTCTGCCGCTACCACTTCACCTTCTGCCTTTATAATCACTGACCGTCGCTCTCTTTCTGCCTCGGCTTGCTTGGCGATAGTCCGCTCCATATCAGCCGGCAGGAAAAAGTCCTTCAGCTCCACATTATCAACCTTAATTCCCCACTGATTGGTCTCCTCATCAACGATATTTTGAATTTGAGTCGACAACTTATCTCGCTCAGACAACGCTTCATCAAGCTCAGCCCCTCCGACCACGTTTCGCATGGTAGTTTGTGCCAACTGTGACACCGCATAACGAAAATCTTCTACTTCGAGTATCGCCATCGCCGCATCTGACACTCGGTAGTAGATCACGGCGTTGATACTAGCTGATACATTATCCTTAGTAATTACCTTTTGATCCTGTACATCAACCGCCTTTACGCGCAGATCTACTTTGTACATTTTTTGAAATACCGGCACGATAATACTCCATCCCGGCTTACGAAGACTAGTGTAGCGCCCCATAGTAAGCACCACTCCTCGTTCATACTGCTTTACCTCGCGTAAAAACGAAATCAAAACGATAGCAATAAGAAATAATATCCAAAAGAAATTCATATTTAAAAAGTTAGAATCTGGTAATATGGTTTTATTATACGCTCATAAGGATATAAAGAAAGAGCTGTCTACTAATTTTGTAGACAGCTTCACAACAAATCTTTTTTCTCTCCTATACAAATAGAATTTATTTATTATTTTTCTTGCATGGCACTTATCTTAAGAATTAAGAAATCTACATAACTTACTGTGAACTTATTTATTTTTATAGAAACATAACCTGTCTCCATGTCCACTAAAGCAGCTGGATCGCTATGAGCTGTACCATCCTTCGAAATTCTACCCACTAATTTTGCTCGATTACCATCCTTAAAAAAACGTACATGTTTTCCAGTTCCTCCATCATCTTCATAATACCCATCAAGTTCAACCACTTGTTTAATAAAAAATTTACGTTGTTCTTTAGATAAGAGCCCGTTATCAGGCAAATTCAATAGATTTTTCGTAAATGATTTTAAAGGGATAGAGTCAAACATCAATTACCTCCTTTGGCTAATTATATAGTGAACTGAACCCATAATAAACCACATTAATTTTAAAAAATCAACCCCTCATCCGCTCACAAAACTTTACTAGAGCATCTACTACATATTCCAAATCTTCTTTAGTCGTATCTTCGCCGAGCGAGAAGCGGATGGTGGAGCGGGAGCAGGCGGCGTCAGCGGTCAGTTCTTTTACCACCGCGCTCTCGCCGCCGCCCGCTCCCGCACACGCGCTCTTGGTACTAGCAGCAATCCCTTGCATATCTAGATACACCACCGCGTACTCAGTATCAAAATCAAGCAAAGAAATATTAATATTGTTAGCCACCCGCGCTTCACCGGTAGCACCATTTAAAACCGTCCCAGTCACTCGACCAAGCAACATTTCAATCATTTCGTCCCGAAGCTTACCCACTCTCTCTGCTCGCTCTTTATAATTGTCCTGCGCCAACTCCAAAGCCCTAGCCATCCCTACTATCCCAGCTACATTTTCCGTCCCCGGCCGAAGTTCATCTTCTTGTCCGCCGCCAAAAGCCACCGGTAAAAGTCCGATTCGCTTACTCATCGCAAGCACCCCCACTCCTTTTGGCCCATAACACTTACCAGCATCAAGGGCCATAGTATCCACCCCTAATTGCTTAAAAGCACAAGGAAGCCAAAGTGGTGCCTGCGCTGCATCCAAATGCACCATTATGGAAATATTATTTTCACGCTCAAATTTACGAACCAACCTGACCAAACGCAACACCGGCTGTATCGTACCAATCTCACTGTTCACATAAGCAAACGTAATCAAAACAGTTTTTGAAGATAGTAGTTTCTCCAACTCAGTCGGTGAGATTATCCCTTTTTCATCTACTTTTACATATTTTACCTTCACTCCCAAACCCTCAAGTTCAGCCATCACTTCATCAACCGATGGGTGCTCTATCTTAGTGGTAACCACTTCCATATCAGAATAAGCCACACCTTTTTCTTTATGTAGGTAACGCAACCGACCCAAAATCGCCAAATTATTACTTTCAGTACCGTTGCCGGTAAAAAATACTCCGACCGGTTTTATTTCCAAAATTCTCGCCACTTTAATTCTGGACTCTTCCAGTGCTTGCTTGGTTTTTTGTCCCTCTTGATGAATCGAGCTGGCGTTACCAAAATTTTCCGTCAAAAACGGCATCATCACCTCCAGCACTTCAGGTTTTAACGGTGTCGCTGCCGCGTTGTCCATGTAGACCCTTCTTTTCTGGCTTTCTCCTTCATTCATTACGAAATCATGACATAAGGTGAAAAATATGTAAATCTCTGCTATACTCGCAATACTTTTAGTTGCAATACACCGTCTTTTGAGTGTCTTTACTATTTGTTTATTTTATTAGCTGGTTTTTATATTTATTTTGTTATGAAAAAGAAAAAAAACAACCAACCGAACATCACTAAACGTCCACCAATAGTGGTGGTTATGGGTCATATCGACCACGGAAAATCGACTCTGCTCGACTACATAAGAAACAGTGACGAAGTCGCCAAGGAAGCCGGAGGCATCACTCAACACCTCTCAGCTTACGTAGCAAACCACAAAACCAAAGAAGGTAACGAAGAATCCATCACCTTCCTTGATACTCCTGGACACGAAGCCTTTCAAAAAATGCGTCTTAGAGGAGCCGATGTCGCCGATATCGCTATCTTGGTAGTTTCCGCTGAGGATGGTGTAAAACCACAAACTTTAGAGGCTTTAGAATCTATAAAACAAGCTAACATCCCTTACATAATAGCGATAAATAAAATCGATAAACCTGGCGCTGACATCACTCGTACTCAAACCAGCCTAATCGAGAACGAAATATACATTGAAGGTATGGGGGGCGACATACCATGGGCACCAATCTCGGCTAAAACCGGTGAAGGTATTAACGATCTTTTGGACTTAGTAGTCTTGGCCGCAGACTTGGCCGAGCTTAAAGGTGACTCCAATGCCGATGTGCGTGGGCAAGTAATTGAAGGTAAGGTAGATCCAAAACGTGGCAACACTGCTACCTTGATAATTAAAGACGGAACTTTAAAGAGCGGTTCATTTGTAGTGGCAGGAAAAGCTTTTGCTCCGGTAAGGATTATGGAAGATTTTCAAGGTAAAAGCTTAAAAGAAGCCAGTCTTTCCACTCCAGTTGGTATAGTTGGTTTCAATACTACCCCAACCGTCGGTAGTAGTTTTTATACCGTAAGCACTAAAAAAGAAGCTGAGGCCGCTACCGAACAAGCCGATGGTAAAGAAAAAATCAAAATCAAAAACGACGCCAACCTACCGACTATTCCAATTCTTATCAAAGCCGGTACTCTTGGCTCTATCGACGCCATTGAGCATGAACTATCCAAATTTACTTCAGACCGTATTAATGTTCGTATCATCGACACCGGAGTTGGTGACATAACCGCCAACGACGTACAAAACGTCAGTGCTACCAAAGATGCTATTATCGTTGGTTTTGGTGTAAAAATTGAACGTCAAGCAACAGACTTAGCAGAAAGATTAAATGTAGAAATAGATACTTTTGACATAATTTACGAACTATCAGATTGGTTAAACACTGCTCTTAAAAACCGTACTCCTAAAAAAGAAGAGCAAGTCTTCACTGGTAAAGTAAAAATTCTAAAACACTTTAGTACTCAAAAAAATACCTACGTTTTAGGCGGAAGAATTGATGAAGGATATATTAAATTAGGACAAAAAGTAAAGGTCTTAAGACGTGATATAGACTTAGGAAAAGGTACAGTTAAAAACCTTCAACAACAAAAATCAGACGTACAAAAAGTCGATGAGGGTGAATTTGGTATGCAAATCGAAACTAAAGTTGATATTGCTGCCGGTGACTACCTAGAGCCTTACGATTTAGTAATTACTTAAAACACACTTATGTCAGACAGACACCAAAGAGTAGAGTCCTTAATTAGAGAGTTAGTTGCTAGCTACATCCAAAAAGAAGCCAATACCGATCCCCTTATTACCATAACCAGAGTCACCTCTTCTCCGGACTATCGCCGCATGACCGCCTTTTTTACTACTATACCTGACGGACGAGAAGATGATGCTCTTATATTTCTAAAACGCACCGGTAGTGACCTAAGAAGCTATATCAAGAAAAAAAGTAATTTGAAAATTATCCCTTTCTTAGAATTCAGCGTTGACTATGACGAACGTCACCGCCAGCATATTGATGAAATCGCTCGAGATATTGAAGAAGAATAATTTTAAAGCGGATGACTTCGTCATCCGCTCTTTCTTGACATTCACCTCCAGTCTATAAAACTTATAGTTGGAGGAATATTCAGTGGTGAATTGTATTTTTTCATTCCTGTAGTCAACTCAAGTTTGATATCACAACTAGGAAAATTTGTTTCTCTTACCCAGTCACACAAGGAATTAAATAATCTTTTTCCTTCCTCTATTCCATTTATCCCTTGAACAGTAAAAACTGCATGTTCTTCCAAACCATTTACCGTTGACTTCTTTCTAGCAAGGAAATATATGCCATTTTCTACAAAAAAATCTACAATCTCATCTGATATGGAATTTCTAGGTACTGAAATATGAATATCCCAGACTTTATTCTCCTCATTAAGCTTTGACCTAAGTTTCTGAAACGGAAAATATTTTAACTTGAAAATTCTACTCGGAGTTATATGTACATCAGAAAGAATACACTCGCTATGCCAATACCCAACTGAATTTGTCTCAAGCATGATACCATCAACCAAAGATTCTAATCTCCTCAACTCAATGATGTCGTCAACCTTCTTTGATACATGAACAGCAATCAGAGGACAAGCGGTATAAAACCTTTGCGTATCTTCATTCATGATAATTCTCCTATCTACTAAATTATCATCAACAAAACCGATTTTTTTTAAAGCTGTACCAACCACACTTCCATCGTCATTTTCTGTCGCAACATGCATATCATAAGTATACTTTTTATTACTCATATCATCCTCACTTTTATAAAATTACTTCCACTCATGACTTTACAAAACCATTATAGTTTTGTACAATCTTTCACATAATTTGTGATGAAAATCATAGAAAACATTAGGCATAACTAAAAATATTCACATGAAAATACTTGAAGAAATAGGACTAACAAAAACAGAAGCTAGGATATATGAGCACTTGCTACGTCTGGGTGAGTCTCCTGTAAGTTCCCTGCAAAAATCCTTAGATACCCATCCGCAAATTATATACAGGACGATCGATAATCTGACCAAGAAAGATTTAGTAACAGTCGTCAATAAAAAGAACAAAAAATTTGTTATTCCAGAACACCCCAAAAAATTGGAAGAGCTAGAAAAAGAAAAACTTAACAAACTTAAAAACAGTCTTCCTGAACTGATAGATATCATGAACAAAACAGAAAGTACGTTAGTAAAAACTAGCGTAGGTTTTGAAGCTATCCGGTCGTTTCGTAGAATGGCCATCAATGAACTCAAAAGGAGTGAGACTTTATATATTATTGGTGGATCGGGAGACAGGTTTTATGATGTAATGGGAGATGATTATGAAGAGATTGAAAACAAACGAATCAAAAAGAAAATAAATAAAAAACTTTTAGCTTTCTCTCAAGAGAAAGAAAAGTTTAATCAAGACACAAACAGACTACATACGGACTTTCGATATTTTTCTTCCAATCACCCCACTCTGTCCAGCATTAATATCTTTAATGACCATGTTGGAATCATAATATGGTCAACCGAACCAATTCTAATCCACATAAACAGTCATGAGGTTGCCAATTCCTACAAGCACTACTTTAATGAACTGTGGCTAAACAGCACAAACTAGACATAACGTTTGCATGAAAAAACCTTTCAGGTCAACACTTTCCTTACCACCACAATAATGCTAAAGTATTGGTTACTTTAATAGTCCTGGTGGCGAAGTGGTAACGCTGCGGTCTGCAAAACCGCCATGCGCGGGTTCGATTCCCGCCCAGGACTCACGGAGGAAAATTACACTTTCAGTGTAATTTTCCTCCGTGAGTCCTGGGAGCAAAGTATTTTAATACTTTGCGTCGGGAATCGAAAAGCGAACGATCTGAGTCGCTTCTTCCTAAAGCGACGAAGCAGTGAGCTGTGGTCAAGCGAGTGAAATATTTTCATGTTTTAGAACATGAAAATATCCACGAGAGTGACCGATTCCTTTCCAGCAAAACTCGAAACACTAAGTAACAACATACTCGACAGTATATTCGTTATCTATTGTAAGATTTAGTGGAGTTATTACATACCAACGTGGTGTAATCAGTAGATCACACTGTCCTAGAGACATTCCTATAGGGACTTAAAGAAAGTCCCGTGACTAATTATATTATTTAGAGTAGGATTCAAAAAAAATATTAATGCCGAGGTGGTGGAATCGGTAGACACGAAGGACTTAAAATCCTTTGCCTATTTATACGGCGTGCGGGTTCAATTCCCGCCCTCGGCACCAAATTAAAAAGTAACAACTTCTTGTTGTTGCTTTTTAATTTACGTAGTCAGAATGACGGGAATTGAAAAGCGTAATTTTAATTCGAATACTTGGAGTATTAAAATAGCTGGGGTCGAGGAGCTTAGTACTTTTTGGAGTCGACTAAGACGAACAAAAATACTTAGCGAGGTGACCAATTCCCGCCCTTAGCACAAAAAAACAACGAGTCTACTTTGGTTGGACTCGTTGTTTGTATTCTAAAGCTAGAATTTAGTGTAATGATATAATCTTTTCCGACAATACTCGCAGTCACTGATGGTAAGTTTGGTAGACCAATCCAAACCATAGTCACCGTCTGATTTATATAATCCAAGAAAACATAAAGCTCTTCGAGAAAGTAAAATAGACAACATACCCCGTATCTTCAAAAATAAGTTAGTTAATATTCCTTTAATATTCATCAGATATGTTCCTCCATAAAGATAAAAACAACATTATACCCAGTAAACAATATAAAACTTTTTACTTTGAAGGACAACCTCATCGCCGTTAAATTTAAATCATCTAAATAAACAATTTTACGGCTTGTTTTTGACTACAAACTATTGTAAACTCATCGACACACACCCACCCTTAGCTCAGTTGGTAGAGCAGCTCCCTCTTAAGGAGACGGTCCAAGGTTCGAGCCCTTGAGGGTGGACGCGAGTAAAACAAACTTCTCACTTTAAAAAGACAAGGAAGTTTGTTTTAATTTCGCGTCCGAGGCGTAACGATGTATTCTGCTCTACCTAGGCAGAAAACAGTAGAAGTGGCTATGAAAAATCACTTATATTATTCTCAATCTTTTCTACCACCTCAACCAAAGTCTCTAATAGATATAAATCTACAATTTTCTCGTAACCTTCTCGGTTAAAATGAATTCCATCACTTATCTTGTTATTTTTATCCAGAAAAACTTCTGAAGTCATAAAAGGTAAAAGTAATATTTTGTGTTTTTTAGACAACTCCTCATACATAGAGTTAAACTTTTCTACATAACCAAGACCGGAAGTAATCGGTGCTTTCATTTGTAGCAATATCACCACTGGTGCATTTTCACCAGCTTTTAATGACAAAATAGTTTGGTCTAAGTTGTTATAAGTTTGGTCAAGATCAATTGACCGAAGCGCGTCATTGCCACCGATACCCAACAATACAATATTCGGCTCTTGAGCTTTAATATCATCAACTCGAGCTAATACCTCACCAGCCACGTCCCCGTTTACTCCCTCGTTTACAACCAATACATTTAAGCCCAGACCTTTGAGTTTCGTCTCCAATATTGACGGGTAACTATCTTCTTTTGATAACCCATAGCCAGCGGTCAGACTATCGCCCAGAGCAATTATTTTTATTCCTTCACTTGGATTGGGTACCACGTGTTCAATGTCAGAAATCATAAACCCTGAATCATCCTTTAAAATAAAAAAGCTAACTATAAATAAAAATAGTGAAGCTAATATTATTAAGTGACTTTTCTTCATTATTCATAGTGTATCACTTATTTTATCTTTTATTGTGAACTTCCGTAACTACATTATAGTGTTTTAAATTAGCTTTTTATTTAGACAAATATCCTTTTTATGCTATACTCTCCTTCACATCCCAAATGCGCGGGTGGCGAAATTGGTAGACGCGTTAGTCTTAGGAACTAATAGAGCAATCTGTGGAGGTTCAAGTCCTCTCCCGCGCACTAGTATAAAAATCAGCTTGACGATTAGTCGGGCGATTTTTGTTAGTGCGCGGGAAGAAAGCAAACTACTTTGCTTTCGTGAGGGCTTGAAGACCGGAACGATGCCGCAGGCAAGTGAGGTGGGGTCGAGAAAATTTTGCTTTGCAAAATTATTCGTGACCAAGTCCTCTCCCGCGCACTAATATAAGAAATCAGTTCGACGAATAATCGGGTTTTTAATTTTACTTAAACCACCTCTCCCGCAACCAAGAAAGAACTCTTTTCATCTCATCTTCATTTAATTTCTCTCTCTTATCAGAATCAATATTGTTTTCTAGTGATTTATTTAAAGCAGGATACCAACCTCCGGGACTTTCAAAATCCCCTTCAACACGCGGAATTATATGTAGATGCAAGTGCAAAACCGTCTGTCCCGCCGACTTACCGTCTTGAATCGTCCAATCAAAACCGGTAGCTTTAAATTCTTTTACAATAAAATTGGTAACTTTTCTGGAAAAAGAAAAGAAATACTGGACTTGCGTTTCCGACAAATCATTTAGCGAGGTATGTTTCTGCTTCGGTAGGACAAGCACATGCCCGGGCACAATAGGAGCAATATTGTAGATAGCCAGACAATCATCTGATTCTACAAACACACTATGTGTTACATCAAAATTCCCAAATCTATAATTTTTATCATTCATGTTACTTGCCACCAAACTCCCTCACCAACTTCACAAACACCGCATCAGTCCAACCAAACCCTTCTTGCGTCGGATATCGACCACTTTTTCCCACGTCAACTTTCACTACATTATATTTTTCCCAGAAAGTACCGGTTTTTTCGAAAACTTTACGATTTGTTTCAAGCCATTTTTTGGCCAGTCTCTCAGCTTCTTCTCTAAATCCATAACTTAAAAGTCCCTTGACAACTATCCACTGTTGATTGGCCCAACCGTTTGGATAATCCCATTGCTTGTAGTCGCCCGACAACCCATCTTTTTGAGTGCTAGCCAACCCACCTTTACACTCAAACATTTTAATATTTTCCAAAACTTTTTTAGCTTGACTTTTAGTGGCTAAGCCGGCCCATAGCGGATAAAATCCGGAAATTGCCCAAAAGTCGCTTTGTCGTTTGTTTACATAATCGTAATCAAAGAAAAAACCTTTTTCGTTATCCCACATTAGTTTGTTTATAGTTTCTTTACGTTTCTTGGCACGCTCTCTGTATTTTTTTACCTTGTCTTTATCAGCTAAAATTTTGTATATAAAAGCTAAATCAACTTCATATTTGTACAGAAGACTATTTAAATCAACCGGTAAAAAATCCATGCATCTTTTATCAAAACGTGAAGTCATGTCCCAACCCGACTCATGCTCGGCTGTGTCGTCAGTATGGAGATGGTCACAATATCTAGACAAACCTTTATGTACTTTATGAACTTTCTTGCTGTCTACCCAATATTTATTTAATTCTTTTTCCGCTACTTTAGCTACGTATTCTAACCATTTTTTATCTTTGGTTTTGTTGTATACCTCTAAAATCATTGAAGTGAGGAAAGGTGGTTGAGAAGTGCCCAAGTTGTAATAGCGGTTACGCGACGGCACGATACCAAAACGGTTACATAAGTAAACCAAATTATTTACCATACCCTTAGCCATTTCTATCTGATCTGTTTCCACCAACCCAAGGATAATAAAATAACTGTCCCAATAAAACTGGTCATTGTCGTATATACCGGATGAAGCGGACGGGGCGATAAAAGGGTTTGGTAGACCAAGATGAATACCTTGGTCTTCAGGGAGATAGAAAGTTAATTCTTCTTGGTGGCTTTCAATATATTCAAGACATTTTTTGTATTTTGTCTTCATTAGTTACCATTATACAATATAGGACAGTGTGACCAAGTGAAAAGGCCGGAAAGCTTTGCTTTCCGGCCTTTTCACTTGGTCACACTGCTCGCAACCTCGCCTTTTTAAACTGTCTACCTCTAAAATAGCGATTGTAGTAGCGAGCAAAGGTTTTCTTAAAACCTGCCGGAAGCTTGTCGGTAAGCCCACACCACCGCGAACAATAACCCTCTCGCTTTCTCACACAATCGTCACACCCAAGGTACAGCACATGACAAATTTGATTCTTGCAGTGATAATGAGTGTCGCTCTTGCTCCTCCCACAAAGATGACAATGAGAAATTATCTCGTCACCGATTTTCTCACCTAGTCTCTCATCAAAGACAAAGTTTTTACCGTAAAATTTGTTTTCCAAACCTTCATTTTCTACCTGATGCTTGTAGTCAATAATTCCCCCTTTTAAATGCTTCACATTCTTAAAACCATTATGTTTCAGCCAAGCACTCGCCTTTTCACAACGAATCCCGCCGGTACAATAAAGAGCAATCTTCTTATCTTTATGCTTCTCAAGCAAAGCAGGTGTGACTGCTAGCTCTTCACGAAAAGTGTCTACGTCAGGTGTAACAGCGCGAGCAAAATGGCCCACTTCACTTTCATAAGCATTTCTCATATCGACGATCACAGCGTTCGGATCGTCTATGTATTGGTTCATCTCCTTGGCAGTTAGATATTCACCGGTATTAGTAACATCAAAGGTAGAGTCATCCAAACCGTCAGCTACAATCTTTGACCTAACTTTAATGGTTAGTTTGTAAAAAGACGATTCTTTCCCCTCTTCAACCGCTATTTTGTACGGCACATCAGTGAGCTCGGGCTGAGCTTGCACCCAACTATCAAACTCCTGCCAGTTTTCGGTCGGTACGTTCATTTGTGCATTTATACCTTCATGAGCGACATAGATACGCCCTAAACAGCCTAGTTCTAGGCACTTTTCCAGCAACCTTTCACGAAACTCTTCCGGTTCAGCAACTTTTACATAACGATAAAAGGACACGGTGGTACGCGGTCGTTTATCAGCCAAAACCGCCTCTTTTTTCTCAAGGCGCGAGCGCAAATCTTTAGCAATTTTTCCCATAACAATTACAACTTAAAGTATGCAAAATGGTACCAGAGAGACCAGATATAGGCAAATTTTGCATAATACTTTAGAAAATTATGAAATGTATGTAACAGAGGTGGTAAAGTAAAATGAGGGGCAAAACCTTCGGTTTTGCCCCTCATTTTATCTTGTCACCTCACTCCACACCCCGACACCAAAACCACCAAATCTAACCAAAATCCTTGATTTTTTATGGATTTTATGGTATTGTATTAAACAGCAAAATTTATGTGGTTAAGCTGACTTTTGTCAGCATACTCACATCTTTAGATCTTTAAATTCAACTTAAAAGGAGATTTCAAATGAAATTACCAAACTTCGAAATTCCAAAAGGAAAAAGCTGGGGTTGGGTTATTGTTTTTTTAGTCATCACAATCTTGTTAATTAGTGTTTATTTAAAACACTTAGAAGATTTCGGCATACAAGAAGCAAAACCCTCGACAGTAACCCAAGTGTCTAATACTGAAACCGCAAAAACAGATACTTTGACAGAAAATTATGACGGAGGATCTGGGTTTTCTATATTTGATTGGACATTAATCATCTTACTTATTTGGTATTTATATATTCCACTTGGTGTCTACTTTGTTTTATTTGTATTTGGTATACCATTAGCTTATTTACTTGAAAACAACTCGTACAGGGCAACAAACACGAAGTCTATTCTGGATAAATTTGGTTTTTTTACTATATTAGCACCAGGAAGAGCAAAATTAATTGTAAGAGGTGATGACATTATTACAATACTAATGAATTTTCCTGGCCATACTTTTAAAGGTATGCGTGACAGCAATATTGATATGAAGTCAAAACCAGAAGACTATTGGGAGGTAGTAGAAGAAGTAGACGATAAGCCTAAGTATGAATTAATACCTTTTCCTAAATTTAATTTCTGGTTATGGAAATATCTCTTTCTTACATACGTTTATCCATGGTGGATGTGGAAAATATTTATTTTCAAATTCACTAGGCGTATTTTTACTGGAATATGGCCAATACAAACCGTATTCATCTACGCTATGCAAATGTGGGATGGTAAGGAGGGCGTGAAAAACAGTATTAGTGACCATGTTAGAGTAGAACCTTTTGATTATAATCTTTTAATCAGATCTGCTGGTACTAAAGACAGGTCGCCAGTAAGAATTGAGGTGACCTTTACAGCAATAGTCACCAACCCCTACAAAACTGCCTTTAAAACAGATAGTGGTAATTGGTCTGCAAGGATAAACAACTTTTTACCAGGTATTGTAGATAATTACACTCGCGGACTTCCCCTTGACATAGTATATGCAAGCAGCAACTCATATATTAGTGCAGTTATCAAGTCCTTAGGCGCAACCGAGGAAGAACTGCAAGAGGAAATAAGGGAGATTGTAGAAGGGCATGAAAAACATAAAAAAGATTCTATTTCCAAAATCAAAAATAATGCAAAAAGGCCTTTTTTTCATACTTTTGGGATTAAAGTAAATAAAGCCTCTACTCCAGACAGATCAGTTGTAGACAAAGAAATGGCGAAAAAATTACTTGAAGCAGCCATTGCTAAAGCAATAAAAGAAGCCGCTATTACTGAAGCTGAGGGTGAAAGTCGAGCTAGTGTGATTCGTTCTGAAGGTCAAGCTAAAGCAATAGAAAACTTGATTGCCGCTGCAGCAAAACATGGCTCACTTGGTGAACTTATTGCTCAAATCGAAAGAGACAAGACTGTAACAGCAAATTTACCTGACGGTTCAAACGTCATCTTGTCTTTAGGAGGTAAAGGTTCTGGTAACGATGAGACACTGGAAACATTAAAAGCTATGCTAGCTAAGTTAAACGATCTTACTAATGCAAGTTAAATTTTGCTTTTAAATAAGCCGGTAAAGTAATTTACACTTTACCGGCTTTTTGTTTTATCTAAGGACATTTGTCACTTTTTCATATAGTACTTCATTAGGACTCTTTCCATCAAGGGAACAATGTTCCAGGTTGTTATAGTATTCATTCCAAAGGCGAATTTTCTTTTTCAGATTGGTAACAGAAGTAAATCTGTTACGTTGATAAAACTTCTCCTCATCTTCTCTATGAGAGCGTTCAACGGTACCGTTCTGAGCCGGTTTCCCTGGATCAATCAGGTAATGAGTAATCTTGTGTTTAATACACCACTCATCTAAAGCATGAATAGTCTTTATGGTTAAGTCTGAACGTTTATTGGTGCCAAGGTAATAATTGGTAAAGGTACTATGATTATCGGTTTTGATAGCTTGTATGGTATTGGGAAACTTCTGTTTAACTATCTCCATCATTCTAATAGCATGGTGAGTAGTTTGTTCATCAAATATTTCTAAATGTCTCCATCTACTAGCGGTATCTATGACTGTATATTGATAGTATTTAAGGCCTTGTATAGCCCCTGGAACATACTTCACGTCCATCTCTAGGAGTGTTCACCTGGTTGTCTCACTGCTTTTATATATTTATACTTTATCTTCTTAACTCGGTACTTACGTACTAATCCTGCATTTTTAAGTATTTTAGATACGGTACTATGTGGTACTAACAACCCTTGTTTCTTCAATCTCCAATGCAGTTTCTTGGAACAAAGACCGGTTTGTTTACGGAGGGTGATAACTTCTTCTTTGATACGTATTGGAGTTTCGTTAGGTTGTGTCTTTGGTTCCGTACTTTTAGGTATCAATCCATCCAGGCCACGTTCTTTATATGCTTTCTTCCACCTTTTTAAACTACGTTCACTATGTGGACATACTTTAGCTACGTCTACCAACCTCATTTCTTTATTAATAATTGGTTTGATCCACCTCCACCTTTCTTCTTGTATAGTTTTTGCCATAGATATACACATTTCTTAATGATAAAGAAAAGTGCCAAATGTGTTTAGACATTACCTTTTATATTTGATTTATATATATTTTTATGTTATAATATAAAAAATAGTTCTTATAAATTCAATCAAAGGAGTTAAAATGGGCACATTTTCTATAGGAATATCCATTATTGTTACTGTGACACTGATAACGTGTGGCCTAATATTTATAACCTTACTTACTAAAGGTCTTGTAAATAAAAATACAGAACTCAATGATAGTCCAACTAAAAAAGATGGTCTCTGGACAAAAAATAAACCGTATCTTTTTGCTGAATTATTAGCACTTTTGTTAGCTTTGGCATGGTTTTTTTATGAAGATATACCTTTGTCAACTTATATTGACTGGATAAATTCTAAATCAAAACAATATCTTATTCCATATTTAGGTTCTAATTTAAGTACTTTAATCATTTATACCATGCATGTTTTAGTGGTGTTTTGGTTTATTGAGTTAATCTTACGGGCACGCCGTAAAGAACCAAAAGTTCTGGCACTTGGTTATTCGGGAAAATGGTTGGTGTTTTTGGTAACTATTTTAGTACTTTATATCTTTGTTATAGAGACATATAGTAAGAATGATAAAGTGACAGAAACTATCACCCAAACAAAAAAAATAGATAGGGTTAGCTTTTATAAAGTTGGGGAGGAAAAAACGGTGGTTTTATCAAACCACAGTGATATCATACCGATTCACATAAGAGCACAAATGATCAGTGATGGCAAAACCACCTATGTGGTATGCGCCAAAATTGTTTCCCCAGACTGGGTACTTGCTTTGGAGGATTTTCCTTCAGAGCAAGTCGAATACAAAAATATAGAAAATACGGGTTATCAGTATGATCTTGGTCTAACAGAAAAAGTGAGAATTTTTCTTGCCAAGAAAAGTATCTATAACCCAATGAAGGTGGTCTTAGTACTAAAAACCGCCGATTATTGGAATTTGGACACTAGTAATATATGTTCTAATTCCACTCATTAATTCAAACGGTATCAAATTTTTTAAAAAAATTTTTTTAAAATTTGATACCATTTTTTTATATTTATATAAATTAAGGTCCGGTATTTGGATTAGAATTATTTGTATTATTAGTGTTATTATTTACTGGATTAAACACGGTATTACACTGTGCCGCCGTCGGATCTTTGGTACAGTCTAAAGTTTGTCCAAGACCAAAGGTATTTACAGCGATACTGAGTATCGCATAAGCTGAAGCCATAATAACCAAACCGATAATACCGTAAGTCATGTGTTTTTTTCCTTTATCACGCGCCTGCTCACTGGCACCATTAAAAATAAAGATCGCTGCCCCATAAATAAAAACCAGAAAAGCAATACCACTCAAAAGAGCTATTAAAGGAAATAGGATTACATCATTTACCTTTTCGACAAATTTCCAAGCTTCGTTAGCAGCATCTTGCTGGGGTGACATGCGTATAATTATATCACCTTGTTACGGCCAGTAAATAAATAATACACAAAACAAAAAAGCCCAAACGGGCTTTTTATAGTAAAGTGCTAAAGATTAAATAGGATTAACCTTCGGCTTCAAAGTCTGATCAAAAACTTCATCAGCACCTGTACTTGAAGCAAGTAGATTAATAACACCCCAGAATATAATGATTAAAACAAAACCTAGAATTGCGTAAATCATCAAACTCTTTCCTTTTTCTTTTGACTCTTCGTTGGCTCCACCAGCTATAAAGTATTGGAACATTCCCCAAACGAATACGAGAAAACCAATGCCAACAATAAATGGTATTAATACAGTGTTCGCAAAAACAAGTATGGTTTGAAGCAAATCGCCAAACCTACCTCCTCCTCCGGCTCCTACACCTCCTGGATCAGCTAATTGTGCAGAAGCATTTGCTATCGGCAAAAAAAACAAGACTAGACTAGTGAGAAGAAAATTAAAACGTTGCATAACTTTTTGTAAATTTATTAATAAATAATTAATCGTGTACCTTTTAAAATTATACATAAAATATTATTTTTTGGTATATCAGATTTGAAATATTGTGAATAATTTTACTTAACCAAAAATTGATTTTCTAAGCATATTTATAATACCCCATACAGAAATAATCAATACGACGACCAACACAGCCACTAAAGCCAGTCTTTTTCCTTCCTCTCGTTTTTTTTCGTCTCCAGCATTTATCACCCAGGCGTCAAACACCTTCCAAACCAAAAAAAGGAACACAAAAGATAAGAGCGTTGGTATTAAAATATTTATCAAGCCGATAAAGAGATTAACTAGTTCTTTAAATGTGGTAGGAGTATTCATAAAAATTACGGAGAGGGTGGAGGGGTAAAAGCACTAACTAGGTTCTTAATAATCTCACCAATCGCATACGCTCCCAAAATAAGTACTCCACCAATAATAGCGTAAGTGAGGGCTTTTTTAGCAGTAGTTAGCTTAGTCTCGTCACCTTGAGCGGTCACATAGAGAAAGCCGGCATAGATAATGAAAAAAATAACTATCGGGGTGGCTATCACCACTACAATACCTAATATACCTTCCAATAAGTCTTCTATACTATTTACTGATAGCGGGTTATTTAGAGTTACATTAGTACTTGGAGGAGGAGCTGAATACGTCATTCTCGGTAGAAACAAAAATAACCATAATAAAAAACCATGGTTACAGAATTTTCGAACATCTTCTCCTTTTTCTTTAATAATATTCATATCCAAAATAATTAGTACACCGCTTGTAACCGACCTACCACATCATTAGCCGTTCTTGTGGTATCTTGTCTGTTGGCACTAATATCTTCTAATGCCCTACTAAGTATATCATCCGTCTGTTCCAAATCTGGATTCAACCATGCTCTAGTGTTGTAAGCTGATAAATAGATGATTCTTCCATAAACGTCATTACTTCCAAGGGACAAAGAACTTCTATGGACCGGAGCCATGTTATATCCATCAGCTAAAACCTTAGCTCTATTCTGGCTCCCGATCTCACTCATCACTTGATATGCTCCTTGTTTATTATTAGCACTTTTCGGTATAAAAAAGCCATAAAAATTTCCATATACGCGTTTGTTGGTGGAATTTTCACCCTGTGGAACTTCAGCTATATCGAAACTCAAATTGGGATTCTTTTCTTCAAGTCCACGCGCTTCACTGCCGTATCCGAAATAAAAAGCTAAATCTTCTCTCAAGAATACGTCTTGATCTAATCCTAAAGTTCGATTCCAGCTATATAGAGAGTTGTTTACATTACTAAAACTGGTATAGAAATCTAACGTTTTAGTAAGTGGAATCTTAACGCTATTTGATTCATTTAACTTAACCATATACTCATTGTTTTTACTTTCCGAAACCATTGGGCTACCGGCTTGAAGAAGTAGGGTAGATAGTATTGGAAAAGCATTTTTTACATTTACATATTCTCCCATCGCCAAAGTCGATAGTTGGATTCTTCGATTGAAGTCCCTAATAGTTATCAACGGCGCCATTGAACTTACTAACTCTTCCCAATTTTTTGGTGGCGTTAAAAAACCATTATCAGACAAAATATCCCTATTCCAGTACATAACCAACGGATCAACCATAACTGGAAAAGCATACACTCCGTCTTGCAGAGCAAAGATGGAAGCACCATCTATATACAAGTTTCTAAAATCACGCTCTGGAAAAGAGTCATATGATATTGGTTGTAATCGACTACGGTGCTTAACCAACCTTTCGTGAGACATAAAAAGTAAGTCAGGCGGAGTTTGGTCAGCCAATGCGTCGACAAGTACTTTGTCAAAATCTTCCGGCGGTATATAACGGTACGATACTGTCCTAAATGACTCATTATCTTCACGTAGGTCAATCATCATACTTGAAAATACATCGTCAGACAAAGTTCCCCATATAGATACACCGCCCTTTAAATCAAGACATGTCCCATCTTCTTCGCAAGACGGACTCTCATATGTATTCAACAAAACCAATGCGGCAATCATTAAAACTCCAAACGTCACTACCAACCCTAATTCAAACGGTCTTAGTTTTAACATCATATTTTTCTTACACTAAATCCATAATGATGGTCACCGGCTGGGAATTCGCGCTCCATCACCATACCACCAGCTTCAAATAATGCGATAGCGGTATCTTTTTGTATTACGTCTGCCGGCTGTGGACCTAAACCTCCAAAAGATTCAGACCAATCAATGACATGTATTACTCCACCATGTCTAATAACGCGACTTATTTCTCTTATAGCCGCTTCTTTATTTTCAAACTGAAAAAGTATTTAATAAAATACCCGTATCCAAACCTCATCATCAAGCGGAATTCCTGATTCTTCAAGATCACACCACAGAACTTACATTAGGCAAGCTATTGATACGAATAAATTCACTCAGTTTCTCCACTAAAACTTTTTGTATTTCACAAGCATACACATGGCCAGTACTACCGGTCATTTCTGATAATACCTTTAGAAAAAAACCACTACCAGCTCCAAAATCTGCCACTTGGTCACCTTCTTTAATAAAAAAGTGGCTGGCAACGACATCAGGCACAACAAACCGTCCAGGTAAGATGTTATTCATACCCTTCATTTTAATATAATTTAATCTTTATTTAAACCTGTTGGGTGTGTAATCAAAAAAAAGAAAAGGGCGGTCGCTTCGCGACCGCCCTTTTCTTTCTTTTTTGATTATTCTGATACAAACACCACACTAGCAATTGAGTCTCCGTCACGCATCTTCATTACTCTTACTCCTTGAGTTTGACGACCTAAAGTAGGAACGTCTTTTAATGGTAGTTTAATTACTTGCCCTTTCTTACTCATTATTACCAACTCACCCTCCAATCTTTCTTCTCCTCTTAAGATGATTCCTGCTACTATTGTTCCTGTTTTATTGGTTAATTTAACTGTCTTAATACCTGAACCACCACGCTTCTGTACTTTATATTCTTTTGCTGGAGTCGATTTACCATATCCATGTTCTGTTACTATAAGTATCTCAGTATTTTTTTCACCTTTCTTTATCACATCAGCTGATACTACCTTATCGCCTTTTCCAAATTTCATGGCTGTTACTCCAGCGGCGGTTCTACCCATTTCTCTAACATCACTTTCTTTAAAGCGAATTGCTTGCCCATTTAAAGTAACCAAAGACATTTCATCTCCTTTCCCAACAAATTTAGCTGCGATTAGTTGATCATCATCCTTTAAGGTAATAGCAATTAAGCCACTGCGACGCACATCTTTAAAGGCAGCTGCGTCACTTTTCTTAGCTACACCGTTCTTAGTCACCATCATTAAAGCCCAGTCACCAGCCCATTCTTCTTTACGCACAGCCAAGACCGAGGTGATATGTTCATCTTGAGTTAATGACAAGAAGTTCATGATTGACTTACCTTTAGTAGCTCGCCGACCTTCCGGAATCTCATACATTTTACTTTGATAAACCTTTCCTTTATCAGTAAAGAACAGAAGGTCGCTATGAGCAGAAGTGGTGAGTAAGGTAGTTACAATATCTTCCTCTTTGGTGTTCAAATCAACTACTCCAACTCCACCTCGTTTCTGGGTACGGTATTCACTCGGATTAGTTCGTTTAACATAACCGCCCTGTGTAAGTACTAATACACTTTCCTCATCTGGGACCAAATCCTCCTGCGACATCTGTTTTACTCCACCCTTTACTATCTTAGTTCTACGATCATCACCATACTTATCAGCAATTTCTAGTAAATCATCCTTAACTATCTTCATCATCTTAGCTTTACTTTTCAAAATTGCCTCCAACTCTTTAATCAACTTCTGAATTGCCTTTAATTCATCTTCAATTTTCTTACGTTCCAGTCCAGCTAACTTCTGCAAACGCATATCAAGAATTGCTTGGGCTTGAATTGCTGAAAATTTAAATTCCTTCATCAAAGCAGCGTGGGCTGTTGGTACGTCTTTAGCGGCACGTATCAGCTTGATAATCTTATCAATATGATCAAGAGCTTTCTTAAGACCAAGTAAAATATGTTCACGATCTTGTGCTTTACCAAGATCATAAGCAGTTCGACGTCTTATCACCTCAGCTCGATGCTTAACATATTCTTGCAAAATAGCCTTTAATGATAGAGTCTGCGGGACTCCGTCCACCAACGCCACCATATTGTAATGGAAAGTATCTTCCAGTTGAGTATGCTTGTATAGTTTATTTAAAACTGTCTGCGGTTGAGCACCAGATTTTAAATCAATCACCACTCGAATATCTGGAGGTAGACTCATCACGCATATCACGAATTCCTCAATCTTCTTGTCACGTACTAGATCAGCGATTTTTACCTGCAAATCAGCTTTATTGACACGAAAAGGTATAGAAGTAATTACAATCGAAAAAGCTCCACGTTTATCCTCCACAATCTGCTCACCTCTCACCGTCACACCACCTTTTCCGTTAGCATAAGCGTGAGCGATATCTTTTTGGTTAAAAGCAATTGCACCAGTTGGAAAATCTGGACCCTTGATATGTTTTAGTAAATCATCGGTAGAAGCTTCTGGGTCGTCAATTAAATGCGCTACCGCACTTGCTACTTCACGTAAATTATGCGGTGGAATATTAGTAGCCATACCAACAGCAATTCCTAGAGAACCAAGCAAAAGCAAGTTTGGCACGGCCGCCGGTAAAACTACCGGTTCTTTCTTACTACCATCAAAGTTAGGTCGCCAATCGACAGTATCTTTTTCTAAATCACGAAGCATCTCCTCGGCCACTTTAGACATCTTGGCTTCCGTATAACGATATGCAGCTGCCGAGTCACCATCAATTGAACCGAAGTTACCTTGTCCAATTACCAACGGATACCGAGTAGAAAAAATTTGCGCCAACTTAACCATCGCTTCATACACCGAAGAGTCACCGTGTGGGTGGAAGCTACCAAGTACGTCCCCTACCACAGTCGCTGATTTCTTAAATTTAGCACTAGAAGTAAGACCATTTAGACGCATCGAGTACAAAATACGTCTATGTACTGGTTTTAAACCATCTCGCACATCAGGCAAAGCTCGCTGAGTAATAACGGACATCGCGTAATTCAAATACGCATTCTCCATTTCACTAGTGATATTTTGTGTTACGATTCCGCGTTGCGGTTCCGGATTTTCTGGAGCTATATTCTTCTTCGGCATAATTAATTTTTAAATAAAATCTAACGGAAATACTAAACCTTAAATAATGGCGGATTATAGCACGATATAGGCCTCTTACCTAGATATTGTTTTTATAACTTTTTATTTTGTAATTTAATTAATGATTAGAACCAGTCGAAGATGCAGTACTAGTACTATTTCGACTAGAAGTAGTTACTATTTGGACTTCCCTATAATCTTGCTTTTTTTCAGAGGTAGTAGCACCATTTTCAGTAAACATCGTTCTGATAGTATTTGTGGCAGACTGACTGGAAGAAGCTTTTAGACCAAAAAGTGAAGTTGAAGCGTAACTGTTATTATCAATAGAAAAATTCTGTTCTTCAAAATCTTCATCGACTTTAGTGGTTTCAACTTCATTTTTGATTATTTCATTTAAATCAATATTTTCTGTTTCAGAATCAGAAGTTTCAGTTGAACCAACCGCTTCTTTTAGGCTAGCCATATATTCTTTTGATTCTTCAATGAAACCGGAAAAAGGTGAGTTACCACTATTATCTTCTTTATTATTAGAAAAATTAAAATAACTCTGATCCATACCAACCAACCAAACAATTACAATGATACCAGTAAAAATAGAAGCAAAAGCTTTAGCGTAAGCTACTCTAACTGATTTGGGCTTTTTGTGTAATTTTATAAGAAACTTACGTAACATAAATATAAATTATGTTTTATTTTAATCAGTATTTATTTTAAAAACAAATAACCTAGGCTTTAAGTACAACCACTTCTCCCTCCATTACAGATACATCTTTTCTTTTTATGGTTAATTTATCTACCGCTTTTTGCCCTTCTACACCAGCCTCCTTCAAGAAGGCTTTGAGTGCAGTATTGTCGTAATGCATCGGTATAATAGCTTTTGCCTCTAGCTTTACTGCCAATTTATAAGCCTGTGGCACATCAAGCACATCATCACCACCAATTGGTAAAAACAACACATCCACATCACCGATCTCACCTAATATTTTAGGATCAATTTCTGCTGAACTTAAAGCACCTAGAAAAACCAAATTTATATCTTCCAGTCTAACTTGATAAATAGTGTTGTAGCGATCTACTTTTTCATAAACAGTTTTCACCCCAAAACCTCGAGCAGTAACATGACCAAACTCATATTCTCCAGGCCCATTTACGACAAATGGTTCTTTACTACCATGTGCTACCTGATCTACTCCATTGAAATTTGGATGATTTAAAGACACAAAAGCAAAGTCTGATCCAAACTTAACCGGCGATAATTTTGATTTTTTAGAAATTGGGTCAAAAGCCAAAGTTGTATCGCCAAACGTAACTTTGAAGCACTGCCCTCCGTGATGCGTAATTACCATAGTGCCACTATCATACTAGACTGGTGGATTTTGGCAAAACATAACAAAAGTAATGAAAGATATTTTCCTTTTAATTCAACTAGACTAATTGATTATTTTATACTATATTACCCACACCTTTTGAGGTAATTATTAGTTCCTAGCGACACACGTTTAACCCTGTACTCACGCACATGGCGTGGATAGAAGCGGAAAAATCGAAGATTTTTCCGCTTCTATCCCTCGAGAATCGGTTGTACAGACGCGTGTCGTCGGAAAATTATATATAAAATTTATTATGTCAGATGACACATCAGTAGCAGCTGCTTCTAACAGCGCTGTTATGCAATCATTTATTAACGACACTCCGGAAGCTCCTAAGGAAGGACAACTAGTCGAAGGAGTGGTTTCAGCTATTGGTCGCGCCCGCGTTTATGTTGACCTACCACCATTTGGTACTGGTCTTATTTTTGGTCGTGAGTTTATGAACGCTCGTGACGTACTACGAAAAGTTTCTGTTGGTGACACCATCGCCGCTAAGGTAGTAACTCCAGAAAACGAAGACGGTTACATTGAACTATCACTTAAAGAAGCTCGTCAGGCTTTAATCTGGGCTGATGCCGAAGAAGCAGTAAAACGTGGTGCAGTTATGAGTCTTGAAGTTAAAGAAGCCAACAAAGGTGGCCTTATCATTGACTGGCAAGGTATTCAAGGTTTCCTACCAGCTTCTCAACTATCAGCTGACAACTATCCTCGAGTATCTGATGGTGATAAAGATAAAATCTTAACCTCACTAAATAACTTGGTTGGTAAGCACTTAAGCGTAGTAATGATCACAGCTGACCAAAAAGAACACAAGCTGATCTTCTCAGAAAAAGGTCTACAAGAAAAAGAAGAGAAGGAAGAGAAAGTTGGTAAATATGAAGTTGGGGATGTCCTAACCGGTGAAGTAACCGGAGCAGTAGACTTTGGAGTATTTGTAAAAGTTGAACAAGGTCTCGAAGGATTAGTACATATTTCTGAACTTGATTGG
This sequence comes from Minisyncoccota bacterium, assembly GCA_041389025.1. Classification (GTDB taxonomy): domain Bacteria; phylum Patescibacteriota; class Minisyncoccia; order Phycocordibacterales; family UBA918; genus OLB19. The sequence continues at coordinate 244,898 of JAWKSP010000002.1, forward strand.
GGCTTAGTTGAAGATACTCGTACTCTATACAAGGTTGGTGATAAAGTAAAAGTAAAGGTAATAGAAGTTAAAGACGATAAAATTTCACTATCAATCAAACAACTTAAGAATAATCCATGGGCAGAAGCTGGAAAGAAATATAAGAAGGACCAATTAGTAGACGCTGTAGTCATTAAATACAACAAGCATGGTGCTCTAGCTTCAATCGAAGAAGGTGTAGCTGGCTTGGTACACGTATCTGAATTTGAAAATGAAGCAGCTCTAAAGAGCGCTTTGTCTCTAGGTAATGTATACAAATTTAAGATCACATTGTTTGAACCAAACGAACAAAAGATGACTCTTACCTACAAAGAAGCTAACGAAGAAGGGAGTAAATAATAGATAATACACACAATACCCCGCGGCTACGCCGCGGGGTATTGTGTGTAACACCACATCAATTAACTTTATTCATTGCTTTCTCTACCCCACTTTCGATAATTATTTTTAGAGCATTACTCACTTTATCCTTCACCTCTTCCAGCTTCTCAATCTCCTTTTTACTAAACTCCTTCAACACAAACTTTGGCAAAGCTCCACCGGTAGGACGTTTTGGTTTACCAGTCCAAAAACTGACTGACGCAATACCTACTCTCACCCGCACAAAATCCTTACTGCCAAGCGAACTGATTATCGACTTTATTCCATTATGACCACCATCTCCTTTTCCTATCGATATCTTCACTTCTCCAACTGGTAAGTCGACATCATCATAAACCACCACTAACTTATCAACCTCCGCCTTGCTCACTAGTTTTTTGACCGCTGTACCGGAGTTATTCATAAAAGTCTCTGGATACAAGAGCATAATCTCTTCACCAGAAATAACCCCTCCCGAAATTCGTCCAGCTACCGAGGAATTAGAAACAGGACTTGGTAAACCAATTTTAGTAACAAAATAATCCAACATTAACCACCCCACATTATGTCTGGTATTTTTATACTTCTCTCCTGGATTTCCTAAACCAATGATGTAATGCATATTTGAAATATTGTACATTAAACCAGAGTTAAAGCTATAATTATTTATTGATTCTTAGTTATGTTATCCTTATCACTACCATGTCAGAACCAATTCTCAAAATTGAAAATTTAGTCAAAACCTACGGCCAAGGCGACAAAGCCAAGCTCGCAGTCGATAATATTTCACTAAGTATCCCGAAGGGTAGCTTTTTTGGTCTTTTGGGACCAAACGGAGCCGGAAAAAGTACCACCATTCACTGTATTACCGGTATTTCGCAGCCAACCTCCGGACAAATATTTGTTGATGGTACCGATGTAGTAGAAGAGTATAAACTGGCTAGAACAAAAGTTGGACTCTCTCCTCAAGAATTTAATGTCGATATCTTTTCAACCGCTGAAGAATTAATGCATTACATGGGTGGTTACTACGGAATAGAAAAAATTGAGCGACAGAAAAGAATTAATGAATTAATAAAACAATTCGACCTAGAAGAACATCGCAATGTACGATTCCAAAAACTGTCTGGCGGACTTAAACGTCGCACCATGCTAGGGCGAGCTTTGGTGCATTTACCACAACTTCTAATTCTCGACGAACCAACAGCTGGTGTTGACATCAAGCAACGTCACGACCTTTGGGCTTATCTAAAAGAAATTAACCGACAAGGCACCACTATTATTCTCACTTCACATTACCTAGAGGAAATAGAATATCTTTGTAACGATATTGCTATCATAAATCACGGAAAGATAGTCGCTCACGACACAAAAGAAAACTTTATTAAAGATGGACAGAAGCTTGAAGACGCTTATTTAAAAATTACCAAAGAAAAAGTAACTGAAAATTAATTATGAAAACAAATTGGATTGGTCTTTTCACGATGTTTGAACGAGAGATAAAGCGTACCTTAAGAGTTGCTATCCAAACCTTGGCCGCACCGGTAATATCCGCTGCTCTCTATATATTTATATTTGGTCTAGTTATTGGTTCACAAATAACCGAAATCGCTGGGGTTTCATACATTGCTTTTGTCTTTCCTGGCATCTTGATGTTATCCGTCATTAATTCGGCTTTTGCTAGCTCTTCTTCTGCCCTTTATTTCATGCGTTTTACGCGTGGTATTGAAGAAATACTAATCACTCCTTTTTCATACCTTGAAATGTTAATCGGCTTTGTCGGTAGTGCTATTACACGCGCTATCTTAGTCTCACTTCTTATTCTAGTTGTAGGTGTTGTTTTTGGCGCTGTTTCTCTACTCCATCCAGTTTTATTTATATTATATGTTAGTGCGATTGCCGCTATTTTTGCTATGCTTGGGATAATTGTGGCTTTATGGGCTGAAAATTTTGAACAGCTCCAAGTTCTCAATACTTTTGTCATTACCCCTCTCACCTATCTAGGCGGAATCTTCTACTCCATTACTTTCTTGCCGGAAACCGCCGCTACTTTAACCGCCTTAAATCCTTTTTTTTACTTTGCTGACGCTGTAAGATACAGCATGATTGGCGTTAGCGAAGCTAACGCCACTATAGGTGTGGTTATAATCATCACATTAGTTTTTGGACTTGGTATTTTAGTGACACATCTTTTTAAAAAAGGATGGAAGATAAGGTCGTAATTTTTTAAAACTACTTGTTCCAGCAATTCGTCCTAGGAAGGGACGAATTGGGAACTAAATTCATAATAGTCGTTACACTCCTTTATTCATTTATCCTTGGAGGGTCGAAACTAACATTGTGCCTGCCTAAAGAAAACATAGTCGCGCTGCGCGCTCCTTGTTTTCCTTAAAATTTGTTTTTACTTTTTGATTAAAGTATAATAGTAGAAATTTTGCTTATGAATCTGTTTTCAAAAAAAGATAATGAGTTAGAAAAAACATCTGACAAAGAATCTGAAACAGAAATTCACCACGTCGAAAAAGAAGAACATCCTATATTAGAAATAATTCGCTTCTCAATTATTGCCTTGATTATAGTAGTACCAATCCGGATGTTTATCGCCCAACCTTTTATCGTTTCCGGTGCCTCTATGGAAAATACCTTTCATACCGGTGAATACCTAATTATCGACCAAGTTAGTTATTACCTACATGAACCAAATCGCGGTGATGTTATTGTGTTTCGTTATCCTAAAGACCCATCCAAATTCTTTATTAAGAGAGTTATCGGTCTACCGGGAGAAACTGTAAAAATTGAAAATTCTACCGTAACAATTATTAACGACGATAATCCTAATGGTCTCACCCTAAACGAACCCTACATAAAATCCATGGATATTGGAAATCATTTAACTGAAGAATTGGGACCAAGAGAATATTTTGTAATGGGAGACAACCGAGACCAAAGCTCTGACTCTAGAGCTTGGGGTGTATTGCAGGAAGAAAGAATTATCGGTAAGGCTTTTCTACGCTTATTCCCACCTAAAAACATAGGTGTAATGCCTGGAGCGATAGCAGAAGAAACCATTACTAACAACTAGTAACAACACTTCATAATATGAAATATTCACCAACCGAGTTCGTAAAAACCGCTACCGACACCGCCGAACATTTTGGCTTTAGAACGGCCGATTCTTTTAGAAAAGATCCTTTGTGTAAAAATTGTAGAAAATCGCTTCCACATAACATAACTGAAGATGACTTAAAAACAAACTCACACTATGGTTTATTATCAAACGCTATAAATTCTTTTTGCGACAACAATCTCTATGCTCTCGAGTCACCAGTACTACTCTACTCTTTTAACCAAACTCCAAACCAAAACGAAACTTCCGTTTCCTTTAATATCTTTAACGTTCAAAAAAGTATAGCTGAAGCGATACTTATTCAAGTAGCTCGCTCTATCATGAAGGAGCTGGGTCACGATTCGCATACCATAAGAATCAATTCTTTAGGCGACAGCGAATCAATACTCCGCTACCACCGCGAATTAACAAACTTTCTGAAGAAACGCTTAGATATAATGCCCAGCAACGCTCGTGAGGCCATGAAAATACATCCTTTAGAAGCCTTAATAAAATTGATAGAAGAAGATCACGAATTATCATACAAATGTCCTAATCCGCTAGAATTTCTAAACGACCAAAGCCGTAAACACTTTAGAGATATCATCGAATACTTAGATATGACCGAAACACCTTATGAGATTGATCCTAAGATGATCACAAATTATGATTGCTACTCTGATGCCCTATTTTCAATTACTGATGATTCTATAGAGTATATTGACGATCCTAGCTTATCTGCTCACGGTGGACGTTATGACAGTTTTGTTTTTTCAAAAACCAAAAGCCGTATACCAGCTGCCGGAACAGTTATAACTTTAAAAAATAACGGTAAAACACCTTCTCGTATACCACGAATGAAAAATTCCAAACCGGATGTTTATGTTATCCAACTTGGTTTTGGCGCAAAAATACGTAGCCTTATGGTAATTGATGAATTGAGAAGAGTTGGCGTTCCAGTTCAACATAACCTGTCCAGCGACTCTCTATCAGCTCAATTAAGGGAAGCTGAGTCACGAGGAGTGCGATACGCTATAATTATTGGCCAAAAAGAATTTATTGAGCAAACCGTTATTTTACGTGATTTAAAAGAACAAAATCAAGAAAATATTTCGCCGGAACAAATGGTTAGAAAGCTCAAAAAACAAGTAGCTGTAGCTTAGCTACTTCTTTATTCAAAGACTTGCATAGCGCCAAACTAAATGCTATGCTTCTTCCCACATATGGCAACAAACGTCCAAGTCGAAAAGAACAACAACGAAAGTAGCGCAAATGTTATTCGTCGTTTCACCAAAAGAATGCAAGGTTCTGGTATTATTCCTAAAATTCGCAACAGTCGTTATTACTCTCGTATAAAGAGTCGTAACGTACAAAAAGTAGCTAGGCTGAAAAAATTAGCCAAGAAAGAAGTTTACGAAAATCTTCTTAAATTAGGGAAAATTCCAGAGCAACGCGGATTCCGACGCTAACAAAAGAAAAACTTAAACCTTCTCTACCTTGAGGGGGTTTTTGTTTATCTGCATATATGAGATACTTACTTTTATGTCAACAAATTTTTTCATAAACTCCACTGTGAAGTCTTATCCCAAACAACATCCTTATCAATCAATAAAAGAAGTCATCCTAGGAAAAAAATATGAACTATCTTTAACTTTTATCGGCACTAAAAAGGCTCAAAAACTGAATCAGCAATATCGCAAAAAAACCTACATACCAAATGTATTATCATTTCCATTAGACATAACTCATGGAGAAATTTTTATTTGCCCAGAAATATCCTACAAAGAGGCTGATGATTTTAACTTGACTAAAGACGGCTATATTGCCTTTCTGTTTATCC
>JAWKSP010000003.1:0-123968 GCA_041389025.1 Minisyncoccota bacterium
CATAGCCGGCTCGCTCATAAATATCGCTGCGCTTTTCGAATCCTAACGAAAGTGCCGCAGGGCACTTTCTCCGACGTCGCTCATAAAAAACTACCAGACAAAAAGTCTGGTAGTTTTTTACTCGCTCCGCTGGGTAGAGGATGTTCGAACTTTAGTTGGATAAGTATTGAAAGTAGGTGGTTTATTTTGAGTTTATATAAAAACACGAAAGCCACCAGAGTGACTTTCGCTGGTGGCTCAATTTCTCCATTCCTGAATCATCTTTCTAATAGCGTATTCGGGAACTTTGTGCGTGTTGCGCTCTGCTGCCACAGCAGGTTCAGGATGTGGCATGACCACAAACGCTACCATGTAGCCAGCCTGCTCTGCCGACTCTACATACCGTTTGAAGTGCCAAGGCTGAGTATTGGTGTTGTCGCAAATGACAACCTCAAATCCAGTAGCGATACTTTCACAGAATGCCTTATGGTTTGCATCGTGATGCTCATGCAACTTTTTAGGGTCGAATCGATATTCGCCATCGACCATAAAATAATCGTCTGTAGAATGGATAACACCTGTCTCACCAGCGAGCTGACGAGCAATAGTACTTTTTCCGCTTCCAGAAACGCCACGCATTATGTAAGCGATTTTCATTTTAACCTCCGAGGAACAATAATTGATTTAAGTGAAATAGTAACACAATAATTTAACTGCGTCAAGATTTGCTCCGCCGGTAGGATTCTTCCATTACATGGACGGTGCAGCGTTTGGATATTTTGTTCACAAGCTCTAAAATACCTCAAAGCGCTTTTCGAATCCTAACGAAAGTGCCGCAGGGCACTTTCTCCGACGTCGCTCATAAAAAACTACCAAACAAAAAGTCTGGTAGTTTTTTACTCGCTCCGCCGGTAGGATTCGAACCTACGACCAATTGGTTACACTTGTCCTAATATTTCTAAAAGGGGTGGACTATATCATCATCCGCTTCAGTTTTTTGCTGTTGTTGGATGCGAGGCGCTTCGACTTAGTTTTTACCTAAGGCTACTCCATAAAGGATAGTCTCTGAACCTTCAAGAGTTTTTCAACCCAAGCTTGGCTGCTGATTACCTGCAACATTACTTGTTTAGGCTTCCAGCAATTCACCTCGTTTTCGACCTACTTTTCAGTAGGAAGCTGCGTGATACCGTCGTGTAATTCCATATGGCAATTTGCACAAACTAGGATACATTTATCAAGTTCTTTCTTGATCTTTTCCCAAGATCTTGTCAGTCCTTTTGCAGAAAGACCAAAGTCTTTCATGTTTGCATCTTTGTGGTGAAAGCTTAAAGCTCTCTTACATTTTTTATAACCACAAATTTGGCATTTGCCACCTCCGTATTTAATTGCCATTTCTTTTAGTTTTCTTCTTCTATCAGAAACAGCTTTTTTCAAATACTCGGCACGATCAGCATATGTTCTTTTGTCTGATACACTCATTATATTTAGTATATCAGCCTTGAAACACTGTGTGTTCACAGCCAACTGCTCTACCACTGAGCTACGGCGGAATATTTAATTGTTTTTACTTGAAGCAATTTTGATGATTTGAATCAAGTGACTGTATTGTACAGAAAATGATGGAATATTCAACTTTTGGTAGTGGTGGTGAAATGTAGTGTAGCCGGAAAGCTTCGCTTTCCGGCTACACTACATTTCACTGTCTTTAGTCGCTGTAGTATAATGTAGTAGTTATAAGTTAAATTTCTTTTATGCTTACACTATATTACAAACCAACTTGCGCTTTCTGTCGGAGAGTTATAGCGGTAATTGATCGTTTGGAGCTTGAAGTTGATATGAAAGATATTACCGTTCCAGCTATAGAAGTAGAATTGGTGGAGAAAGGAGGTAAAAACCAAACACCTTTTTTAATTGATAGTGAAAAAGATGTTTTGTTATACGAGTCAGATGATATTGTTGCCCATTTACAAAAAAACTATGGTCAAGAGACGATAGCTACTTCAAGGCCAAGGGTTCACATTAGTGATAGTGCCTGTGTTTCTTGTGAAGGTTAGACATGTATATAAAGGTTAAAGTTATACCTAAAGCTAAGAAAGAAACGGTGAAGGAGATACGTAATAATGTTTATGAAGTTTCGGTCAAAGAACCGGCCGAACGGAATTTAGCTAATAACCGAATTAGAGAACTGTTAGCTGGGATTTATAAAGTAAATGAAAAAGCGGTAAGAATAGTTTCCGGTCACCATTCAGGTAATAAAATTTTCAATATAGAAGATAATTTAATAGCGTAATTCTAAAATATGTCATTTCCAAATATAATTTTCAAGACTACTAATATCGAAGTAGAAAATAAATTAAAGGATTTAGTCGAACAAAAATTCAGTTCTCTAGGTAAATATATTGGCACTGAAACTGATGTTAAATGTGAGGTAGAATTTGAGAAAATAGCTTCTCATAACTCCGGTGATATTTATAGATTGGAGGCCAATGTTTGGTTAGGAGGCAAAATGCATCGAGCAGAAGCGACTAGAGATACTTTTGAAAACGCTATCGATGAAGTCAAAGATGAATTGGATCGTGAATTAAATAAAGAAAACGACAAACGGCAAACTTTAATTAAAAAAGGTGGTAGGGAAATTAAGGAGGCGATGCAGGCGGGTGGAGGATTATAATTATAGTAGGTCAACATAAAAAAGCCGGAAAGCGAAGCTTTCCGGCTTTTTTATGTTTACCTTTAACCAAAGTAACTAGTAAAATCCATTTCCGCTTTACCTTCCGGTACGACTCTGTTTATCATCAACTGGCCATTTGTACCGATCTCTGCTTGCTTTATTTTTATTCTTTTATTGTCGTAAATGAAAAAAGTTTCCGGCCAACCGGCAAAAGCACGAATTTTTAGTAGAGTTTGATAGGCCTCATCACCGCTAGGTAGGTTCTCTGGATCAATTTTGAGTTCAGCCATGTCTTTGGAAATTTTGTGACAAAAAGTAGCTTGGGCATGATCTTGTGGTGTCGGTGTGATTTTTCCGGCTATCCAATCCGGTATTATGCTAGCTAAAAGTGCGCCGCCCAGTTTACCCATGGCTACATCTAATTCTGTCCCGTCCACAGGCCAGTTTTCCTCGCTAATGAGCATTTGTTTTTGAATAATTATTGGTCCATGATCCATTTCTTTGTCCATTTGCATGATAGTGACACCAGTCTCTCTCATATCATTTAAGATAGCACTTCTTATCGGACTCGGTCCGCGTAGCTTTGGTAGAAGAGAGGGGTGGACATTGATGGTTTTGTATCTTGGTAGATTAATCAACCATTCCGGTAGAATTTTGTTGTAGGCCACAACAATAAATAAGTCAAAATTTTCGGTTGTTAATCTATTTTTTACAACCTCATCTTTGTAATTGTTTGGTTGGAAGACAATGATATTATTTTCTTCTGCCCAAGTTTTGGTGGGCGGGGGTGTTAACTGCATCTTTCGACCACTAGGACGGTCGGGATTACAAATAATTAAATTAGGAATAATACCAGCTGTTTTTAGCTCTTCTAGTACCGGTACTGATAATGGTTCTCCGCCAAAGTAGGCAATTTTTAAATTAGGATTATTTTCCTTCATTTTGATTTTCTTCAGTTGGTTTTTCGTCTTTCTTTTCCCAAACTTTTTCAGCTATATCAACAAAAAGAATTCCGTCTAAGTGGTTGGTTTCGTGTTGTATGATTTGGGCCAAAAGTCCACCGGCACCACGGGTGTACTTTTCACCATTTTCATCTAGGGCTTCAAAAGTTACATTGGTAGCTCTTCGTACCGTACCGTAACGATCTTTTACCGATAAACAACCTTCTCCTACTAAGTGAGTTTTTTTCGATGTTTTAATTATTCTCGGGTTAATGGCAATTAAGGTCGGTAGCCTGTCTTCTTCGTCCTCTTTTTTCTTTTTTGTTTGATCTTCGACTAAAAAGATTCTTTTTGACACTCCTACTTGTGGAGCAGCAATGGCTACCGCGATAAAACCATCAACTTCGTAGGCTTTTATGGCATTACGCATACCTTTCAATATTTTCTTTACCGTACCATTAGAAATTTCTTCAGGTGTTACTTCCTCAGCGATGGTGTGTAGGGCAGGGTGATTTTCCGGCACTAATTTAGTCATAATTAAACATTATTATTTTCGAAAAATAACACATTTTTATTACTTAGACAATACGATTTGGATCAACTTCGATTTTTATATAAGGGGGTAAACTTTTTAGTAATTCAACAAAATTAGTAATTTTCTCACGGTCGCCGGAAAGCCTAAAAAGAGCATAGCGTAAAATCTTATTTTCAGAGGAAAGTGGATTGTTGTAGAAGTGACCATCGTATTTTTGGGTAACTTTTTTTATTAAGTCTTCAGTCTCTTTAACAACGTTTTTATTGCCGGACCAGCTAAGTAAAAAGAAAGTAGAGAAAGAAGGATAGTTTAAACTTTCCCGTAAAGCTAATTCGTCGTGATAAAAACTGTCCAATTGTCCTTGTTTGGCATATCGTAGTAAGTCGTCTGGTTTGGATCTGGTTTGTACTAAAACTTCTTTGTGAGAGATATCACGAAGTTGAAGGAGTAATCTAAAAGTATCTTCATCAGCGCGCCAAGTTGGAATGGTGCGGGTAGCGTCCATAGATATTACGGCACTTAAATTAATACCTTTAATAGTCAGATAAGGTAAAGTCATTTGAGTACCAACCAAAATCACACCTTTATTGTCATAGAAATCACCGATTATTTTTTTGGCTTTTTGTCTAGTGCTAGCGGTTTGCCCATCAAATAAAATCACTTTGTGGTTGGGAAAAATTTCTTTACATTCATCGTAGACGTGTTGAATTCCAATACCGCGTTGTTTTAATCGCCAAGAACCACAGCTGTCACAAGTGTCAGCTGCTCGAACTCGTCGTCCAGAAGTACTACTAACAAACCAACGTTGTTCGTCACCTTCTTTGTTGTAGGTTCTGAGTAGGGAGTAGGGAGTGTGAGAATCGGGGCAGCGGAAAATATAATTACAATCAACACAGTTTACGACAGGAGCAATTCCTCTTCTAGCTCCATACAAAAATACTCGACCTCTAGCTTCTAAGGTGCTGTTCATGCGTCTTTTTAGTTCTGGTGAAAACAATGCAAAGGGTGTGTTGGGAGTGGATTTATCTTTTTGTTCAATAATTGTAAAGGGAGTAGGAAAGGCAATCCGTTTGGTTTCTTGGCTGTGAGTGGTATAAAACTCAAAACGACGTCGATGCTCATCTTCAGCTCGGGGCAAAATATCACCCATCAATAAGCTTCGACCAGTTACTTTGGCGTGTTTTATGATAGCGGTTCGGTGGTCTAAATAAGGTCGAGTGCGGTTTTTGTATAAGTGACTAGCTGACTGTTCAACTATGATTGATAGTAGATCCACTCGGTCTAAGTAAGTGTGTGAGGGGGTGGTAATAATAACTTTAGCTAAGCTGGTATCTTCAAAAGCTTTATAAGCGGCTTTTCGTTCAGTTTTATTTTGATATGGAGAAAATTTTACAATTCGATCTTCAATACCATGTGATAAATGTTTTTCAGCATATTCAAGATCAATAGAGTTTGGTACAACAAACATAACTGAACCACGCTTAGCTAAAGTACTTCTGATATGGGTACGATAAGCGACATAGCGTTCTTCTATTCGGGCCGTAATAACTTGTGGGGTGGAATCTTCTTCGTGGGTAAGGGTGGAGACGGTGGGGTAATTGTATTGACCGTCTTTTACTTCCGGTGGGAGAATTTGATAAAGAATGCCTCCTACTGAACTTGGATAAATTTTGGTTAATTCATTGGCGGTTTTACGTAAGCAGTCAGGAATAGTGGTGGTGTCAGCTTGGGTGGGAAGTTTGCGTAAAGCAAAACCAGCTCCTTTTAAGCTAGTTTTTGAGTCACTGGCAGATTTGGAGTTGGTGACAATTGCTCGATGTTCTTTGCCTCTAATTGGTACTTTGATAAAGGTACCGATTGGGTAATCGGTACTACTAAAATAGGACAAAGTATCTAATTTAGTACCTTTGATAAGCGGAATTACCTCAATCACAAACATAAAGGGTATTGTACCAAAATCGCAACAAACCGTCAGGTTTGAGATTTTTTAAAATAAGAAATCTCACTTGGGAAAGTGAGATTCTAGTGACTTCATACCTTATTTAGTTATTTTAAAGTATGAAATAAGATTGATTGCCGTATTTCTGATACAAGCAGATCGTCTGTCTTTAAAAAGTAAAATGCGAACAACAAGATGATAAATATTTTATTGAGTAGAAAAGCAAAGGCTACCACCTCACTATAATTGTTTGAAATTTTTCTTTTGATAAATATTTCCACACAGTACAAAATCACTGATAGCACTGTAATTCCGGGTAATTTTAATACCTCTGACTGTAGATAATAGGACAAATATACCAAGACTGATATTGACATTAGTGATGTTACAAGAAACAATACTTTTTGTTTGCAAACATTATCTTCTCCTATCAAGAATGAACAAAAACATTTTTATAATAATATATAAAAAATGTTTTGTCAACTTTTAAAATTCATCTAAATACTTAATTTGAGCGCCGAGCGAAGCGAGGCGCTCTACTAGGTTTTCATAACCACGGTTGATACTGTAGATATTGCGAAGCACACTGTGTCCCTTAGCGCCAAGCATGGCGATGAGAAGGATGGTGGCCGGTCGTAAGGCTGGGGGACAGATAAGCTCGGCTGGTTTTAAGATAGTCGGACCGTTAATATAGATACGATGTGGGTCAGCTAGTACTGTATCAGCTCCTAGTTTATCTAACTCGGTAAAATAAATAGCGCGTTTTTCGTAAACCCAGTCGTGAATCAGAGTTTGACCAGTAGCTTGGGTAGCGATAACGGCAAAGAAAGGTAGGTTATCAATATTTAAGCCAGGATATACTGCCGGATGGATTTTTTCGTGTAAGGCTACTAACTTTGATGGTTTGGTAGTTATATCTACTAGCTTAGTGACACCATTATGGCTAAAGTAAGGTTTTGATTTTTTGTATTGGAAACCCATTTTTTCTAATTTTAGAAGCTCTAGTTCAAGAAATTCAATTGGACAACGAGTTATAGTAATGGCTGAGTTGGTTACAATGGCGGTAGCTAAGAAAAACATACTGTCAGTTGGATCTTCTGATAATGTGTATTCAATATCTTTTTTTATATTTTTAACTCCGGTTACTTTAAGAGTGGTAGTTCCAATACCTTCAATTTTGACTCCTAAAAGTTGTAGGAAACCACAAACTTCTTGCACCATGTAGTTGGCGGTAGCATACTTAATAGTGGTGGTTTCCGGCCGGCCGGCGGCGGCAAAAAGAGCGTTTTCGGTGACAGTGTCTCCTGATTCATAAAGAATTATCTCGCCGGCCGGCCGGCTTTTTGTTTCGACTTTAAAGGAGTCATCAGTGGTTTTTATATGGACACCAAAATTTTCTAAGGCGTAAAAATGAGGTTTAACCGTACGGCTGCCGAGTTTACAGCCTCCAGATTGTGGTAATGAGAAAGAGATGAGTTGGTGAATAAGTGGCCCTATGAACATTACAATACTACGAGTGCGTTTAGCAGCTTCAACATCTATTTTTGTTAGAGAAAGTTTTTTGGGTGGAGTGATTTTAATTGAGTTGTCTTGCCATTCTACTTTTACACCAATACTTTCCAGTACTTCGATAATACGATGCACTTCTTCGATACGTGGCATACGGTGCAGGGTAGTGGTACCTTGATTTAAGAGACTGGCACAAAGTAAAGCCACAGCACCGTTTTTGGAGGTATTGGTTTCAATTTTGCCTTTTAGTTTATGTCCACCTTCTATTTCTACATTTACAGTACCAGGGGAAAGGGTGATGAGGTTTTTGCCCAATGCCTTACTAATTCGTTTTAGCATGTCAGCACTTAGGTTTTGTTTACCGCTCTCGATACGAGCGACGGCACTTTGAGTGGTGTTTAGTAATTTTGCTAAGTCGGTTTGGGTTAAACCTTTGGTTTCTCTTAGGTCGGCAATTTTGTTTCCAATATTTATCATAATGATAGAGTATAGCATATATGCTATACAGTGCCAAAGATAAATAGTGGATTATAGCTGACGGTAGTCTTAGTGACACCTTAATGATACTTTGTAGTTTTTGGGAAAAGGGGTACTATAGTGTATCAATATTGACATGAGTTGGAATTTTACCCCAAAAATTGGAATTGATCTTGGTACGACCAGTATTTTGGTATTTGTCCCTGGGGAAGGGGTGGTACTTAATGAACCATCGGTGGTAGCCGTATCCGATGATAATAAAGTATTAGCGGTTGGAGCAGAGGCTAAGCGTATGATTGGTCGTACTCCTGATACGATTAGAGCTTATAGACCAATGAAAGACGGAGTAATTGCTGATTATCGAGTGACGGAAGCGATGCTTCGTTATTTTCTTCATAAGTCTTTGGGGAAATTTAATATTTTTAAACCAGATGTGATGGTATCGGTGCCGGCTGGGGTAACTTCGACTGAGAGACGGGCGGTGGTAGAAGCGACTATAAAAGCTGGTGCTAAAAATGCCTATGTGGTAAAAGAACCAATTTTAGCGGCAATTGGTGCCGGTATACCAATTTATGAACCACAAGGACATATGATAATAGATATCGGTGGTGGAACTATCGATGTGGCGGTGATTTCCCTAGGTGGAATTGTGGCTTCTAATTCAGTAAAATGTGCCGGTAACCGGATTGATGTAGCAATTGTGGACTATGTAAAGAAAACTCGTAATTTATCTATTGGTGAAAAGACTGCTGAGGAGATAAAGATAAAAATCGGTTCAGCTTTACCTTTAGAGGAAGAATTGGTGATGGAAATAAAAGGTCGTGATGTAGTATCTGGCTTGCCACGAGTAACTGAAATGCGTACTAATGAAGTGGTACGAGCGATAAATCGTGAATTAAGAGAAATGATAAAAGCGATAAAGGATGTATTTCAAGAAACACCACCAGAATTAGCTTCAGATATTATTGATGGCGGAATAATTATGACTGGAGGTACTTCACAACTAAGAAACTTTGCCGAATTAGTCAAGCGTCGTACCGGAGTAAAAGCTAAGTTGGCTGACCAAGCCTTGTTTTGTGTGGTAACCGGTACTGGTGTGGCTCTTGAACATTTAGACACGTACAAACAAACAGTATTAGCTAAAAGATAGAGACGGGGATAGTCTAAATAATTTTAGTGTATTTAAGCTAAAATAACCATATGTCTGAAGGAATACCAAAACAATTCACTACTCCGGAGGAGGAGATAGCTTATTTGCGTGAACAAATAGCCAAACGCGAACAAGAGCTTTTAGCCAGAACACCTGAAGTCGACCAATCTGATGTAGAAGCAGTTGGAAAACAAGAGATTAGAGAGTACGCTAGTTTTACTCCCAAAATGGTTCTAGAGAAAAATCATCAGCTGAAAGATACTGCTATTGCTATATCCGCTGAACAAGTCAGTGTCGCGTCTGATCCTGTAGAAGAAATCATGCAAGTTGCGACAGAGAAAGGAATTAAAAATGCTCTAACCGTTTTAGAAAAAATAGATAATGCTTATTTGGTCGATGAGGTACACCGTCGATTGGTTGAATATATTAAATCAGGAGTAGAGATGCAGGACTTAAAGGAGGGTACGCCAGCTTGGCATGTTCTTCACATGACTTTGTATGAAGTGACTTTGCCGGAGACAAAGTCAGTTAATGGACGTGAATATCAGTTAGCTGAGCTTATTGGTATGATGGAGCAGTTGTTTGCTGGCTTGCGAACAATTGGTTCAGAGCAATCACACAATCATTTTGCGATTGAAATTGCGGTGGCTGATAATAGCGACGACATTGTTTTTTACGTGGCAATACCAAATAAGTTTGTAACTTTGTTTGAAAAGCAGGTTCTTTCCTTATTTCCGCATGCACAATTAATTCTCCAAGCTCACGATTACAATATTTTTGTCGATAATGGTACTACTATTGTGTCTGAGGTTTCTCTTAAAAAACATCCGATTTATCCGGTGAAAACCCACGACAGTTTCGCTTCTGATCCCTTATCGGTGATTTTAAATGCTTTTTCAAAAATTGAACGAGAAGGTGGTGGAGCAGCGGTGCAAATATTGGTACGCTACCCGCAAAAAGAATACCGTAAAAGCTATGAAGGGGTCATAAAAAATATGCAAAAAGGTATGAAAGCCGGCGATGCCATTTCTCGTAGCTCACTTGGCGGTGAAATAATGGCCTCACTGTCTGACTTTGTGTTTAGTAAATCAAACAAAGACGAAAACAAGGAAGTTGACTCAGATAAAATCCAGCTGTTCGGACAAAAAATAAAATCAGATATAGTGGAGACAAACATCCGTTTGGCGGTATCAGCTAGAGAAATTTCACGAGCAGAAGATATTTTAACCGAAATCGAATCCACTTTTCATCAATTTTCTTTGGTGGACGGCAACAGTTTTACCTTCAAGCGAGTAAGAGGAGGTTCGTTACGTCAGGCGGAACGACAATTTTCTTTTCGTGAATTTTCCAAGCATATTATCTTGCCGTTGTCTCTGACAGAGTTGTCTACCGTTATTCATTTACCTGCCAATGGCATCGCTTCTTCACCGCAGTTCAAGCAATCTCATGTAAATACCGCTCCGGCACCGACCGATATGCCGACCGAAGGTACTCTTCTTGGTATCAACACCCATCGCAATGTAGAGCGAAAAATCTTTATTACCGATGAAGATCGGGTACGACACTTCTATATTATCGGACAGACCGGTACCGGTAAGACATCATTGATGAAAAATATGATTGTGCAGGATATCGAGAGAGGCGATGGGGTGTGTATGATCGACCCACACGGCACTGATATCGAGGATGTTTTAAGCGCGGTGCCGAAGGAACGTGAGCAGGATGTGATTTATTTTGATCCGTCACGACTAGATAAGATTGTCGCCTTAAACATGCTTGAGTATGACACGTCCAAGCCGGAACAAAAAACTTTTGTGGTCAATGAACTTTTTTCCATTTTCCAAAAGCTTTATGGTGGTAATCCTGAGTCAATGGGCCCAATGTTTGAGCAATATTTTAGAAATGCCACTTTACTAGTAATGGAGGATCCAGATAGTGGTAATACACTGATGGATATATCTCGGGTGATGGCTGATGCCAAGTACCGCAAAATGAAGTTGTCCAAGGCTACCAATCCGGTGGTGGTGCAATTTTGGAGTGAAATAGCTACCAAAGCCGGTGGTGAGGCTTCTCTGGAAAATATTGTGCCATATATTGTGTCTAAGTTTGATGTCTTTACCGCCAATGACTACATGCGACCGATTATCGGTCAGCAAAAATCCGCTTTCAATTTTAGACAAATAATGGACGAACGGAAGATTCTTTTGGTTAATTTATCCAAGGGTCGTTTAGGTGAAATAAATGCCAACCTTATTGGTATGATTATTGTCGGAAAGATACTAATGGCGGCTTTGTCCCGGGTAGATGACCAAACTCGTGGCTTCCCACCTTTTTATTTGCATATGGATGAGTTTCAAAACGTATCTACCAATTCTATTTCGGCGATTTTGTCTGAGGCTCGAAAATACAAACTCGGCCTTACAATCGCCCATCAATTTATCGCTCAGTTGGAACCGAGTATTAAAGACGCGGTGTTTGGAAACGTCGGTTCAATGGCTACTTTTCGAGTGGGAGCAGAGGATGCGCAGTTTTTAGAGTCACAATTTTCTCCGGTGTTTGGCGTAAATGACCTTATTAATATACCTAATTACAATGCGATAGTCAGGATATTAGCAAATGGTACGCCGACCAAGCCTTTTAATTTACGCACCATGCCTCCGGCAAAACTAGATCCAACCAGAGCAAATGCTCTCATTGACCTCAGTTATAGCCGATATGGACGATCAAGAGAGGAGGTGGAGGCGGAGATATCCGCTAGATATGCCAAAGAACCACCGGTTGGCTTAACTTGATATGGTAGAATGATAAAAATTTTAACTTATGAGTATGGAGAAATTTGGAGATAATAAAGGAAATAGATCGGATGAAATTGTGAATGCTGAAATTATTTCAGAAGGTAGTGGACCAATTGGTTCTGGTGAGAGAAATGTTGTAAATGAAAATAACAGTCAAGAGAATCCAGATAAGACTCAAGAAGCCAGCTCAGAAAAAGAGTCAAGTCTAGAAATCGAAGCGGAGCAACTTGATGATTCGGAGCAAGAGTTTGCTGATGCAGAAGGCAGGTTTAAAGCAATAAAAGACACTGCTGAGAAACTAAAAAGTGCAGTACCAGAAATATATAGTCATTTAAATTCAGCCGATTCAGCTATCAGTGCTTTTAATAATATCAGAGAATCTGATGAAAGAATTAGAAAAAATTATATTTCAAGGTATCTTGGTGTTTTAAACCGAGCTATAAAGTCAATCAATGAATTAATTGATGAGAATAAAGATAAACTAGAGACGCAAGGTGATCAAGATCAGAAAGAGGAAGAAAAGGTTGGGCGGAATAATGATAGAAAATCAGAAAATAGTAAAGAGAAAAGTTCTCATCAGAAAGGACTGGTGGAGGCTTATGTTAATAAGTTCAATAAAATTTTTACAAAAAAATTTGGTAATTTAGACACCTTGGATAACACTGACCGTGGAAATCCAAATGGTCTGCCTGAGTATTTGATTAATGCAATAAAGGCTTTTAAAGCAAAAGAGGCTGAGGTTAAAAAATGGATAGCAAACACTGATTCTACAACCCAAAATTCAATAGTTGGTGTACAAACTTTACAAAATTTTGTAGCCGAATTAAGGGATTTAAAACATGCTACTCATGAAGCGCATACAAGATACACTAGAGAGAAGCTGGGTCTAGATAATTCAAAAGAGAGTGAAGATCTTGAAGTAAAAAAATCAGAAATTATCTCAGGGTTTAGTTCAGTTGAGTCTAAGTTTGAAAAAATAGCAGGTAATGCTAAAAGTACAGTTTCAAATGAAGATTTTCAGAAACTTAAGCCCGATGCAAGACGTGTTATTGAAGCGGGTAGAAATGCTATAAAAGAATTTAATGAATTAGCCAAAACCGAACCGACTGAAGAAAACTTAAATCAGCTAGAAGGAAAAAAGAGAGAGTTAGAATCTGTGATTGCCAGTTTGGCAAAAAAAGTTGGTGAGATGGAAGGAGTAGAAAAAGATACCGATAAAAAAACAGAAGAAGCTAATGAAGCTGAAAATGAAAAAGGGGATAACGGAAAAGAAAATAATGAAGATGTAAAATCAAAAAGTGATGATACTCGCACTGAAAATAATGGTGTAGTGGTTGATGTAGAAGAAAAACCAAAAGAAGAAATAAGTGTTGAGAGTGAAGACGTGGTGGCTGATGAAGAGGTTGTTGAAGGTCTGGAGTTAGATGAGGGTGAAAAAAAAGAAGTTGGAACAAACGAAGAAAAAGATAATAAAGAAATTTTTCAAGCTGAAAGAAAGGAATGGTATGAAGCTAGGAAAAAATATTATGAAGATAAAAATGCCTACAATGAAGCGGTAGAGAGTTTTTATAAAAATAGAAACTGGTTTGGAAAGGTGGCAGATAGCGCTAAAAGTTTTTTTGGCTTAAAACCAAAATTGCCAGAAGGAATTACTAAACTAGAAAATGAATTTAAAAAATCTAGAAGCTCGTACGCTCGTGGTTTGGATTCTGTTTTGAAGAAACGGGCTATAGAAAAAAATACAAATTACGCGGGATTTGACGAAAAGGACAGTGAAGGTAATTCTACTAAAGCTTCAGACAAGATAAAACAGTTGTTTACGCGTAAGTTTGTTTTGCGTCCAAGTAAAGAAATATTGGATTTACAAAAAACTGAGATTCTAATTGAAGGACAAGTTGAGGCTGTAGGCAGGGTAATGACTAAGTTGAAAGAAAGTAAATGGTATGTACGAGGTGGAATTATAACTGGTGCGGCAATATTAGGTACAGCTAGTGGAGGTTTGTTGGCTGGAGGTTTGGCGGCGGCAACGGCTGGTTCTCGTATGGCTATTGGAGTTGGATCTGGTGTAGCTGCTGGTTGGTTGGCTGATAAAGGAATGAGTTTTAGGGTGAATAAAGCCGAAGCAACAGCTAAGGAGCTTATGGAAGGAAGTAATTTTTCAGTAGCTGATATTGATAATTATGAAGAGGAGGTAATGCAAGCCTTACGAAAAGCCAAAGCTGCTCAGAGCCAAAGAACCGCTGCTATAGCAACCGCTGGTTTGGCTGGTGGTTTGGTTGGTGCCTACAACGCTCCTGATTCTATTGCTGGAGTTACGGATGTGACTGAAAAGGTTTCAGGTGGTTCGGGTGGTGTGGTCGGCGATGTTGTTTCTGGTGAAGAAATTACAAAAAGTATAAAAGAAGTACTGCACAAAATTGATTTAGGGGAAGATATACCTAATGACACCGCTGGTACCGAAACCGGCATGGAGGTGGTTGATGATGCTAAAAAAGTAGTCGAAGAAAGCGTAGAACCGTTGACTAAAGAACCTGTAGAAATAATTAATAAATTAAATGTACCAATTTATAACTTAAATGAGGTTGGGCAGTTCTATAACCACTTACATAATATTTCTATTACCGGCGCTGAAGGTTTGGAAGTGGATCAGTTGAGTCAAGTGAAGCAGTTTATACAACTTAAAGCCAACGACATCTTGTCTGGTGAACCGCACATGACGCCGCAAAAACTCGGTGCAGAATTACAGTCGTTACTGGAGAAGAAGTTTGGTGAAGAAAGTTGGTGGCAAGAGTCACCGATTGATAAGGTGGATATTGGTAATATAACCAAAGTTGGTTATGATTCTTATGTAGACGTTGACTCTTTAAATAAAGATACCGCTCCTATAACCATAGAAACTGAAGTGGGAGAAACTGAAAATATTAGTAGCAATATTTACGAAGTGCAAGCCGGTGATAAGCTTTGGACCATCATGGAAGATCAGTATGGTGATATTTTAAATAAACTACCAGAATCTGAGCATAATGAAGTTTTAGCTAAGTTGTTTAACAACGCCAAAACCAATCCGGAAATTATAGAAGCTCTGGGCTTAAAGGAAGGGGCTAACTTAGATTTGATCTATCCGGATGAAAAAATAAATATTGGTCCACTTGGTGAAGAGTTGAAAAGAATTATTGAATCAGAAGTGGATGGTCTACCAGTAAAAGGAGTCACTGGTGCGGTCAATATAGAAGCTGACGGACCAAGTGAGAAGATAGCAATTAACTTTGCTAGAGATGGAGTAGATAATCCATTTGCCACATCTGACACACTTCCAGTGGTTGAAAAAAATACCAACGGAACTGAGTTTATTGGAACAAAGGAAGAAATAATACAGTTTGCGGTCAAAACTGGTACTCCAACTGAACTGACTTTAAGGATGAACGAGTTTGTGCAACAAACAGCCTCAGAAATATTGGCAAAAAATCCAAATATGGATGCAACTTCTTTCAAAAATGCTGTCTGGCAAGCGTTTACTAATGAATTTAAGGCTGAGCTTAATGGTAGCAACCAAATGATTCTGGCTTTTGAACCAAAGCCGGAAGTTTTTACGTCGCAAGCTACAAACAACATACCTCCACCACCACCCGGTAGTCCTGTTGGTGGAGTGCCACCAGATTTTGCTGGACAATCTTCTGGTTCGCAAGAAATACCTCAAGGTCATGTTGAGATGACACAGGGGGTGGTTAATAATGGAATTGATATTAATAATATTAATATGGCTACTTCGGTAGAAGATTCTAACCTAAATCAAATGAGGGCTGAAATATTTGAAAAACCAGAAAACTTTGAGTCAACCGTCCTCAAATTTGCTGAAACGCACGAAGATAATACTAGAAGTATTCTTGATTTTGGAAAGGATAGTGTTTTTGAAGTAGCTGGTGACATGAAAATAAATGACTTGGAACAAATTGTTGATCAGGGTAAGGAAGCTACTGAATCGTATTTTAACGATAACGGAGTCGATATAAAATACGAAACATTAGTTGCTTGGTTAAATGATTATGTAGATCAAGTTCGTTATGATCCGGTCAATAATCCAAATGGTTTATTGGTAACAGAAAATACTTCTTTACGTAACTTAGTGGAAAGAGACATCGTTATTTCAGCGTGGATGGAAAAACATAATGGATCGGTAGGTAACGTTAATGTAGCTTAGTTTATTCGTTAAGACTTTTTTATGATAAATTCATCAGACGAAAATGAAAAAGAATTAGAAGAAAATGAAGGTGTTCAAGTCGAATTGACGGAAGAAGAGGCGGAGTTTGCCGGAGAGATTGGTGACACTATCTTTGAGAGTGCTTTGATTCGGTATATGGCCGGTGAGTCTCCGGAAACAGTGGAAGAGTTTGAGACATTTATAAACCTAAACGCCAAAGCGGAGGATTTGCTGGAAAAACTTTATGAAAAATATCCTGAGTTTGGAAAAATTCTAGATGAGGAGGCTTTGGCGATGAAAGAAGAGATAGATTCTTTCTCTGATGAAACTAAATAAAATAGCAAGGCAACAAAACTCACAGGCAGATTGATGTTTCTTTTTTTAGATAATGATATTATTGAGGCAATATGAGCGACAAAAGTTCTTTAACCGTTTTTGATTTTAGTACACAGGCTGGTTTACGATCTGTTTTGGCAGCCGTTAGACAAAGTGAATTACCAGCTGAAGAGAAAAACCAATTAAAGGATTTAGTTTTACTTTATACTAGTGGTGGAGCTGATGAGTCAGTTCGTATTACTTTAGAAAAAAAGCTTTCTTTACATCAGTTAAAGCCGGTGGTTAATATTGTAAACAAAGAAAAGGAACAAAAAGTAGAAGAAAAACCAGAACGAACTCTGTCTTTTGGTAGTTATCGTCCGGTACCGGCCTTTTCTTTGCCGATCATAAAGGACACACCTGTGAAAGAGATCACTACATCTAAAAGAGAAGCAGAAAAAGATGTGGTTCAACCAAAAGATAATACATCTACAAAATCAGAACCGACTAAATTGGTCTCACAATCACCGGTGGAAGCTGAAAGCAAAGATAAACATAGGATAATTGACGAGGAGGAAGTACCTGAGTCGGTAGAATTAAAAAAAGCGCCGGAAATAAAAGAAAGGACGACTAATGAACTAAAACCAAATATTCTTACTTCGGTATCAAGATCAGGTTCTCAAGAGGCAGGTGAACCTGTGACTATAAAGGAAGAGCTTAAAATAAAAGAGCCTGTGTCGGTATCATTAGAAAAAGTTGTTCAGGCTCCACTTGAAACAAATTCTCCAAAGTCTAACCAAAGTCAGTCAATTGATAAATCTGACACAAATTCTAGTTCACCTACTACCACAAAGCACTTAAACCGAATTCGTGAAATCAAGTCAATGGTTAATAAGAAGGTTGGCAACCCGGTTAATTTAGTTGATATAAACAACGAAGTTGGTAGAGAGTATATGAATGCTTTACTTGAAGCTATGAAGAGCCTTGGTGGTGGACGCTCTGGTGAGTTGGAAAAAGCTATGGAAAGGTTGGAGCAGGCATACTTAGCGGTTGAAAAAGCTGTTTCTGAAAAGAGTCAACAGGTTTCGAATGATGGTTTTAAAAAAGATTCTGAAGATAAGCTTGGAGCACAATTTCAACCAAAGGAAGTTGATCAAAGTTTAGAAAATAATTTACCTAAAACTCGGATCGTTGATGAAACCACTATTCCTTATGCTACTGATAATTTAAATAATGAGAAAAACAACAACTCTGATGATCGGTGGTTAAATAATAATGAGTCTGAACCAAAAAAATCGGTAGAGCAATCAGTAAAGGTGTCTAAATCAGTGTCTGTGCCAACGTCTGATAAATCACAGCCTATTAACACAGAAAATGTACCAAGTCCAAATCAATTTTCGTCGGTTAATTCACCTAGAGTTGCTTCAATTGCTGAGCAAGTAAGAAATCTAACACCTGATGACTTACCGAAAACCAAACACACTTCTGCTGAGGCAATGGCAAATCCACTGTATGTACCGGAGGTTGATGACGGATTGGAACAACTTTTGTCTGATTGGCCTTTGTTTAAAAAAAGCGGTTTGTTTGGTACTGGGCCAAAAGGTTCAAATCACCCACTTTTTAAGCAAATTTCCGGCTTACAAATACCTATTATTTTAGCGGGAAGATTTGAAGGTTCAAATCAAGAAATCAGACAAAGTATCACCGACTACATGAATGGTTGGCGTTATGAACAAGGAATTATTTACGATAAGGGTGAAACTTTTGAAGTTTATCTAAGAAGAGTTATTAAGCATATACTCGATTCACAAAAACAAAAAACTCCAGCTCGTGTATAATAAGTCTAATGATAACTTCCCACCATGCTTTTATTTGTTACTCTGATCTAGATAAAGAAGACTGCACTGAACTTTTTATTGATTATGTAAATAGAGATGATCTTGATTATTTCGAAATAGAAGTTTTTGGTATTAGAGAAGCAAGGGAACTCATAAACAAAGCTTATCGAAAACCAGTTGCTGGTAAGTATAAAATAATCACTGTTAAAACTACAAAAATTACTACTGAAGCAGAGCAGGCTATGCTAAAGATTTTAGAAGAACCACCAACTTCGGCTATATTTTTCTTTATCATACCTCCTGATTGTTTTTTATTACCGACACTAAGATCTAGATTTTTACTTTATGAACATCAGTTTACAAATGAAGATAACAAGGAAAGGTTTCTTATTAATCAAGAGTTTACAAACTTTGCTGAAAAAAAATACAAAGAGCGTATGGAAATAGTTACCATAAATATAACTAAAAAAGACGAAAAATGGATTTTTAAAATGAAAGAAGGTTTAACTTTAAGCGTATCTAAACTTAAATATAAACTTAAGCCAAGTGTACTAACTAAGCTAAATATGATATTAATGACCTTAAATACTAGAGGTGCTTCCAATAAAATGTTGTTGGAAGAATTGGCTTTGGTTTTACCGGAAGAAATTAAACTTTAATAATTTTATTTAATTTTATGGATTTAGAAACAGAAAAAAAATTAAGAGAAGTAACAGAATGGTTAACTAAGGAGTATTCCGGTATTAGAACCGGTCAGGCCAGTGTGGCTTTGCTTGATAACGTGAGTGTAGAGAGTTATGGGGCGAGAGTGCCGGTGCAACAAGTTGGTTCGATTAGTATTGAGGATGCACGAACCTTGCGAATTGCTCCTTGGGACACAGGCCAAATAGTAGCTCTTGAAAAAGCGATTCAAGAAGCTGATTTAGGAGTATCTATTGCTACTGATTCAGCTGGAGTCAGAGTGATTTTTCCGGAGCTAACCAGTGAGAGAAGAGTTCAATTGACGAAATTAGCTAAAAGCAAGCTGGAGGATGCGCGAGTTTCAGTAAAAGCGATTCGTGATGATTTGATGAAGGATATTGATAAACAATTTAAAAATGGTGATTTGGGTGAAGATGAAAGGTTTTCATTGCGTGACGGTGTTCAAGAGATGGTTGAAAATACTAATAATAAATTAGAAGCTTTATTTGTAAGTAAAGAGAAAGAGCTTGAAAAATAGTGTTATAAATCTATGTCAATTATTTTATTTCTTTTAGTTTTATTTGTTCTTATTTTAGTGCATGAGTGGGGGCATTTTATAATGGCTAAAAAAACTGGAATGCGGGTGGATGAGTTTGGTATCGGTTTTCCACCAAAGATGTTTGGGATCAAAAAAGGTGAGACCGAATATACTTTCAATGCTTTACCGATTGGTGGTTTTGTAAGGATATTTGGTGAAAATTTAGAAGCTATTCCAGACAGCGAAGGTGACAAAAGTAGAGCTTTTGGTTCAAGACCCAAATGGGCGCAAGCTGTGGTTTTGGTGGCAGGAGTTGCTATGAATGTTATTTTTGCTTGGTTTCTGTTTTTTATTGCTTTCACTATTGGTACACCAACTGCGGTAGAGGAATCAAAAGCTTCTGATGAGGCGGTTTTGTATGTGACTGGGATATTACCGAATAGTCCCTTAGAAGATAAGTTACCGCTTGGTGTCGAGATTACAGAAGTAGCTAGTGGTGAAGATTTTTTATCAAAACCTACTCCAACCACTTTTTCTGAATTTATTCAAAATCATCCAAATGAATCAGTAAATGTTACTTTCAAAGAGACTACAGATGACTATACTACTATTACAGTCGAACCAAAGACTGGTTTGATTCCAAATGATGAGACTAAGGTGGCTGTTGGAGTTTCTTTGGCGATGGTGGAAACGGTTGATAGAAGTTTTTTTGAGGCCTTGAGTGATTCTTTCTCAGCTACTATTAATGGTCTTAAAAACATTATAGTTGGTTTGTCAGTCTTGGTAGTTGGAGCTTTTACCGGAACTTCTGATTTGTCACAAGTGGCCGGTCCGGTCGGTATCGTTGGTATGGTTGGTGATGCAGCTGAAGTCGGTATAGTCAGTCTGCTTATTTTTACCGCGATAATCTCTTTGAATTTAGCGGTTATTAATCTTTTACCAATACCGGCTTTGGACGGAGGTCGTTTGGTGTTTGTGGCAATTGAGGCTGTTACTAAAAAAGAAATTAACCCAGTTTGGGCAGGACGTGTAAACGCGGTTGGATTTATTTTACTCATGATATTAATGGTGGTGGTGACATATAATGACATTATGCGTATAATTACTGGTTAATGAATTTAAAACTATGCGACAGTCAAAATTATTTAACAAAACCAGACGAGAAGCACCGGCAGATGAACAAGCTAAAAATGCCCAGTTATTAATCAGAGCCGGCTTTGTACATAAGGAAATGGCCGGTGTTTATGCTTATTTACCACTTGGTCTTAGGGTGCTTGAAAAAATCAAAGCTATAGTTAGAGAAGAAATGGATGCGATTGGTGGCCAAGAATTAATAATGACTTCTCTTCAAAAGAAAGAGTTATGGGAAAGAACCGATCGCTGGGATGATGAGAAAGTGGACGTATGGTTTAAATCTGAACTTAAAGCTGGTGGTGAAGTTGGTTTTGGTTGGAGTCATGAAGAACCGATTGGTGAAATGGTTAAAAACTACATTGCTAGTTATAAGGACTTGCCAATTTATGTCTACCAGTTTCAGACCAAGCTTAGAAATGAACTAAGAGCTAAAAGCGGTATTATGCGCGGGCGCGAGTTTGTGATGAAAGACTTGTATTCTTTTTGTGTAGACGGAGAAGATCATAATGTTTTTTATAATTCAGTTATCAATGCCTATAATCGGGTATTTGAAAGAGTGGGTATTGGTGAAGATACGTTTACTACTTTTGCTTCCGGCGGAGCTTTTACTGAATTTAGTCATGAATTTCAGACTATATGTGACGCTGGCGAAGACTCTATTTTTATTAATCGTGACAAAAAAGTTGCTATCAATAGCGAGGTTTTAAATGACGAAACTCTAGCAAAATTGGAAGTAAAAAAAGACGAGTTGGAGGAGGTGAAAACGGCTGAGGTTGGCAATATCTTTAACTTTGGTCGGCAAAAAGCTGAGGATATTGGACTTTATTACAAAGATGAAGAGGGAAATGATATTGCGGTTTGGATGGGTTCTTATGGAATCGGGATCACTCGATTAATGGGGGTAATAGCGGAAAAGTTTTCTGATGATAAAGGTTTGGTTTGGCCGTCCTCCATTGCTCCTTATCAATTACACTTGGTTGGTTTAAATATGGAAGACGGGGCAATTGCTGACTGGGCCACTGGTATTTACATGAATTTGGTAGATAGGGGAAGTGAAGTATTGTTTGATGATCGTGATCTAAGAGCTGGTGAAAAATTTGCTGATAGTGATCTAATGGGTATTCCTTATCGAGTGGTTTTGAGTAAAAAAGCTAAAGAAGAAGGTAAATTTGAAGTGGTAAATAGAGCTACTGGAGAAATAAAATATTTGAATGAAGATGAATTGTACGCAGATTTTGATACTAACCTTGATACATAGTACAATCTATAACCAATGAATTTTTTTACCAACAAAGTAAATAAACTATTGTCAATGGTGTCAACAGACATGGCGATTGATCTTGGAACAGCCAATATTTTGGTTTATGTAAAGGATAAAGGAATTGTTTTAAATGAACCGACAATTGTAGCAATAAATAAGAAGACTGGACAATTGGTCGCAGTTGGGCAAGAAGCAAAATTTATGCAAGGTCGCACTCCACAGCATATCGAAGTGATAAGGCCTTTGGTAGATGGGGTAATTTCTGACTTTGAGGTGACAGAAGAAATGCTTGGATATTTAATAAATAAAGTACAAGGTGATGTTCGTTCTTTTGTGGCTCCACGTATGCTGATTGGTGTTCCTTCGGGAATTACCAATGTAGAAATGCGGGCGGCTCGTGATGCAGCTAAAAATGCCGGTGCTAGAGACGTGTTCTTGATAGAGGAGCCGATGGCGGCAGCAGTGGGAGCAAAGCTACCTATTAATAAAGCAGCTGGCAATATGATTATTGATATTGGTGGCGGTACAACTGATATTGCTGTTATATCTTTAAATGGAATTGTGGTAGCAAAAAATTTACGAACGGCTGGTGACCATCTAAACTCAGCGATTGCTTCTTATGTTCGGGATCAATTTAAGGTTTATGTGGGTGATAAGACAGCTGAGGAGGCAAAAATTGCTTTAGCTTCAGTGCGAGAAGGTGGAGGTGAAAATGAGATGGTGATTCGAGGTCGTGATGTCATGACTGGTCTACCAAGAGAGGTTATTATTACAGCTAATGATGTTAAGGATGCAGTAGCTGGACAAATTGATGGTATTATAGAATCGACTAAGGCCGTACTTGAAAAAACTCCACCAGAAGTACTGTCTGATGTTATGCAACGAGGTATACATGTCTGTGGTGGTGGTGCATTGATACCGGGATTGTCTGGCTTGCTTGAAGAGAACTTGCAGGTACCAGTAATTATTGTACCGGACCCTTTGCGCTCAGTGATTAGAGGGGCGGGAGTGGTGATCGAGAATTTCGAATCATATGAAGAAATACTTATCGACAACGAGGGGGAATTATCATCTTACTCCACATAAACAAAAAAGACGAAAACGGTGGTTAATCCTAGTAATTGTCTTTATAACAGTTGGTTTAGTTTTTCCTTGGTTTATTTCAAAAGTATCTGAGGTGGTAATGTATCCGGTGCATTCGGTGGTCGGTTGGATAAAAAATTCTGATGATGCAATACCAGTTTATTTACGTTCTCGCAATGAGTTATTGGCTGAAATAGAGCAAATTAAAGCGGAGCAAGAAACAAAAAATGGTACTCAACTAACAATCAGAAAGTTATTGGATGAAAATATTGCATTAAGGTTAATGCTTGGAGTTTCTACTTCAACTGATAGAGTGGTGGCTAAAGTATTATCAAGACCGAATACTTTGGCTTATGATTTTTTACAAGTCGATCAAGGAGAAAAACAAGGAGTGAAAGTAGGGGCGGCTGTTTACTCTGGTTTGGATTCGGTGGTGGGTGTGGTGGTGCATGTGGCTGAAGAATATTCTTTTGTCGAACTTTTTACATCTCCTGGTTTTCGGTCAACTGCTTTTGTGGTTGGACCAAATGTATTTAGTACTCTTGAAGGAATGGGAGGTGGTATAGCTAGAGTGCATCTTCCTCAGGGTTTGAGTCTCACGGATGAACAGATTGTATTATTGCCTGGGGTGTTTGATGGGGTCTATGGTGAAATTGTGTCGGTGGAGAACCATCCCACTCAACCGGAACAGTATGGTTATGTATCTCCGGCTGTGGCGATGAGTAGTTTGTATTTTGTGTCTATTGATAAAAAAGTTATTAGCCTAAAGACTACTGAAGAAATAAAAGACGAGGTAAAGGAGATGGTTAGAGAGAAAACTCGTTTAGATAAAGATTTTGTTGATGCTATAAATTTTGCTGAGGAAGAATTGGTTGATGACTTTGAGTTGGCTACCACCAGTGCTGACATAGTTGAAGATATAGATAATTTAAATATTGAAGAGACCGAAAACAGTTCAGTTACTGATTTATAAAAATACTATGTTATTAAGAATATTTATATTTTTGTTAATAGCTTCATTGTCCATAAGTCCTTGGTATTTTTTTGCTGTCCCTTTTGTTATTTGGTATCTATTTAATTTTTCCGGTTATGAGTTAATTATTTTAGCTATTTTGATTGATGGTTATTTTGGAGCTTTCTATAACTTCCCTTACCTTAGTGTTGGTGTTTTAGTAGTGGTTTTTTTGGTTGATTTCATCAAACCATCATTATTGATGTATACTAAAAATAATGAAGTGGTTTCGTAAAAAAAAGAGATCTAATATCGAGTTAGACGAAGTGTTGTTGGATGCTTCAAATTTACTCGGTTTAAATCTCGATAAACTTGAAGGAAAAAGAGAGTTGTCGATTTCTAAATACAGCATATATGGTGTTGGAGCAGTTTTTACTTTGGTGGCAGTAGTTTTTTTGTTTAAGGTCTATGATCTTCAGGTGGTTAGAGGAGCTGAATTAAGCGCTGTAGCTGAAGCAAATAGTATTGATCGAGATACTATTATTGCTGAGAGAGGAGTTGTTTATGACCGGAATAATGAAATGGTAGTTTGGAATGAGGTAGATGAAAGAGGAGTTTATGATTTTCCGATTCGAGCTTACACTGACAGACTTGGTTTGGGACAGGTGCTTGGTTATGTTAGTTATCCTAAAAAAGACAATCGAGGATTTTATTACCGAACCGAATACATTGGTCGGTCTGGTGTAGAATCAGCCTATGATGAGACTTTGAAAGGGGTAAACGGACATAAGGTGGTAGCTACTGATGCCTTAAACAACGTTGTTAGTGAGCATGCTTTAGCTAATCCAGAATCGGGTAATGAAATACATTTATCAATAGACGCTGAGTTATCTGAGGCAATGTATCAAATAATATCAACCTCTAGTGCGCAAGCTGGTTTTCGTAGTGGGGCGGGAGCAATTATGGATGTGAAGACCGGTGAACTTATCGCTCTTACCAGCTTTCCAAGCTATGATCCGGAAATAATGGCTGATGGTTATGAGGTTGATATTATTCAGCAATATAATGATGATGAACGACTACCATTTTTAAATAAAGTAGTCAGCGGTGCGTATACACCAGGATCAATTGTAAAACCTTTTGTAGCTTATGCAGCTTTAGCGGAAAAAGTAATCAGTCCCAATAAAGAGATTTACAGTAATGGTCAAATTGTTATACCAAATCCATATAATCCAAGTAACCCGTCTCGTTTTACTGACTGGCGTGCGCATGGGTCTATGACGATGCGAGAAGCTATCGCTTTTTCTTCAAATGTATATTTTTATATCGTCGGTGGTGGATTACCAAAAAACGCGGTGCCACAAGCTGGCGTTACTAGTCCAATGACCGGTCTCGGTATAACCAAGATGGCAAAGTATTACCGTTTGTTTGGACTTGGTTCTTTGACTAATATAAACATTGCTGAAGAGCAAGCTGGAGTAGTACCAGATCCAGAGTGGAAAAGAAAAGTGTTTGACGATGATTGGCGTTTGGGTGATACCTACTTTACAGCAATCGGACAATTTGGTTTTTTAGTTACACCAATCCAAATGCTGAGAGCTTATGGTGCTTTGGCAAATGGTGGATATTTATTGTCTCCACATGTTATAAAAGGTAAGCAGGGTGATTCTGTTAATTTGAATCTAGATTCAGACTATTTACAAATCATACATGAAGGTATGCGAAAAACAGTTAATTATGATGGTGGAACTGCTAGAGCTTTAGAACGAAAAGATGTGGCGGTGGCTGCTAAGTCTGGTACAGCAGAGATCGGTGCGGGTAACGCCTATGTAAACTCTTGGGCGGCGGGATTTTTCCCTTATGAGGATCCTAAGTACGCTTTTATCCTTATGATGGATAGAGCGCCACGTAGTAACGCGCTTGGTGCCACCAGAATTATGGGGGATGTGGTAGAATGGATGTCGAAAAACCGACCGGAGTATTTAGGAATCAAAGAAGCCAAAATAAGCGGTGAAGAATAAAAATTTGACCGACTGGCTTAAGTAAGTATAATTGGGTAAATTTTTTAAAGCATATGAACGATACACAAGCATTTTTAACCGCAGAGAAGTTTGAGGAACTAAAAAAGGAACTTGAACATCTAAAAACCGTTAGACGTAAAGAGGTAGCCGAATCATTAGAATACGCGAGAAGCCTTGGTGACTTATCAGAAAACGCTGAATACCAAGAGGCTCGTGATATGCAAGCGGCGATTGAGGAAAGGATTGGTTACTTAGAAAAAGTTATAAAAGAGGCTAAAATTGTTGCTCATGAAAAGAAGGGTGGAGTGGTTGGGCTTGGATCAGTAGTTTCTATTCAAAAAGATAAAGAAAAAGATACTCGTACTTACACTATCGTTGGTTCAGATGAAGCTAATATTCATGAACATAAGCTTTCTTACTTATCACCGCTAGGTGAAGCCTTGATGGGTAAGAGTAAAGGTGATGACTTTACCTTTGACACTCCGGCTGGGAAGCAGAAGTATAAGGTGCTTAAGGTAGAGTAGTGATTGAAAAAAATGCACGGCAAGATCCTGTGCTATGAAAAGCGGGACAATCTCTGATTGTCCCGCTTTTCATTTTCTACTTTTTCAGCTAAACTGTCTTTTATTATGTCATCACTGGAAGAAATTCGCGAGGAGCGTTTGAAAAAGAAAAAAGTCTTAGAAGGAGCCGGAGTTAATCCGTATCCGGCTGAGTGTAGTCGAACTCATGAAATATCCGATATTATAAATCACATGGCTGATCTTCTCGAGAGTCAAGCGGTGGTACGTTTGACTGGGAGAGTAATGGCTTTGCGTCGACATGGTGGCTCAGCCTTTATTGATTTGTTTGATGGTACGACTCGCTTACAATGCTTTATTTCCAGAGATAAGATAGGTGAAGACTCTTATAAACTTTTTATCGATAGTGTAGACATCGGTGACTTCATAGAGTGTGTAGGTAGTATGATAACGACCAGACGGGAAACTTACGCTCTTTCTCTTACCGAATGGAAGATGCTCACTAAGTCACTACAAGCTATTCCGTCAGAGCATTTTGGATTAAAAGACGACGATGAGCGTTATCGAAAGCGTCATTTAGATTTACTGTTAAATGATGAACTGCGAGATTTGTTTATTAAAAAAGCTCGCTTTTGGCAAACGATTAGAAATTTCATGATTGAACATGGTTTCTTAGAAGTGGAGACTCCTTATCTTGAAGTAACTACCGGCGGAGCAGAGGCTAGACCATTTATGACTTATCATAATGATTATGATATGGATGTTTATCTTCGTATTTCAATTGGTGAGCTTTGGCAAAAGCGTCTAATGGCGGCTGGTTATCCCAAAACTTTTGAAATTGGACGAGCTTTTCGAAACGAAGGTACTAGTCCGGAGCACTTACAAGAGTTTACCAATCTAGAATTCTATTGGGCCTACGCCAATTATCGAGATGGTATGAAGTTGGTACGTGAACTTTACCAGAAGATTGGCCTAGAGGTGTTTGGTACTACAAAATTTTCGGCTCATGGACATGAGTTTGATTTAGCAAATGAATGGGTGGAAATAGATTATGCGGAGGAAGTGGAAAGGCAAACTGGAGTTGATATATTTGTAGCTAGTGAGGAAGAGATAAAAAGTAAACTAGCTGAATTGAATGTAAAGTATGATGGGGACACAAGAGAAAGGCTGATCGATACTTTGTGGAAGTATTGTCGTAAAAGTATCACTGGACCGGCTTTTCTTATTAATCATCCGATTACTGTAGCACCTTTAGCCAAAGCTCGAGCTGACGGAAAAACAGTGGAAATGTTTCAGCCAATAATTGCCGGTAGTGAAGTGGGGCGGGGATATAGCGAGCTTAATGATCCAATTGATCAAAAACAAAGGTTTGAAATTCAACAACAACTGATTGAACGTGGTGATGATGAGGCTATGATGCCAGACTGGGAGTTTGTTGAAATGCTTGAGCATGGTATGCCGCCAACTTGTGGTTTTGGTTTTGGTGAACGTTTATTTGCATTTTTAGCTGGGAAACCTATCCGTGAGACCCAGTTATTTCCGTTAATGAAGCCGAGGGAAAAAGATGTGAGTGAACGCGGTGCTGAAGTAAGTGGAGAATAGTTATAGTTGAATATAAAAAACCGATGGATTTCTTTAGGAATCCATCGGTTTTTGTATACATTTTAGATAGTTTATTAAAGTTATACCCATTTTTTCATACAAAGTAGTTGCTAGTGGGATGAAGTGGTGTAGAATATAGGTGTGGTGGGAGATAGTGGTATGTTTCTAAAAAATGAAATATACTGAGGGAGTGAGTTTCCGAATCCGCCACAACCGTCTCCACATTAGGTTGCGGTTGGTTCGGAGACTCACTCAAACTATCGAGTTATGTTAATCGGCGAACACAAGCATACGTTGGATCCCAAGAAAAGGCTGTCCTTACCGTCTAAATGGCGTAAGGAACTTGGGAAAAAGCTAGTGGTAACCCGAGGACTCGATAACTGTCTCTTTGTATATCCGCTCCGTGAGTGGCAGAAGATCACTGAAAAAATTGGTCAACTGCCACTCGGACAGGCGGATACAAGAAGTTTCAATCGATTCTTCTTGTCAGGAGCAGTAGAAGTGGAGGTAGATTCAGTTGGACGTATTCTCGTGCCAGACTTTTTGAAAGATTTTGCGCACCTAGGTACAAGCGTTGTGCTTGCAGGTATACATGATCGTATCGAAATTTGGGATGAGGAAAGATGGACTGAGTACAAACGCAAGATTGAAATCGAAGCTGATTCACTTGCTGAAAAACTCGGTGAAATAGGTGTCCTATAAAGCTACTAAATTCTGTATGACCAAACACATTACCGTTTTAGAAGACGAAGCAGTTTCTATCCTAAATTTAAAATCTAATAGCGTGGTGGTAGATGCAACTTATGGCGGTGGCGGTCATGCTCTAAAAATCTGTCAACAGTTAAGCGAGAAAGGTATTTATATTGGTATAGATATCGATGAGCAAGCTTTTGAAAATAGAAAAACAGAATTAAAACTTACTAAACCGACTAAACATCTAATTAACGATAATTTTTCTAACTTTGAGAAAATATTAAGCTCTTTAAATATAAAAAAAGTAGATGCAATATGAGCTGATTTAGGTTGGAGAACTGATCAGTTCGAACTAGGAGGCAAAGGGTTTTCTTTTGATAAGGAAGAACCATTATTGATGACTTTTGGCGCAACCGATAAATATTTATTTACTGCACATGATCTGGTTAATGGTTGGGCGGAAGAGGATATTGCAAATGTCATATATGGCTATGGAGAGGAAAGATACGCTAGGAGGATTGCTAAAGCGATTGTTAAACATAGACAAGTAGAACCAATCAAAACTGCTAAAGAACTAACAGAAGTTATCAAAACAGCTGTTCCATTAAGTCGATCAAAAATTAATCCGGCTACTAAAACTTTTCAGGCATTAAGGATTGCTGTTAATGATGAATTGTTGATTTTAGAAAAATTTATTGATTCAAGTAGTACCTTTTTGGCTGATGAGGCAGTGTTAGCCATTATAAGTTTTCATAGTCTTGAAGATAGGATTGTAAAACTGAAATTTAAAGAATTGGCTAATAGTGAAAATTTTTCACTTTTGACAAAAAAACCTATTACTGCCACAGAGGATGAATTATTACTAAACAAAAGAGCTCGTAGTGCAAAACTTAGAGCAATAAAAAAGACTGAAAACAAAGATGAAGAAAAAATTTTTAAATAAATATGATAATTTTATAACACCGACTTGTTTGGTAATACTTTTTTGTGCGGTGATTTTGTATATGTATTTTCTAAGTCTTTCAGTTATGCATGTGGTAATGCGTAAAGAGGCCTTAAATAATTTAAATGAATTACAAGCAAAAATTGCTAAATTAGAATCCTCCTACATAGAAGCTCAATATCAAATCAGTAGTAAAGTTTCTACTATTGAAGGTTTTAGTGAGACTAGTAATAAAATATTTGTTAATTTGTCTGATGATAGTTTGGTGCTTAATACCGAGGTGCGGTAGTGTAATGTTATGAGAAAGCAGATGGTGGTTAGGGTTAGAATTATTACCGGAGTGGTTTTGATGTTGGCACTTTTTTTGGTATTGAGACTTTATAATTTGCAAATAACACAAAGTGAGGCTTATTTAGAGAAGGCTGATCGGCAATATGTCTATACAAAACAAGATTTATATTCACGTGGTTCGATATTTTTTACTACTAAAGATGGAGAAAAAGTTTCTGCAGCCTCAATCGGTTCTGGTTATTTATTAGCCTTTAACCCTAGTCAGATAGTTGATTCCGGTGATGCTTGTAATAAGCTTGAGACTTTTTTGAGTATAAGTAAAGACGAATGCAAAAGAAAAGCTACCCTTGAAGGGCGAACTTATGTTGAAATAGAAACAACTTTAACAGAGGAACAGATGGAACAAATATCAGATTTGCATATTACTGGTGTGTATTTATATAGAAATCAGTGGCGATATTATCCGGCTAATGATTTATTAGCAAAGACCATCGGTTTTATTGGTTATACTGATGAGGACGATAAACTTAGAGGTAAGTATGGTCTGGAAAGATATTATGATGAGATCTTATTTCAGGAAAACCAAGTCAGGTCAGTCAATTTTTTTGCTGAGATTTTTACTAATTTAGGTGATTTGGTTTACAAAAAAGATGAAGAAGAAGATGGTGATATTGTCACCACTATTGAACCAACAGTAGCTAGGATGTTGGATAATATCTTAAGGGAAACAAATGAAAAATATGACAGTAAAATGACTGGGGCCATAATTAT
The DNA here is from genome assembly GCA_041389025.1 of Minisyncoccota bacterium. Taxonomy (GTDB): domain Bacteria; phylum Patescibacteriota; class Minisyncoccia; order Phycocordibacterales; family UBA918; genus OLB19. The sequence goes on from JAWKSP010000003.1 coordinate 30,839, forward strand.
GAATCCGCAGAACGGTGAGATATATGCTATGGATACTGTGCCGGGATTTAATTTAAATAATCGAGCAGAGGCAACGGTAGAAGATTTTCGTAATCCTTTGGTTGAAGATGTTTATGAATTTGGATCAACAATAAAAGCGCTCACTATGGCGGCTGGTCTTGATAGTGGAGCGGTCACACCCCACTCAACTTATGATGATAAAGGTTTTGTGACTTTGGATAAATTTACTATTAGAAATTTTGACGGCCGTGGTCGTGGGGTGGTTGATATGCAAGAGGTGCTCAATCAATCTTTAAACACCGGGGTGTCCCATGTTGTAAAACAAATGGGAAAGGATAAATTTAGGGATTATTTTTTAAGTTTTAAGCTTGGTGGTGAGACAGGGATAGATCAGCCAAACGAAATTTATGGTCTGGTTGAAAACTTAAATTCACCGCGTGATGTAGAATATGCCACTGCTTCTTTTGGTCAAGGTATTGCACTTACACCGATAGCTGTAACCAGAGCTTTGGCAATTCTGGGTAATGGTGGCCATTTGGTTACACCACACATTGCTTCTTCAGTTCAATATAAAGATGGAACAGTCAGAGAAATTCGTTATCCACAAGGGAAGCAAGTAATATCAAAAGAAACTAGTGAAGAAATATCTCGAATGTTGACGATAGTGGTTGATGAAGCACTGGCTTATGGTGAATATTCTATGCCAAATCACACCATTGGAGCCAAAACCGGTACGGCGCAGATCGCCAATCCAAACGGTAAAGGTTATTATGAAGATCGTTTTTTGCATTCATTTTTTGGCTATTTTCCAGCTTTTGACCCAAAGTTCATTGTTTTCATGTATACTGTAGAGCCGAAAGGAGTTAGTTATGCGTCTCAAACTTTAACTGAACCCTTTATGAATATAACCAAGTTTTTAATAAATTACTATAATGTTCCACCAGATCGTTAAATCAGATTATGAAAGATTTTTTTAAAAAAATAGTAGTTCAAATACTCACTTTAGAAGCTAGAATCGTTTTAAAAAAACATAAACCAACTATTATTGCTATTACTGGTAGTGTCGGAAAGACTTCCATGAAAGACGCTATTTATAGTATTTTAAAAAATCATTACGTAACTAGAAAAAGTGAAAAAAGTTTTAATTCAGAAATTGGTATACCTTTAACTGTGCTTGGTTTACCAAATGCTTGGCGAAATCCTTTTTTGTGGCTTAAAAATATTGTTGACGGTTTCTTTATCGCTTTTTTTAGTAAAGATTATCCAGATTACTTAATTATAGAAGCTGGTATTGATAGACCAAGAGATATGGAACATTTAACTGCTTGGCTTAAACCACATGTGGTAGTGTTGACTAGATTTCCAGATGTACCGGTTCATGTAGAATATTTTTCTAGTCCAGAGGCGGTAATTGAAGAAAAAATGAAATTACCACTGGCTTTAGACGCTGACGGAATAGTTATCTATAATCATGATGATGAAAAAATAAAAGAGAAGTTAACAGAAATTAGACATAAAGCAATCGGTTTTAGTCGTTACTTGGAATCACATTTTACGGCCAGTAAAGATGTTGTTTTTTATAATGATGATGTACCAAGTGGTGTTTCTTTTGTTTTAAAAAACCTCCAAGAGCAAGTTGAGGTTAAAGTTAACGATGTAGTTGGTCTGCAGTCAGTCTATACGGCCACGGGTGCCATCGCGACCGCTGTGTCATGTGGCGTTTCCTTGAATGAAGCAGCTAAAGCTATGGTCCATCATGCGTCACCGGCGGGAAGAATGAAGATTGTTAAAGGTATCAAAGGATCAGTTATTATTGATGATACATACAATTCGTCTCCGGCAGCTTGTAAACAAGCCCTTATTACTTTAAAGGAAATAAAATATGCCAAAAGAAAGATTGCAGTACTTGGCGATATGTTGGAACTGGGTCGATTTTCGGCTAACGAACATGAAGCGGTTGGTGAATTAGTAGCTAAAACTGCTGATATTCTGATTACAGTTGGAGTGCGAGCTAGGAGAATTGCTAAGACTGCTTTGGAAAATGGTCTTACTGATAAAACTGTTTTACAATACGATGATTCGCTTAGAGCTGGTAAAGAGTTACAAAATTATCTTCAGTCCGGAGATGTGGTGCTGGTAAAAGGTTCGCAAGGAATTAGGGCAGAAAAGATAGTTGAAGAAATTATGCAAGAACCAGAGAAAGCCGGTGAGTCGTTGGTTAGACAAGATTCTTTTTGGAAAAATTAATTTTAGTGAAAATCAAAGATGACGAAATGGTATTAAATATGATATAGTCAAGCATTATGTTTGGAAAATTAAAACAATTTGCCCTGAAAAAGGTGCTTGAATCACAACTTAAAAACGTGCCGGAAGAACAAAGAAAAATGATCATGGAGATGATTGAGAAAGACCCAGCTTTGTTTGAAAAAATTGCCAAAGAAATGCAAGAGGAAATGAAAAAAAATGGCAATAATCAAATGGCCGCTGCTCAGAAAGTTCTGCCAAAGTATCAACAGGAAATTTTGACGGTAATGAGTCCAGAAATGCGAGAACAATTAATAAAAATGCAAATGGGGGCTCAAGGACAATTTAATGCGGATGGTTCAATTCGTAAATAAATAGTAATCAACAAGACAGTCAATAAATATACTGTCTTTTTGGTTATACTATTAGATATGAATGAAAATAAGAAAATTCTACTTATTTGTGGTCATCCGAACGCTGACTCATTAACTGGTGATATGATCAGCTACTATCAACTAGCGGCTGAAGAGGTTGGGTATGATGTGCAACGGGTAAATTTAGGAGAGTTGAATTTTGATCCAGTTTTACGCAAAGGTTATAAAGAGATACAGTCTTTAGAACCAGATTTGGTTTCTTTACAAGAAAAAATACTATGGGCTGACCATTTGGTAATTGTTTATCCAAACTGGTGGTGTAGTATGCCGGCCCTGCTTAAGGGTATGTTCGACCGGATCTGGTTACCGGACTTTGCTTTTAGTTTTGTTGATGAAAAAAAGAAAAGAGAAAAGAAGTTAGAAGGTAGAACAGCACGGGTAATTATTTTATCAGGTTTTGAAACACCGTTTAAAACTTGGTGGAAGTACGGTGATTTTACCAATGAAATACAGTACGGAATTTTAGATTTTGCCGGTATCAAGACTAGTGTAACGGCTATGGGTCCGTGTGAGCAAGTGGATGAAAAAAGACGAGAGAAATGGGAAAGAGAGGTGGCGGAATTGGGTAAAAAAGGTATATAATAAAAGGTAGAAACAAAACAAAAGCAACTTTTTGCCATTGACAAAAAGTTGCTTTTGTGATATCATATATTTAAATTTGATTAACATTTTTAGGTCGGGAGGCCCAAAATGAAAAAAGTTCTTTTAGTAATTTTTTTGGTGTCACTGCCATTTTTGACAGGCTGTGGCCCGTTGCCGTATTACCCTACTAGTGTCCATGGTGGTATCCATGGTGGTGTATACCCTAGTGGAGTTGGGTACGGTAGGGTAGGTTACCCTGCCCACGGCGACTACCGCCCAATGAGGCGAGGGACGTCATTTAATTTTCCCGAAAGTGTTCAACACTTTCGGGGTAGGGTAAACGCCGTTGGGAATTTTCCAAATCACGTCCCTACTCATGTAGGGAGAGATGGAATGTTTAGAAATAAGGGTGGATACACCCTTCCTCCACCGACACCAAGGTGGTAGTGGGCGCGTTGTGTAAGAGGTTTTACACAACGCGTTTTATAAATTTCTAATACACCTCCCGTAACATCTTTACATGTTCTTCATAACTGTTAGAACAATGAAAACCACCATACTGATCATGAAAATAAAACAGACAGTCGGTTACGCGAGGATTGAGAGCTGCTACCACCGCTTCTGGCGAAGGGTTGGAAATCGGTATTGGTGGCAGACCGGTATTTTTATAAGTATTAAAAAGTGAGTCGATATACTTATCGTTAGGATTAACTTTAGGCCACCATGTCGGTTCGTACGGGTTGCTACCACGTACGTACTGTAAGGTAGCGTCGAGCTGTAGCGGCATATCAATAAAAATCCGGTTCCAAATAATTCCTGAAATGTAACGCATGTCATTAAAATCGTAAGCTTCACGTTCTAGCAAGGAAGCAATGATCAGTGTCTCCTTTAAAGAAACTTTATTGCTTATATCATCACTATAACGAGCGTATATTTCGTTACTGAATTTTTGATTTAAAGTATCAGCTAAAGTGGTGGGATTGATATCTTTATCTACTACATAGCGACCTGGAAAAAATTTTCCATCAGCTAGAATTGGTTTATTGTTAGTAATTAATTTAGCAAACTTTTCTCTTTCTTCTTTTGACCAGTTTAAAATGTCACCAAAATTTTTTATAATTTCTTCTTTTCTTTCACCAGGGTAAATTACTAGAGTACGACTGCGTGGTGAAGCTAATAATTGATAAAATTTAGTTTGGGTTAAATCGTTTAAAAGTCGATCAAACCATTGTTCGGGACGATAATCATTTTTGGCTAAATTCAAATATTTGTTAGCAAAATTTTCCACTTCAGGATTTTCAATAATTTCTTTTTTGTCCGGATAAACTCCTAAAGGGAAAGGCTCAACATTGATTTTTGTAACCAACCGTTCCTTAGGATTAGGATCTTTTTTTATCGTGAAGGTAGAAAAGGTAAATAAAATCAAAAGCAAAAAAGCGGTACAAAAACCAAAGTCAGTTTGGCTGAACGCTTAAATTTTCTGGTGTACCTTTTAGTAATTCCTAATCTTCTGAACTTTCTTGGTAAACGCATGTTTTTATAATTTTACACTATTACCAATAAAATTTATTATAGTTGAATAATGGTGTGTTAGTATGTTGTCATGCAAAGAAGTTTCGGACGTGAAATAGCAAGCGTGATCCTTAGAGTTTTTGCGGTGGTGCTTACAGTTATTTTAATAATTGTTTCAATTGGGACATGGTATAGCTATGATGGTATTAGTGATGGTTGGTGTAATGTAGCGATATTTCCGATCGAAGGGGTGATAGTACCATACAAGGCATATGATCAATTTCCGCTAATAGTTACCCCAAATGCGATTAGGGACTTTATTACACAATCGGAAAACGACTCTTATATACAGGCAATAATGTTTGAAATAAATTCTCCTGGCGGTACACCGGTAGCATCAGAGCAGATCAGTGAAGCTATAAAGACTTCTACTCTACCGACTTTAAGTTTAATTGGTGACATTGGAACGTCAGGTGGGTATCTGGCGGCTTCTGCAGCTGATCGGGTAATAGCTTCACCGATGTCTGATGTTGGCAGTATTGGGGTGACCATGTCCTATACTGAAGAATCAAAGAAGAATGAAGAAGAAGGTGTTACCTTTGTTCAATTGTCAACTGGTGAGTTTAAGGACGCCGGTAATCCAAACAAGCCTTTAACGGAGGCTGAGCGAACTTTATTTGAAAAAGATTTACAATTGATTCATGATCAATTTGTAAAAGAGGTGGCAGAAAATCGTGGTAAAGAAATTTGGGAAATCCAAGCTTTAGCCGATGGTTCAGCGGTGACTGGTGGAGAGGCCTTAGATAAAGGATTGGTTGACCGATTGGGAGGTCGAGAAGTGGCTAGAGAAGAATTAGCTAATATGTTGAATTTAAATATCAATGAAGTAACTTTTTGTGAATATCAAGGAAGTTTATTGCCGTTCTAGGTTTGATTATTTGCTTTGTAATACCTTGTTTGTTAACATGAGTGTATTATGAAACGTCACTATGTATTCGGGAGTCTTTTTGCCGAACCATCACTGATTGAAGGTGTGGGTAGTGTTGTAGATATTGGAGCTACAATGCAAAGATATAATGAATCAATGTCTGAAAAAGAAGCTGATATTATTGCTCTAAAAAACGATTGGATGGCTGTCGGTGAAGATCTAGATAAATCCATTAAAAACTATGAGCAAAAAGAAGAAGAATCAAAAAACAGTTAGATCTTTACCTCATTCGTTTAATAATTCTCCAAATGAAAGAGGGGTTGTAGTTCACAAGCAACACGTAAGGCATTCATTTTCTGGCCCATTACCGCATCCTGATGTGTTACATAGATTTGAAGAAGTTTCGCCTGGAGCGGCGGAAAGGATTATAAAAATGGCTGAAGAACAATCTTCACACAGACGTAATCTTGAAAAGAAAGTAATTGAGTCTGATATATATCGTTCAAAATGGGGTCAAATACTTGGTTTTATAATTGCAATTGTTGGTTTGTCTGTATCGGCTGTAATTGGAGTTTTTGGTAATCCGGTGGCAGGAAGTATTATGGGAACAGGAACAGTTGCTGGACTGGTTTGGGTTTTTATGTACGGCAGTCGCCTTAAATCTGAAGAATTAAAAGAAAAAAAAGAAGATTTATAGTAAATTTATAATTAAAATGTTACGCTAGCCACCATATGTCATTATCTGTTGGAATTGTCGGGTTACCAAATGTTGGTAAATCTACTTTATTTACCGCTCTCACTAAAAACGAGGTGCTGATTGCTAATTATCCGTTTGCTACGATTGATCCGTCGGTAGGAGTTGTAGCGGTGCCTGATGGGCGATTGGCGACTTTGTCCGCTATTTCTGGTTCATCAGAAATTATTCCCGCGGTAGTGGAGTTTGTTGATATTGCTGGGTTGGTGCAAGGAGCTTCAGCGGGTGAAGGACTTGGTAATAAATTTTTGGCAAATATCCGCGAAACCGATATGATTGCGGAAGTGGTGCGTATCTTTGAAGATAGTGATGTACATCACGTGGCAGGAGGAGTGAATCCACTTTCTGATATAGAAGTAATTAACCTCGAACTGATTTTGGCTGATGCGGAGACAGTGAGTAAAAGATTGGGAAATGTAGAGCGTGACGCGAAGCGAGGTGACAAGGAGGCGGTAATGGAGAAAGAACTTTTGGCTAGACTTTTGCCACATCTAGAAGCTGGTAAACTGGCTAACTCGTTTGAAATGTCAGATGATGAAAAAAAGATTGTCAGACACTTGCATCTTTTAACCATGAAGCCTTTCTTGTATGTTTGCAACAAAAAGACCGATGCTTTTAACTTGGATGAACAAAATGATGACCGATGGCAAGATCTCTTAAATTTTTTCGAGACAACCGGAGCGGAGTATGTGGTGGTGGATGCCGGAATGGAGCATGAACTTCGTGACATGTCAGAAGAAGAAAAGAATGATTTTCGTCGTGAGTATGGTGCGCAAGATAGTGGGGTAGAGAGTCTGATTCGTGCTTGTTATCACCGACTTGGTCTCATGAGTTACTTCACGACTGGTGAGAAAGAAACCAGAGCTTGGACAGTACCAATCGGCTCTTTGGGGCCAAAAGCAGCAGCGGCTATCCATACTGACTTTGAGAAAAAATACATCCGGGCGCAAGTAGTGACTTTTGATGATTTAGTACAGGCAGGCTCGCTCGCTAAAGCTCGTGAACAAGGCAAACTTCGTACTGAAGGGAAGGAGTATGTGGTACAAGATGGAGATGTGATTGAATTTTTGATATAAGACGATTTATAGATCACTTTACTGGCTCCTTTGCTGTTATACTAAACTAATAATTATGAACACGGAAATTTTGGTATATATACTACTTGGCTTTTCCTCGTTCTTTTTTGTGGTTGTACCAATGTCGGCGGCGGTGGTTTTAAATCCTTTGTTATCACTTATTGTTGAGCCACATACAGCTATAGGTCTAGTGGCGTTCTTTTTTATGGTGAATAGTTTGGTAAAAACAATAGTCTTCCGAAAAGATGTTTTGCCGAAATATATAAAAAAGATGTTACCAATATCGATAGTTATGGCAATGATCGGTACTTATGTTGTCGGTCTTGTTTCATCAATGATGCTACTTGTACTGATATTCATTATGTCAGCTTATTTTCTCCTTAAGAAAATATATGAAATGTACAATGTACAAGAGAGACGTAAAAATATACATGAACCAACTTTAGTGATAGTAAGTATAATTTCAGGTTTTATGCAGGGTACTGGACTTGGTGCGGGTGGTGCGTTGCGAAAAGTGTATTTATTGTCTGAAAACATTAGCTTGCAGCAAATGCATGGCACAACATCTCTCATAAGTTTCGTTGTTCTGTCCTTTGCCTTCCTTGTGCGTCTAGAGACAGAACAACTAACTTTAGATCAAGTAATACCTATTGTATACATTGTTCCAATTATAATAGTTGCTACTTTGTTTGGTAAAAAAGTCTTGGGAAGGTTGTCTAAAAAGACCGCTGATGTAATAGGTATTATAGCTATGCTTCTAATAACGGTCTTTTTAGGGGTTAGTTTGTTTTAATCTCTGCACCGAAGGGAAGGAATACGTGGTGCAGGACGGAGACGTGATTGAGTTTTTGATATAAACCACCTTTTGCTTGACAAAACTATTTAAATATGCTATTATTTAAATAGTTCAATCATTGAAAAAAGGTGAAAAAAATGGTTATTACTATTAATAAAGAAAAAGATAAAGTTACTTTTTATCTATTAATGTCAATTTTTGCTTTAACTTTAACCGGTATCTTACTGGTAGGAGCAAATATTTTAGCTTTTATTTTAACCTATTCAGGTCCATTCTTGATCCTGGCTTTGATTTTTGCATTGCTTCGTGCGGTGTTTATAGTTAAAGGAAGGGCGGTGAGGAGTAAAAATAAAAAGATGAAATACGGAAAATTGGCAAATAGATTTGGTCTTTTATCTAAGGTATCGCTATACATAACCTTAGCTTTGGTTTCTGTAGCATTGATCCTTACACTTTTTGATTTCATTTTTTAGTTTTAGTCCTTTAATCGGGAGAGTGCTATCTTATACATATCTAGTATGTGCACTAAGATAGCGCTTTTTTAATACTTCATATTACAAAAACCTCGCAAATAATTTGCGAGGTTTGTTTTTTTTATATTGTCTAGTAATGGTTAGCAAATTTATGTTACTCTATGATTAAGCGACTTAGTGTTCATTAAATTTTAGAGGAGGTTTATTATGCCGTTACCTTCGGTTGAGTTAGTGCTCTTAATCTCGTTAATTCTTATAGGAATTATACTTTGGTTTTTTAGGTCAAAACCAAAACCTTGCCCATATTGTAAAAGTATCGAAACTGAAGTTATACAGCGTAACGAGAGAAGGTGGATTTTGTATTGTAGGGATTGTAGTAAAAGCAGTGGTTTGTAAAAAGTATCTGTTCATTAACTAAAAAATAACCCCGACTACTTTGTAAAGTGTCGGGGTTTCTGATGTGATGTCTATGTTTTAGACTTTGGGATTATAATATATTTTATTTATTTTCGTCAAATTAAGAGGGTTTTTGGTTTGAAAGTTTAACTCAAGTTACTCGGAGGATTCATTTTTTGAACTGGGCTGATTACATTTGGATTCCATTCGGCGGTTATTTCACCATGTTCTTTTTCGAATTCGGCTAGTTGGTGGGTAAGGTACTGCTTTAGTCTTTTGGCGTGCTGTGGGGTGAGTGAATAAATAGTGCCTTGGTTGCCTGAGCTTAGAGCCATCACGAAATATTCTGGGGTAAATCCGACATTAATGCTCTCACAAAATAACTTTGGGGCTTTTTTCAAATCTTCTGGTTTCATATAAATCCATTATCTCATAAAATTAAGTAAAACAAAAAACAAAAATATGACCTTAGGGGGGGGAGGTTACGACGGAAAATGTTGTCTCTCGGTTATTTTCTGTATAAATTAATTAGCACAGGTATCAGTTTTTAAAGTTACAAACAAAATCTTGAATTAGTGTTATTTCTTTAGGTTATAATAACGGCATGGAAAAAGAAGATGATCTTACTTCAGATAAATATAAAACCTACAGCATAAAAGAGAGTGCTGAGGAAGAGTTGATGTCTGCGCAAAAGTCTTTGTTAAAAGTAGTTTTGTTTTTTGTTACTCTTTCTTTTATTTCTTTTGCTTTAGTTCGGGAAATTGAAGTGTTCGTACTCCCTTTTATTATAGTGATGCTACTTTTTATATTTTATCTCATAAATACTTTTTTAATTTATTGGGATAGAAGAAGAAAATTCTGGGATATAGTAGCTTCGATTCATGATTGGGATTTGGGTTTTAAGTTTGAAAATGAAGCCAATTTTCTTTTCGGTAAAGGAAAAACTTTCTCTGCCAATTACATTAACGGTAAGTTTGCTGATGCTGGATTTCATATTTTTGAATTAGTTGGAAGAAGATCTCCGTTTACAGCTTTTGTTTTTGAATTGGACAAGAAATTTCCCCATTGTTATCTAGATAGAAAAGATAATAAATACAGTAGGACAAATGAGTTGATACCACTAACAACTATCCCACCTCAGTTTGCTAAGTTTTATGAGCTCCATGTTCCAAAGAAGTATGAGATTGAATTGTTGCAAATATTTAACATAAACACTTTAGCCTACTTGCTTGATAGTAATACGAATTATGATGTTGAGTTATATGAAAATAAATTAATTATCATACATAAACATCGTTTTGATTCGGTAGAAGAATTCGAAATTGAAATACAAAAAGTTGAAAAACTTTATAATCAAATGAAAGGAGATTTAAAGACTTTTAGTTACTCTAAGATTGGTGACTTATCTCCTATGTTGGATGAGGTGAAAGTAGATCAATATAAGAGGTTGTATGGATTGAAAAAGGTAATATTTTCTTTTATATCTTCTATTATTTTTGATAGTAGAGTAACAAATGAAAAGTTGCTAAAACTTACACGATACTTTTTACTAATACAAATAATAATTTTTATAATAATTACTTTGTTGTTTTTATTAGCTATTTTTATCGAACCTTCTTTTTTTGACTATAACATTACTTTACCCTTTATAATTTTAATAGGCGTCCTTGCTTATATTTCACTTATTCTTAAGTCATGGTATGAGATAAGGACTTCCAAAAGATATAAGCATTTGACCAAATAGCATTTTCCACATTCTACAAATTTATGGCATACTGTCATTTGTAAATAAGCTTATGCATAAAAAATTTGATTCAAGCGCCATTGAGAAAAAGTGGCAGGAAATTTGGGAAGAGGAGGGGATTTATAATGTTGGCGCGCGTGATACCAGTAAAGAGAAAGAATACGTGCTGATCGAGTTTCCTTATCCGTCTGGGAATCTCCATATAGGACACTGGTATACATATGCAGTGCCTGATATTTATGTGCGTTACCAAAGAATGAATGGCAAGCAAGTCTTGTTCCCGATGGGGTTTGATGCTTTTGGGTTGCCGGCGGAAAACGCGGCTATTAAGCGGGGACTGGATCCAAAAGGTTGGACTAATGACAACATTGCTTACATGAAAAACCAGCTGAAGAGCATGGGTAACGCTTTTTCTTGGGATAAAACTACGAGCTCGACCGACCCTGAATACTACAAATGGACCCAGTGGATGTTTACGCAATTTTTTGAAAACGGGATTGCTTACCGTGGTAAGGGGGTGGTTAACTGGTGTCCAGGGTGTAACACAGTGATTGCTAACGAGCAGGTGGTGGCTGGGAAAGATGGAGACGAGTGTGAACGCTGTGGACACAAGATTGAAAAGAAAGAAATGCCACAGTGGATGCTAAAGATCACTGAGTACGCCGACAGACTGGTAGATGACTTGGATGAAATTGATTGGCCGGAGCATATCAAAGAAGCGCAAAGGCAGTGGATTGGCAGAAGTAAAGGAGCGGAGATTGATTTTAAACTAAACCTACCGACTTACAGCGGACAAGTGCTGTTTGCTTCCAATAATAAAGGAAAGTTGGCGCGTATGCGGAAGCTGGTCGCTGAGACTAGTTTGGATATAACTCTTATCTCATTAGAAGAAGCGGGAATTACTGATACTGAAGTTGTGGAAGACGAGAACGACTTGGCTTTAAACGCCAAGAAGAAAGCTTTGCACTTTGCTAAGCAGACTGACTTGCCGGTCTTGGCGGACGACACGGGTTTTTTTGTGGCCGGTGAAGAGCTTGATCCGGTGACGGTAAAGCGGAATGCTTTGGCTGGTATAGATGAAAAGACTCTTACGATAGAAGAGGTGGGAGAAAAGATGGTGGTGTATTATGCAGAGATTGCAAAAAAACACGGTGGAGAAGTGGAAGCAGAATGGAAGAATGCCCTTTGCTTAGTGATGGATGGACAAGTATATATGTCAGAAGGGGTACGGCCGGTGATTTTGACTGATGAAGCTGTCGGAAACTATGATCCATATCTGCCGGTGCGGGCTTTGTATAAAGCCAAAGCGACCGGTAAGCATGCTTTGACTCATAATGAAGAAGAGGAGCTAATGGAACTTCAGCCTATCACTGACGCGATTGAAAGAGTGTTTGAGCCGAAAGTAACTGTCTTTACCACTCGGCCTGACACTCTTTATGGAGCGACTTATATGGTATTGGCACCAGAACATGCTCTAGTAGAGAAAAATAAAGATAGGATTGAAAACTGGAGTGAGGTAGAAGCTTACATAAAGCAAACTAAGCAAAAAGACGAGCAGGACAGACTAGATAACACCAAAGAAAAGACCGGAGTGAAGCTCGAGGGGATTATGGCGACCAATCCAGCCAGTGGCGAAGAAATACCAGTCTACATTGCTGACTATGTACTCGGTGGCTACGGTACCGGAGCTATCATGGCGGTACCGGCGCATGATGAGCGAGACTTTGCTTTTTCTTACAAATATAAAATTTCTAAACCGAAAGAGGTTATAAATATTCAAAAAGAAATCAACGAAAAAGTTTTGAATCGTGGAAATGGTGTAGGTGTTGTTCATTGGGATCCTGAGATGATACAAATAACAGATTTGAATACTGGAAAAATATTGGGATTTAAGTATAGGTTAGGTGATGTAAGTTGTCATACTTGTTACGGTAAATTAATAAACTCCGCTGAATTTGACGGTATGAACTCCGAAGAAGCAAAATTAGCTATTACCGAAAAAGTGGGTGGACGGATGACAAATACCTACCGTTTGCGCGATTGGTCTATTGGTCGACAGCGTTATTGGGGGGTACCAATCCCGATTGTATATGACTCGAGTGGAAAAGCACATGTAGTACCAAAAGAGCATTTACCGTGGACTTTGCCTGAAGATGTGGACTTTACCCCAACTGGTGAGCCACCACTGGCTAAGAGTGAAGCTTTGAAAAAAAGAACCGAAGAAATCTTTGGTAAAGGTTGGACACCGGAAGTGGAGACTATGGATACGTTTGTGGATTCGTCTTGGTATTTCTTGCGCTACTTGGATAATAAGAACGATGACGAGCTGTCGTCTTTAGAAAGACAGAAAGAGTGGATGCCGATCGATCTATATTTTGGTGGAGCGGAGCATACCACTATGCACCTGCTGTACTCACGTTTTTGGCAGAAAGCTTTGTATGACCTAGAGTTGGTGACTGAAAAAGAACCGTACAAGAGGCGAGTGAATCGTGGGCTTATCCTTGGTCCCGATGGTAACAAGATGAGTAAGAGTAAAGGAAATGTGATTGATCCGGATGAGCAAGTAGCTAGAGTGGGAGCTGATACGGTCAAGATGTACCTAGCTTTTATGGGGCCGTATGAGGGAGCTAATTATCCGTTCGATTTAGGGGGAATTGCTGGTATTAGGCGCTTCTTGGAGCGAGTTTATGGACTTGATGATCATGTCAAAGACGAAGAAGATGAGAAAACTACCAAACTTCTGCATAAAACTATCAAGAAAGTAAGAGAGGATATTGAGAATTACAAGTTCAATACCGCGATTAGTGCCATGATGGTGTTTGTAAATCACACTGAAAAGTCTGGTTTGACTAAAGATTCCTACCTGGCTTTCCTTAGACTTATGGCTCCATTTGCACCGCATGTGACGGATGAGTTGTGGCGACCGGAAGGGAAAGGACAGTCAGTACATATAGATAGTTACCCGGTAGCTGACGAAAAGTTGATGGTGGATGATGAGGTGACTCTAGGGGTGCAGATTAACGGCAAGCTCCGCGGTCAGGTGACGATTTCTCCAACGGCTAGTGAAGAAGAAGCTAGAAAAGCGGTAGAAAGTAATGAGGATCTACAAAAACACTTGGCTGATAAAGAAATTGTTAAATTCATTTATGTGCCAAAGAGGATTGTTAACATAGTGGTGAAGTAGTAATGGTAAGTGTCAGGACAGAAAAGTTTGACCTTTTTGTGTAGTCATGTTATAAGTTAAAGTGAAATTTTAAGGAATTCACAAAAATAAACAAAAATATGATTTCATTTAAACCAAAACAAATAACCAAAGCCCTACTCGGTGTTTTACCAGAGCGGGCGGCTGATGTTTTGACTAAGCGTTATGGCCTAAATACCGAAGGCCAAACCTCTACTTTGGAGGCAATTGGTCAATCATATGGTATTACCAGAGAACGAGTACGTCAGATTGAGAATTACGGTATTCAATCAATTCAACGTTCAGAAGAATATAAAAAACATTATGATCTGTTTATAGAAATGCAGAGTTTAATTGATAAGTTGGGTGGAGGAATGATTGCTGAAAATGTCTTACTTGATGAATTGACTAACGATCCAATTATCAGAAATCATATTTATTTTTTGTTAGTAGTGGGTGATCCTTTCTATCGCGGAAAAGAAAATTCTGATTACACACACCGTTGGTTTGTGGAAAGAAAAGTGGCTGATAATGTTGAAAAGGCTCTTAAAAAAGTTCAATCAACTTTAAGTACTGACGAACTAATTACTGAGCAAGAAATATTAAACCGTTTTCGTGAGCATTTGGCTGAGGTTGGTCAAGATGATGAAAATGTACTACGACGTTGGCTTTTGATTTCAAAACAAATTGGTCGTAACCCGCTAGGAGATTGGGGGTTAGTCAGTAGCCCAAATGTTCGAGTGAAAGGTATCCGTGACTATGCTTATCTAGCGGTGAAGCGTCATGGTTCACCAATGCACTTTAAAGAAGTGGCTGAGTCTATTCAAAATCTATTTGGACACAAAGCTCATATAGCTACAACTCACAATGAACTAATAAAAGATAAACGTTTTGTTTTAGTTGGTCGTGGTCTTTATGCTTTGACTGAATGGGGCTATACTGCTGGTGTTGTCAAAGATGTGCTTCGTGAAATCTTGGCTGAGGAAGGTCCTTTAACTCGTGATGAACTTATAGATAAAGTACGAAAAGAAAGGTATGTAAAGGATAATACAATCGTGGTAAATCTGCAGGATGTTAATCTTTTTAAACGATTAGCCAATGGAACTTATACTTTGGCTGAGTAAAATTGCAAGAATTTAAAAACAACACTCACAGACTGGTCTGTGAGTGTTGTTTTTTTGTAGTACAATAACAAAACAAATGTCAGATTTATTTGGATCAATATTTCACTCCATTGCCGGACCACTTTTGGTGTTTATAGGTTTTTTTGTGATGTATAAAGCAATGGGTGTTTTTGGGGTAGATTTTTCACCGATCGCTTCTATTGCTTTAGCCCTTACTCCTATTTGGTTGCCACTTACTCTCTTCTATATTACTTACGACCGTTGGATGTGGTATGTGCGACTAAAATTTACTATTGATAATGGTCGTACCACTTTAAGGCTTCATTTACCACAAGAGGTTTTAAAATCACCGGAAGCCATGGAGAGTGTCTTTACACACATTCACAATGTACAAACTCCTGATAATTTAATGCAGTCATACATAGATGGTAAACATCCGCTAATCTTTAGTTTTGAGTTGGTTTCAATCGGAGGTGAGATTCGTTTTTATATAAATGTACCAACCAAAAAAACTAAAAATGCTGTTGAGGCTCAGTTGTATGCTCAGTACCCAGGGATTGAGATTGTTGAGGAACAGTTTGATTACACTGATGAAGTAACTTGGAATCCGGATAAGTATGAAATGATGGTTTTTCATATGGGCAAAAAAGAAAATGAAGTTTTACCAATTAAGACTTATATTGATTTTGGCTTGGACAAAATGCCTAAAGAAGAAGAAAAATTTGAGCCGATGGCAGCTATGATCGAGCAAATTTCTAAAATAAAACCATACGAAAGGGTTTGGGTACAATTTTTAGTGGTTCCACATACTAAAAAAGCTTTTAAAAACGGTTATTTGGTTTATAAAAAACCAACTTGGGAAGGGGCGGCGCAGGCAGAGGTGGAAAAAATAATGAAACGCGACAAAAAAACAACTACCGACCAAGATACCGGCGAAAAACAAACCAATCTAACTCCGCTGGAAAGAGAAAAGGTGACGGCTATAGAAAGAAATGTTGGAAAATATGCTTACGAAACAACAATAAGATGGGTGTATATAACTGAGACTGGTAAATTCGATGGTGACATTATTGGGCCGATTATCCGTACTTTTGCTCAGTATGACATCATGAATAGAAACGGAGTAGGGGTTCGCTGGAGAACTGATTTTAATTATAATTTTATCTCCGATCCTTCTGGCAGAAAGAAAGCTTACTGGAAAAAAGAAGAATTGATGGATTATAAATTACGTGAATATAATATACGTGATAAAAGAGATTATGCTGACAAACCAAAAGTTATGTCGGCCGAGGAATTGGCGACGATGTTTCATATTCCCGGTAGTACAGTGATAACTCCGTCAATGCCTCGTATCACTTCCACTCGCAAGGAAGCTCCGAGTAATCTACCGGTTGGTAATTGGTAATACCGTAAGACCATCGAGGCTTACTTAGTAAACCAAAACTTCATGTTATACTTATAACTCTTAGCAATTTATGGAAGATGAATTTATAATCGAAAATCCGTCTGAGACTGATAATTCGTTTTTCAATAAAGAAAAAAATAGCCAAAAAGTGGGTAAGCGAAAATTTTTTTTGACCACTTTCTTTCTTTTGATAATTTTTAGTGTCATTTTTATCTACTACTTATTATTACCACCAAAAACTTTTCCGATTAACAGTGAAGTGGAGATTATAAGTGGTGCGACAGTGGAAGATGTGGCGGAGTTAATGAAAGAAAAGGGTTTTGTTCGATCAAAATCTATTTTTTACCTATATTTTGTTCTATTTGAGGACGCCACAACTATTAAAGCCAGTATTTATGCTTTCTCTGAACCTTTAACGGTGCCAAATCTAGCTTCTGAATTAACTCTTGGTAATTATTCCCATAATTTAATAAAATTTACCCATATTGAAGGGGAGACGGTGGAGGAAATGGCTGTGCATGCTACTGAGGTTTTGCCAAATTTTAACCCTGATAATTTTGTTGATAAAGCAAAAGATTTAGAGGGAAAATTATTTCCCGATACTTATATGGTGCCGGTTACCTACAATGAAGAAGAGTTGTTAAATTTACTTTTACAGACTTTTGATGAGAAATTAGAACCATTAAAAGAAAAAATTGATGATCATAATTTATCCTTAGATCAAATCATCATTCTTGCTTCTATTTTGGAACGTGAGGCTAATAGTGGTGAAAGTATGGGTATGGTTTCTGGTATTTTACAGAACCGTATGAGGATTGGTATGCCATTACAGGCTGATGCATCGATTGGTTATGTATTAGATAAACCTTTATCACAGTTAACCGCCGAAGATTTAAAAATAGAATCTCCTTATAATACTTATTTAAATGTTGGTCTGCCTCCAACACCAATTGGCAATCCTGGTTTAGAGGCTATCACTGCTGTACTTGAACCAACAGAGACAGAGTATTTATTTTATATTACTGGTGATGATGGTAATTTTTATTATGCAAAAACTTTTGAAGAACATAAAAGAAATATTGCTAATCACTTGCGCTAGGTGATGGTGTTTGAGGGAAATTAGAGCGTTTTGGGTTTTTGCTTGGGGGGCTCTAAACCAAAACGCTCTAATTTCCTCAAACTGTAGACTATAGACGAATTAGATTTTCTTTGTTAGCGTGTAGTGTTATTACTATGGATAAGAAAAGAAAAGTATTTGTTGGACTATCCGGTGGAGTGGATTCATCGGTAGCCGCTTTACGTCTTATAGAACAAGGTTATGATGTAACCGGTGTTTTTATTAAAGTTTGGCATCCGGATTTTTTAGTTTGTAATTGGGAAGAAGAAAGACTTTCTGCTATGCGGGTAGCTGCGCATCTCGATATACCGTTTCTTACTTGTGATGCTGAAGCTCGGTATCGTGATGATGTGGCACAATATTTTATATCAGAATATGTGGCGGGAAGAACTCCAAATCCAGATGTAATGTGTAATAGACATATAAAGTTCGGGTCATTTGTTGATTTTGCTAAAGCTCATAAAGCCGATTTTATAGCAACCGGACATTATGCACGAAGAATTGACAAAAACGGCAAAGCGCAACTCTGCCGTGGTATAGACAAGGGTAAAGACCAATCTTACTTTTTGTGGACTCTTACCAAAGAACAACTAGAATACACTTTGCTTCCGGTTGGTGATTCTGAAAAAGAGGTAATCAGAAAAGAAGCAACTAGCGCCGGTTTGCCAACTGCTACAAAAAAAGACAGTCAGGGAGTTTGTTTTTTGGGCCATATAGATATTCCTGATTTTATTTCACATTTTACCGAACTAAAGGAAGGAAATGTTTTAAACGAGACAGGAGAAGTAATTGGTAAACATCGGGGGGCGGTTGTCTACACCTTGGGGCAAAGACACGGTTTTGTTGTTGATACTAAAGATGATCAACGTTCGGTTTATTATGTGAAAGCTAAGAATATAGATAAAAATACTATTACGGTTAGTACTGATAAACCAGTTTTAGAAAAAACAAATACATTACTTTTAATAAATACTGTTTTAAGAGAAGATCTGATTGTGGGGGAAAAAGTACAAGCTCAGACCAGATATCGACAAGAACCGTTTGTGGTTGAGGTAACTAATTTTAAAGATAATAAACAAATTGAATTGAAGCCAGAAGATGATATTGAAGCAGTAGCTAAAGGTCAGTCTTGTGTATTATATAAAGATAATCTTTGTCTCGGAGGTGGTATTATAGCTTAATGTCGATAAAAATAACTAAAGCTGATGGTAGTACTGAATATTTCAAAGTAGAAAAATTGCGTCGCTCATTACGTCGTTCCGGAGCTGGAAATGATGAGGTAAAAATGGTGGTTGATAAAATCATGGGAGAAATCTATGAGGGAATGCGGACTCAAGAAATATATCGTCGTGCATTTGAGTTATTGCGAACCGATGAAAAAAGGTCGGTAGCTGCCAGATATTCTTTACGTCGAGCTTTATTTAGTTTAGGGCCAACCGGATTTCCGTTTGAAAGGTTTTTGGCAAGGTTGTTTGAATATGACGGTTACAACATAAGAACCGGTATCACTATTCATGGTCGGTGTGCACCGCATGAGCTGGATGTAGCTGCTTATCATGATACACACAGCTTTGTTGGCGAGGCTAAATTCCACGCAAGACCAGGCATAAAAACTGATTTGCAAGTAGTGATGTATTCCTACGCCAGACTTTTAGATTTACAAGAGAAATCCATTTGTAACGAGGCAGTTTGCGGTATAAAAGAATTTTGGTTGGTAACAAATACAAAATTCACTTCTACAGCCGAAAGATATGGTGAATGTGTGGGAGTAAAAATGCTCAGTTGGGATTATCCACGACGTGACAACCTACACGATCGTATCCAGCGAGCTAAGATTTATCCAATTACTGTCATACAGGGTTTGTCTATGAGTCAGATCACTACTCTTATCAGTCACGATATTATAATTTGCAGTGATTTATTAAAAAAGCCACATATATTGAGTAGCTTACACATATCTAGCAATAAAAAAGAGAGGGTAATGCAGGAAGTAGAAGAGATCTGTGGTAAATAGGCGTTTAAAATTCATTTCTTGTCAAGATTAAGCCTGTTTTGTCATGTGCTATAATTCAGACATTACTATATTCATTCAGAAAATCAAAAAGTAACATGACAGAAGAAAAGCAAGAAGGACAAAAAACAGTAGTTTCATTTATCGTTGGTCTACTAATTGGTGGGCTTTTGGTGTGGGCCTTTTCCGGTCCAAGTACTGAAGCTCCAGATGAGAAAATGGACGATGAAAAAGAACAAACGGAAGACAAAGAAGATAATAGTTCAAATGTAGATGAATCAAAAACTAGTGTTGACGGAGATGCGATGTCGGCTAGTGTAACAAAATCAGTTACTACTAAAAAAGACGAACCAAAATTATCAGTAGGTGACGGTAAGGTGGTGGTAAACGACCAACCAGCTTCTGCTTCAATCAAGATGGAAAGTGCCACCTATCCGGTTAGTGAAGGTTGGATTGGAGTACGTGAGTACAACAATGGTCAGCTTGGCTATATTTTGGGAGTGGTACGCTTTAGTGAAGAGCAGGGATTGGTACCAAGTGACATAATATTACAACGAAGTACAACTGCTGGAAGAGAATATGCGGTGGTAGTATATGAAGAAAACGGCGATCGTTCTTTCAATTTAGCTGATGATAAGCAAATTGATACTATCTTTGCTACTTTCAAGGCTGAGTAAGATTAACTAGGTCTTAGAATTTAAAGAAAATAGCGGTTGGCTAAAGCCAACCGCTATTTTCTTTTAAGCTTGCAGTAACCGTATAACAATAAACTTACTTGCAACGCTATTGACTAAAAGTCAATTTAATGTTATATATTAGGTCGAAGTAGAGTTGTTTCTAAACCGCTAATTACCTTTGGAGGTAAGTAATGGAAAAAAATCAAAAGCCAAAAAAAACAGCCTTTGAACGGATTAAAGGGTTGAAATTTTTCAAAAAATCCAAAATATGCTTTGTTCTTAAACCTAAGAACAGAGAGTATTTTGAAAAATTATTTGAATTTCTTAAGCCTAAACAAAAAAAAGAAATTTTAGCTGAGATGTCGAAATTTGAGGCAACTACCGGCGAATGGAAGTTTCTGGCTGAAAAATTTAAAAGCGAGCACTTAAAAAAATTTGCTTTTAAAATGTTTAAGGAAGTGGCTGCAGAAGCTATTACCGAAGTTTCTGTTGAGATTGATCAGTTTGTTGATCGTATTGATTTAGGTGACCCTGAAGAAAGAAAAGTGAATTTTTTCAATAAGTTTTTTGCCAGAATGAAAAAAAAGTCAGCTTAATCAACTTAACGTTTGGCTCAAAATCCCATACATCAAATACAGCATGATGTATGGGAGTTTTTATTATATTAAAGCAAAATGTTATACAGCCTATATGGCAGAATTTAAAAAACGGTATAATCCCAATCGAAATTTTGATTGGAACTATGGTGGGGCTAACTGGAAGTTATCTCGCTCAAAAATTGAATTATTTACCGAGTGTCCGCGGTGTTTTTATTTGGATAACAAACTAGGCACAGCTCGTCCGCGTGGACCGGCTTTTACCCTAAACGTAGCAGTAGATGAATTATTCAAAAAAGAATTTGACGCTTATCGAGAAAGAGGAGAGAAGCACCCGCTTATTCTTGAAAATAAAATAGACGCCGTACCGTTCAAGCATGAAAAAATGGACGAATGGCGTGATAATTTTACTGGTATTACTTATAAGCATGAACCGACTGGTTTTATAGTGTCTGGTGCGGTAGATGATATTTGGGTAAAACCAGATGGTAGCTTGATTGTGGTTGATTATAAAGCTACTTCAAAAGAAGGGAAGATAGAAACTTTAAGTGACAGTGCGTGGGAAGATTCATACAAAAGACAGATGGGAGTCTATCAGTGGTTGTTGGAGAAAAATGGCTTTGTGGTAGATAAAACCGGCTATTTTGTCTATGCCAACGCTTTAAAAGACGGGGATAGTTTTGACGATACTTTGGTATTTGAAACTACTCTAGTGCCTTGTGAGGGAGAAAACGACTGGATAGAAGAAACTTTGCGAAAAATTAAAACAGTTTTGGATAGTGGTGATATACCACCGAGTGGTCAAGACTGTGAGTATTGTCCATACCGTGAGGCAGCTGGAAAAAAACTATTAGCAATACATCATGCCAACAAGAAAAAATAAAGAAACAGATAATTTTAAAGAAAAAGTGCGCGGGGTAGTGCGTAAAATTCCGGCCGGTCAGACTAAGTCATATGCTGAGGTGGCACGTCTGGCGGGACACCCTAAGGCTTATCGAGCAGTAGCCAATATAATGGCCGCTAATCATGATTCAACAGTGCCTTGTCATCGGGTAATTAAAAGTGACGGTAGTGTTGGTGGTTATAATGGTGGTGGACCGACAGCAAAATTGAAAAAATTATTAGAAGAGGGTTGGTTACCCTAATTGAGGCAAAAGATTATTCACTAAACTGGATTAGGGTGGTAAACTAGAGATGTTATGTACTCCTATCGAATAGAGCAAGCGGTGCGGGCGGCTTCTGTGCTTCATAAAGATCAGTTACGAAAAGGCTCTATGCCTTTTCCGTATATTACTCACTTGATAGCCACTGCTTTTACTTTACTTGATTACACTGATGATGAGGATGTGGTGATAGCGGCCTTGCTACATGATACTTTAGAGGACACTGACTACACAATTGATGAGTTGCAAGAAGATTTTGGTGGTAGGGTTAGGGAGATTGTGGAAGCGGTAACCGAACCAAAATATAAAGGTGAACATAAGTTAAATTGGCGGGAAAAGAAAGATACTTATGTAAAGCAATTGAAACACGCTCCACAAGAAGCCCTTCTGGTGGCGGCAGCCGATAAGATTCATAATTTTCGTACGATTGTAGAAGATTATACCGACGACTATAACCGTTATGTGCAAGATTTCGGTAATAATTTTGAAGATAGATTAGAAGTCTATCAAGATATTTCTGACGTAATAAATAATCGCTTGCATAGTCCGATTAAAGATGAATTTAATCATGTTTTCGAACAGTTTAAAAATTTTTTACAGGATATAATTGACACCGATGAGGTTATCTATGATTAAGCATAAAGATTTTAATTTTATAAAAACAGTACAAGATATAAGTGAGTATAGTCTAAAAACAAATCGTCTCACGGTATTGTATAAACACATTCCTGATACTGGGGTAATAACCAGTAATATTGTGTATTTAGCTGGAGCTCGTGACGAACTTATAGGTGAAACAGGAGTGGCACATATGCTAGAACATATGGTTTTTAAACCAACCAAGTACGATAAAGAACGTGGTTTAAAGGATTCGGGAGCCATGAACTTTGAACGAAATACCGGCTCGGTTTTAAATGCTAATACTTGGAAGGATCGAACTTGCTATTATTTTTCGTATCGGAAGGAAAATTTTTCCAGAGTCTTACAAATTGAAGCTGAAAGGATGCAGGATGTTTTGCTTATTGATGAAGAATTTAAACCAGAACGTACAAATGTACTTAGTGAGTATGATATGTATAACGGTGAGCCGGAGTTTGCACTTTCGGTCGCTATGGTTGGTACTGCTTACCATTCACATCCATACGGTCATGAGACAATTGGTTTTCGTGAGGATATTGAACGTTATACCACTGAAAAATTACAGCGTTTTTACAAACGTTTTTATAGTCCAAATAACGCTACTCTAATAGTGGTTGGTGATATAGATGAAAAGTCTGTTTTGGATAAGGTAGCTGATTTGTTTAAAAATATAGCACCTGATCCAACGGTAGAAGATAGACCGGTAACGGTAGAACCAAAACAGGAAGGGGTAAGAAGGGTGGAGGTGGTACGTGCTGGTAATACCAATATCCTAGCCATTGGAGTTAAACATGGAGGATTTCCAACTAAAAATTGGTTTGAGACGATGCTTACTTTTAAGATGTTGGCAGGTGGAGCTGACAGTCTTTTTGGTAAACATTTGGTTGACACAGGATTGGCTTCAGCTGTGTCTTTTATGCAAGAGCCTACCAAGGATGAGAATTTAGGTATTATTTACATAACCTTAGCTGGTAAAACAAAGTCAGAAAAAATCGAAGAAAAAGTTCTACAGCTAATAAAAAATATTGACCAAAAGTGGCTTAAAAAACGCTTGAAAACTACAGTAGCAAAAGCTATCAGTAGTGAACTTTACGGTCGTGATAGTAGCTTAGATATTGCCGGAGAAATGACTGAGTATATTGCTTCTGGAGATTGGTCGACCTACTTTAAGACTAAAGAATTGTTAAGTAAAATTACTGTAAAAGACATTGAAAAAAATATTCAAGAATTATTTACTGAAACCAAGATGACGATTGGAAATTATAAAAGCTTCAAACAATAAAATTATGGAAATCAAAACTACAGATTACGATAACTTCAAATGCAGTGTTGTAGCCAAAGATACACCAGTAGTTTCTGTTATCATAACCGCTGATTTACACGCCAGTAACTCACCACAAAACACTTTAGTTGGTGAACTTTTGACTGACTTATTGTTGGCTGGAGCTGGAAAATACAGTCGAGATGATTTTTTGCAGGCGGTAGCGGCTTTAGGTTCAAGTATAAACGTCTCGTTTAGTCAAGGACGACTGACTATTTCGTTAAAGTCATTAGCAGAGAATCTCTCTAAGACTTTAAAACTATTAGAAGTAGCTATCACAAATCCAACTTTTTCAACTTCCGAATACAAGCGAGCCACAAAGACTGTTAAAAATTCTTTAGAATTATATAAAGAAGAAGCGCGTACTTTGGCGGAAGATGCTTTAAAACGGTCTTTTTACGGAGAAACTGACCGACATTATCGGTATGAGCCGGTCGATTTAATTAAAGCATTAAATAAAATAAAATTAACTGATATAAAGAGTCTGCATAAAAGTTTTTTGACCACTTTTTGGTTTGTAAGTATCGGCGGTAACAAAAAATCAGTTAAAACTACTTTGAGCTTATTTAAAAGACTAAAGAAGAAACCAGTTGTACCAAAAACAAATATGGCAATCGCTGTTTTAGCGGAAAAGAGTAAGAAGTCTAAAGTTTTAGTTGAGTTAGTGTCGAGTAAACAAAACGTAGAATTTTCTATTGGCGGGCATTTGCCTTTTGTTTTGGGGGATAAAGATTTTATGGCTTTTACCTTTGGTTTGACGGTTTTAGGTAAGTGGGGAGGGTTTGCTGGTCGATTAATGAGTACAGTACGAGAAAAAGAAGGACTTACTTATACAATCTATGCTCGAACAGAAGGTGTATCGAAAACTGAAACTGGCTATTGGCGGATTCTGACTTTTTTCGCACCAAAAGATGCGGTAACAGGAGTAAAATCAACTTTACGTGAAATTAAAAAAATTTATCAAGAAGGAATTACAGAAGAAGAGTGGGGTAGATTTAAAGAAATTTTAAAGACTGGAGAAGCTTTAAGTTATGATTCTTTAGCTGGAACAGTCAGTTTGGTGCATAGTGCTTTAGTATCAGGTATAGATTACGAAGAGTACAAAAAATATCAAAAAATGCTTTATGAGGTTTCAAGAGAGGATATAAATAAAACCTTAAAACAATATCTGCTTCCAGAAAATGTTGTTATAAGTGCTGCCGGACCGATTGATAAGAAATTGGAAAAAGAGTTAAAGATGGTAATAAAATAAAACATCACTAGATGTATTTATAAATCAACAATATATAAAGTGTTAAAAAGATTTATCTGTTATTTCATATGTTAAAATTTTAAGGTGGCTATATAGAAATATTATGATAAAAGAAGAGAGTGGTTTTAAAATATCTTATGCTTTGTCCTTAGCTTTGCAACTAGGTTTTTTAATAGCTTCTTCCATCGTTGGTTTTTTAGGAATAGGTCTTTGGTTGGATAGTGTTTTTGAAACTGGGCCAACGTTCTTGTTGCTCGGACTTGTATTGGGTGTTGTGACTAGTGTATATGAATCGTATTCTTTAATGAAGCCTTTTACTAAAGTTAAGAATAAAAAATAATTGTGTTAGATATAAATCTTCAGGCTGAGTACGTCATTGATCTATTCGGTTTTTACGTAACCAATACTTTCTTAACCACTCTTGTAGCCAGTTTTCTTTTAATATTTTTAGCTACAACACTTTATGCTTACAGAGATAACAAAAAAAACTTTTTTGTAAAAAGTTGGCAGATAACTATTTACGAACTCTTGAAGCTGACCGACTATGTGACTGGTGATAGAAAGTTATCCAAAAAAATATTTCCAATTGTTGCAACTTTATTTCTTTTTGTTTTTGTTACTAATCTAATCGCACTTATACCAGGTTTTTTGGGCTCTTTTTACGTTGATATAAATGATGAACATTTATCTTTATTTAGGTCCCCAAACAGTGATCTTACTACCACTTCAGCTTTAGCTATAATTGCTGTCTTTTCTATACAATATTTTTCAGTAAAGATGATAGGGTTAGCTAATTATATAAAAAAGTTCTTTAATTTAAGTGGATTTTTACCTTTTATTTTAGGCTTATTTGAAGCTATGTCTGAATTACTACGTATTTTGTCATTCTCATTTAGACTTTTTGGTAATGTTTTTGCCGGAGAAGTTTTGTTGACTGTAATTCTTTTTATAACACCTTTAATATTACCAGTACCATTTATGGTGTTGGAGGTTTTTGTTAGTGTTATTCAAGCCTTTATATTTTGTATACTTACTCTTACTTTTATCAGGCTTAGTGTTTCAAAGCATTTAGTAGGATAACTTTTAAAAATCAGAATAACACTTTGTTATACTAATCGTGTAGAGAAGTAAGATAGTTTTTATGACACAAGATCCATCAGCGTTCACTATGGCAATCGGAGCTATTGGCCCCGCTCTTGCTATTGGTATGATTGGAGCCGCCGCTCTCTTAGCAATGGCTAGAAATCCAGAAATTTCCGACAAGATTCAGGTAGCAATGATAATCGCCATTGCTTTTGCTGAGGCTATAGCAATTTATGTATTAGTAATAGCCTTAATACAAAAATTTGTTGGTTAAAATCAATCTACTGTCCGTTTACGTGAGACTTAGTGCATCTTTATTATGCATTTGCTAGGTACTTTAGGAATAAATATATGGCTTTTAATTGCGCAAATTATAAACTTTGCGCTTTTGTTGTGGATAATGAATAAGTTAATTTATAAACCTTTAATCAATCGAATCGAAAAAGATGAGGCTATTATCGATAAAGCCCTTAAAACTGAAGCCGCTTTAGTTGAAAAAGAAAAAAAACTAGAACAAAAGCAAAAGCGTTATGAAACTAAGTTTAAAAATAAAGCAAAATTAATAATTTCAGAAGCTGAAGAAATAGCTGAAGAAATAAAAAAGACAGCCAAGGAAGAAGCGGAGCAAGAAAAGTCATCGGTATTAGCACAAATTCATCAGCGTTTACGTGAAGTTGATAGACTATGAAAGACAGTGTGTCTAAAATTGGAAAAATAGTTTCTTTTTATGCTGGGGTGGCTAGCATAAAGGGTTTAAAAAATGTTTTTGTACATGAGGTTTTGAATGATGAAAATAACCAGCCAGCGGCAGTTGTGATTGGTTTTGATAACGAATACGTGGAAGCACTTTTTGTAGATGAAAATTTTGATATAACCAAACCTGTATATGCTTCCGGTAAACCGTTCTCCATTTCGGTTTCTGATGCTTGGTTGGGTCGAGTGGTGGACGGGTTTGGTCGTTCGATTGATGGTTTTGCTCCGATTCCCGAGGGTAAAGAAATGTCAGTTTTTCTTCAGGCACCACCATTGATTCATAGAAAACCAATTACCAGACCGTTGATTACCGGAATTAAGATAATAGATGCTACCTTGCCTCTAGGCCGTGGTCAAAGAGAGTTAATTATCGGTGATAGAAAACTAGGTAAAACTACTTTAGCTACTGATGTGGTTTTAAATCAAAAAAAATCCAAAGATCCAGTTTATTGTGTTTATGTTTTATGTGGACAAAGAACAGCAAAATTAGTTAATTTAAAAAAGCAACTAGAAAAAAACAATGCTACTACCTATACTATCGTCATAGCTGCTTTAGCGAGTGATTCTTATTTATCACAATATTTGGCTCCTTTTGTGGGTTGTACTATAGCTGAACATTTTCGTAATACTGGTCGTGATTCTTTGGTTGTTTATGATGATTTGTCAAAACATTCTAAGGTTTATAGAGACGTGTCACTTATTTTAAGACGTGTACCTGGTCGCGAGACTTACCCTGGAGATATATTTGCTTTACATGCTACTTTACTTGAACGAGCGGCTCAATTATCGGATGATCAAAGTGGAGGTTCTTTGACGGCTTTACCGATAGTTGAAACTTTAGAGGGTGATATTACCGCTTTTATACCAACTAACATTATATCGATTACCGATGGTCAGATTTATTTAGAAAAAGGGCTGTTTAGAAAGAAATATTTACCAGCGGTAAATATTGGTTTGTCGGTTTCAAGAGTAGGAGCGGTAGTGCAACCGCCGGTATTAAAATCTGTTCTGGGTGGAATTCGTTTAATTTTAGCTCAACACAAAGAGTTACAAAAGTTGTCTCAACTTGAGACTGTGGTCAGTGAAGCTGCTAAAACAAATATTCATCGTGGAGATTTACTTTTAAAAATTTTAACTCAACCAAAACATACTTTGGTTACTTTTCCTGAACAAACTATTTTATTTTATGCAGTTGAAAGTGGTTTTTTTGATGATTTGTCTGAAAATGAGTGGTTAGATTTTATGCATTTTTTCCTCAGTTTATTAAGGAGTCGTTATCAGAAGGTCTTACAAAGTATAGCTTTAGGAGTTTTTGATGATAAATCAAAAATGAAAGTTAAAGCCATCGTTGATGATTTTAAATCAGAGTTTATAGTGCAAAAGAAACAATATGAAAAGTTACCTACAACATAAACAAATAGTTGATAGTTATAACGATGTGTCAGAAACTATAAAAACTCTTGAAAAAATTTCAACTGGTGAGCTTCATAATCTAAAAAAACAAAGGGAAGCAGTCGTTGATCATGTCAAGATTGTATCTGCTTTGTATAGTAGATTAATTTCTATAAAAAATAGTCAACTAAATAATAAAAATATTTTATTTTCAACTAATTCAAAGGGATTAACAATCATAGTTACCGGAAAACTTAGTTTAGTAGGTGAATTGTGGCACAAATTATATAATTTTTTTTTAAAAACTAAAGAAGAAAATAAGTTTGGCCACATTTTGGTTTTAGGAGAAAAAGGTAAAGAATTATGGTCTGATTATGTGACAGAAAACATCACTTTTCGTGATTTACCAGAAATGGAATTAATTGATGTTTATGTTAATTCACTAGCTAATGAACTTAGTGATTTTGTTTCAGCAGGGATATACGATACTATTGACATAGTATATCTTAAATCAAATTCAGTGACTGATCAGGTGATTTCAAAAATAACTCTGTATCCGATTGCGATTGAAGATAATATTACTAAAAAAGATATAGGTTATCCAATTATTGATGGTTCAATTGATATGTTACTAAAAGTTATAATAGAAAAATATTTAGCAGTTAATCTTTATGATATTTTTTTAGAAACAGCTGTATCTGCACACGCGGCACGAACGGTGACTTTAGAGCATTCAGCTGCCAAGACTGAAGAATTAATAAAAGTTGAAAACCAAATTTTCCGTAGGGAAAGACGCAGAATTAATACTGAAAAACAACTTGAGCAATTTGCTGTAATGAAAGGCTTATGAGTAATGTTATAGGTAAAATCACTAGTATTCAAGGCGGAGTGATAAGTATCACTTGTGATAACTTTGTGCCCAAACAACATTCTTTGTTGGAAAGTGTAAACTCAAAAGTAAAACTTGAAGTACTGGAACAATACGATTCTACTACTGCACGTGCAATCGCCCTTTCACCTTTTGAGTTTCTTATGTCTGAAGAAGAAGTTTTATTGATTGATGATGCGGTTCGAATCGCTTTGGGTCCAAATATGATCGGCCATGCTTTTAATTTGTTTGGTAACACGATTGATGGAACTTTTTGTGAATTATCAGATTTTGTCTCTATACATAAAAATAATAATACTGATTTACAATTAGATAGAGAAGAGGTGGGTATTTTTGAAACCGGTATTAAAGTCATTGATGTTCTTACTCCTTTTCGATTTAGCGACAGAGTTGGATTATTTGGTGGGGCAGGGGTTGGTAAGACTGTATTAATGACTGAATTAATACATAATACTTCCTTGGCGGAATCCAGTGTGGCGGTTTTTGCTGGAATTGGTGAACGTATAAGAGAAGGAAATGACATGTATGGAACATTAAAATCACTCGGTATTATGGAACGAGCGGTATTGTATCTGGGTGAAATGGATAAAACCGCTGGTGTTAGATCTAGAGTTGGTTTGGCTGCGGTAACTGCTTCTGAATATATAAGAGATAATATAGACAGAGACGTTTTTCTTTTTGTCGATAATATATTCCGCTACTCTATAGCTGGTATGGAAATAGGAGCGATGCTTGGACATACTCCGTCAGAGCTTGGTTATCAAGCTACACTGAAATATGAAATGGCTAGTCTGCAAGAGAGAATTCAAAGTACGAATAATAAACATATAACTTCCTTACAAGCTGTTTATGTGCCTGCCGATGATATAACTGATCCAGCTGTATCAGCTATATTTTCACACCTTGATACATCGATCGTTTTGTCTCGTAAGGTTGCTGAAAAAGGAATATATCAGCTGTCGACGTACTAAGGTCAGACTCAGCCGCTTTAGATCCAGACTTTGTCAGTCAAAGACATTATAAAATAGCGACTGAAATATTGGCTATTTTCCAAAAGTATGAAGAGCTATCATATCATAGCTATTCTGGGTATTGAAGAGATTTCTAAAGCAGATCAGGTGATTGCAAGACGAGCTGAAAGGTTGCAGAGATTTTTCACCCAACCGATGCATGTAACTGAACGATTTACTGGTAAGGTTGGTATTTCTGTTACTTTAGATGAGTCGTTGGCAGGTTGTGAGAGAATTTTGTCTGGTGAATTTGATGATGAACCGTTAGGGTCTCTTTATATGATTGGTGCTTTGCCAAAAAAGATATGAAATGCTCTATCTCCAAATTAAAGACTACAACAATCATTGACGATGTTTTTAATGTTACAGTTCCAACTTCAACTGGAGAAATAAACATCAGATCAAACCATGCTGAATATTACGGGGTTACAGTAACAGGTAACGTATTGGTGATAAAAAATGATCAAACCAAACAAACTTTCGGTATAGATTCAGGGATTTGCATGGTAAAAGATAACGAAATTTTGATTATTCAATAAGATATGTGTTCATTATTTATGCTACCTAGATTGACAGACTAATCTAAGAAGTGTATTTAAACTACATTTGCTATTGACATTTTAGTAAAAAAGTGTATAACATTTAAGAATTTGTAATTTGATTTTCAGATAAAACTTTTAAAAAAGGAGGCTGAAAATGCCAATGTTCATGTTTGAAATCGTGCAATCTGTCAAAGGTTCTCCTAATCCATCAGTTTATGATGAAGGATTGTCGTATACACCAGAACTTAGCGGAGCAGCTATGGTTGTTTACTGGGAATTTTTAAACGAAGAGGTTGCCAAAAAACACATAATAATAACAGATCATATAACCGAAAAAATTCCAGCTAGTGATAATCCTATTTGGTCTAAATACAGACAACTTGGTTCTGGTCTTGATATTTTTTATATCAAGCAACTGACTCCAGAAGAGGAGCTTGAGGTCAAAATGGCCATGGCTCGGGTGTTGTATAAAATGTATTTTGAGCTACTAGATCAGGAAACATTTGAAAGATTAACCGGACTAACGGTTAGTGTGGAAACATTGACGGAGCCAACAGCGCGAGAAAAAGGCCTTTTTTATAAAGAAATAAATGAAATAGTAGCTGAGGAATTTTACTGTGCTGTATAGGTAGTGAAATTCCTTAGTTAAACCGATATTGCGTTACTTAGTCACACAATATCGGTTTTTTTTGTTTCAATCCTCGCAAAATTGCCTTATTTAGTATAGTATAATTTGGTTTTAGACACTTACGTAGTATTTTATACAAAAGTTTTATTGATACACCATAATGTTGACTTATAAGCAAATATATATTATATTCGCGTGAGTAGGTTAAAGCCTTTTTCGAAAGGTTTTGTTATTTTTTGTTTTTTGAATTGTAATTACTTATTAGGAGATTGAGATGAGTTCAAAATCATCGCAACAAAAAAATGTTAAAGTCAAAATTCTGATTCGTGGAATTTACCCAATACTTATGAATCCAGCTACGGAAGAGCTATTAAACCAACTTCCCGGAGCAGGTATATCGGCGGGGGCAAAGAAACCGAATAAAGACAGGACTCGTGAAGAGATTGCGGAAAGTCGAGTGATTCGAGATAAGAAGACAAAGAAAGTCGGTATTCCTGTCGAGTACATGTATTCTTGTCTTAAGGAGGCGGGTCGTCATGTAATCTTTGAGGGTAAGAAGAAGATTTCTACCGCTGATTCTACTTTATTGTTTTCGTTTATGTCTATTGACGAGCAATTTTTTCCGTTTATTGATCAAGATAGCGGTTATGAAATAGATGTTAGACGCGGAGTTAATCGTACCACCAAAGGCGCACAAGCAATCGTGCGTCCAAGGTTCGATACTTGGGCTTTTTACCTTACTATTGAGGTCGACACCAATGAAATCAATCTGGAAAAAGTCCGTATGGTGTTTGATCAGGCTGGTAAGAAAATTGGCTTGGCGGATTTTCGCCCTACCTGTAATGGGCCTTTTGGTCGGTTTGTGGTGGAAGAATGGAAAGAGATAAGTGCATAAGGTGCTGTACTGTACGGTACTGACCTGTGCGGTACGGTAAAGTAATCTGAAGTACTCTAGTCAACTCTTTTCTAAGGAGCTCGGTCCCTGTGAAGTCCAACTTCACAAACCGAGCTATGTTCCGAGGATGTGTATCCTCGCTGATGATTCCGAAAGGATGAAAACAGAATCATATAATGTATAGGCTCTCTCGTGAGGCGTACTGTCTGGTACTGCTTTGTACCGAATTGTCCCGTGAAGTGCGGATCCGTGTCCCTGTGCTTCTGCATAAACACGGATAGCTCTCAAGGTGTGTACCTTGACTGATGATCCTAAAAAGGTGAAAGTAAAAGAAATTCACACAGTCTCGTATTTTAAGCTTTTGACCTGTTTAGATGCGTGTACAGCCGTGAAGACTAGTATTCTCTTCTTTGGAGTCTGGTCCCTTTAAGTTATATTCATAAAATATAACTTAAAAACCAGACTATGTTCCGAGGATGTGTATCCTCGCTGATGATTCCGAAAGGATGAAAACAGAGGTATTTTGAAAATCAAATATTCTCAAAACAGGAGAGAAATTATGAAACATCTTGCTCAATTTTTTCCGTTTGAGCGTTATCCGTCAATGACAGATAATCAAGAAGCAGCCTTTAATTTTCTGGATAGTAATCAAAATGGTGGTATTATCGAAGCTCCTACCGGTACTGGTAAGACATCAATCGGTTATACTTGGCTGTCTTCATTCAAAGGAACTCGTTTCTATTTGGTGCCAAATAAAACTTTGGTACAGCAAGTAGTAGCGATGTTTCCCGATACTAAACCAATGTACGGACGTAACGAACATTCGTGTCTGTATTACAAGGATCGTGATTTAAGAGCTGATGAGGTGCCTTGTTCGTTATTGCGTAATTGTCCTCATAGGGTACTTGAAAGTGGTGAAACATATAGTCCTGGTTCAACTCCTTGCCCGTATTTGAAACAAAAGTACGAGGCTGGTTTGGGTGGGGGTATTATAGTTGCTACTTACGCTTTTTATTTTTACTCTGTTTTTCTGTTAAGACAGTTTACACCGACAGCTGTAGTAGTAGATGAGGCGCATTCGATTGCTAGAAGTATACGAGCAACTCTAGAATTTCGTATTACTGACCGTAAGCTTGTTTCTATTATTAAAACGCTAAAATCAGTAAAAGCAAAACAGGCTGGATTGATGGAAAAGTTTTTAAGTGAAATGAAACTTGTTGTAAAAAAGCGTTCGCCTGGCAAGAGAACCTCAGATTCTATATTGTCGTACGATGAAATTGAACGTCTACTTAAGTGTCTTAACAGCATGGATATCAAAGAAATACGCAATGACATTAATAATGCTGTTCGTAAGTCTATTATCAGTCCGGTAGATGATTTTGAGATGTTAAAACAGTTAGACGTTATAACTCGTGAACTTTATCGATATGTTAAGTCTTTAGGGTTTTCCCTGCCGCCTAAGCAAGAAAAAAGTAAAAAAAGACTTAATCCACTCGCTTTTACTTATGCCTTTTGGACAAGGAAAAAAGAGGGTGACGGTAGTGTTTGCTGTGAACTTATTGTGAAGGATCATTTTGTAGCTGGTCTTATAAAAGCTATGCTTCCAGCGAACTGTCTGGCGTGTTCTGCAACTATTGTTGATCCTAAAATGCTTTCATTTGAAACTGGAATTGAGGGTAAGTTTTTATCCTTGGGTTCAGGTTTTGATAATGAAAAAACAGCGGTATTAATGCCAACAGATACACCAAATCTGGCGGTTAAAGAGCGGAATAAAAAAGATGTTACTAAGGCAATACGTCTTATGGTTAGGTCTGCTAAAGATTTAGCTCATGAAAACAAGCGTTCAGTTATTTTAGTTGTGTCTGAACTGGAGAGGCAAAAGGTATTGAAGTTTGCCACAGAAGAAGGTTTGACAGTAGTGTCTAACAATGAGAAGGAGAGTGCCAGACAAGCAATTTCACGCTTTGTTCAAGGAGAGGGGATGTGTTTGGTAGGTACTGTTGCTAATTATGGTCAGGGTATAGATTTACCTGATGGTATGGCACCGGTCATTTTCTATTTTCGTCCAGCCTACCCTAATCCCAATGATCCGCAAACTGTATTTGAAGAAAATAGATACGGTAACGCGAGATGGGGTATATGGAATTGGCGAGTTATGATCGATCTCTTACAAGTACGAGGAAGAAACGTTCGTTCTGTAAGTGATAAAGGTGTAACAATACTGGTATCACAACAGTTTAGGCGGTTTGCCCGCACAGCTCTTCCAGAATGGCTTAGACCAGCCTATGTTAACGATAAAAATTTTGCTGAATGTTTATCTGAGGCAAAAAGAATAATTGATAGTTAGTTGTAAAATTTAAGATAACTTTATCTTGAATGGCAAGGAGTTTTTAACTCCTTGCCATTTTTTATAATCCTCGCAAAATTACTTTATTTAGTATAGTATAATTTGGTTTTAAACAACCTAAGTGGTATTTTATATTTGAAATTATGAGTGGGAACGAAATCAGACAAAAATATTTGGAATTTATGGAGAAAAATGGTCACGCGGTCATACCGTCGGCTGCTTTGGTGCCCGAGAATGACCCAACTACGCTGTTTACCGGTAGTGGGATGCAGCCTTTGATTCCGTATTTGCAGGGTGAGGCGCACCCCAACGGGGTGCGCCTCACGGACTCTCAAAAATGTTTCCGCGCCAATGATATCGAAGAAGTGGGAGACAACCGTCACACTACTTTTTTTGAAATGCTTGGTAACTGGTCTTTGGGTGATTATTTTAAAAAAGAACAGTTGCGGTGGTTTTTTACCTACCTAGTAGACGAGGTTGGACTTGATCCAGAGCGTATCTACGTCACTGTGTTTGCGGGAGACGAGAGTCTGGGTATTCCGG
This sequence comes from Minisyncoccota bacterium, assembly GCA_041389025.1. Lineage (GTDB taxonomy): Bacteria > Patescibacteriota > Minisyncoccia > Phycocordibacterales > UBA918 > OLB19. The sequence goes on from JAWKSP010000003.1 coordinate 66,346, forward strand.
CTGATGAAGAATCGGTGGCTATTTGGCAAAAATTATTTAAAGAAAAGGGAATTGAAGCCAAAGCGGTGCATGTTGGGAGTGAAGAAGCAGGTTATGAGCTTGGTATGCAAGGTGGGCGTATTTTCTACTATGACGCTGGTAAAAACTGGTGGAGTCGTTCTGGTACACCAGATAAGATGCCGGTAGGAGAGATTGGGGGTCCTGACAGTGAGGTTTTTTATGATTTTGGTCCAGAATATGCCACTCATCCTGATTATAAGGATAAAGCGCCACATCCAAACAGTGACTCAGGACAGTTTGTGGAAATCGGCAACTCGGTCTTCATGGAGTATGTGAAGCAGGAAGATGGTAGTTTTACTAAGTTACCACAGCGTAATGTTGATTTTGGTGGCGGCTTAGAGCGTATTGCGGCGGCTAAAAATAACGACCCAGATATATTTAAGATAGATTTGCTGTGGAATGTGGTAGAAAAAATAGAAAATTTATCTAAGCGTACATACAAAGATAACTTAGTGGCTTTTCGAGTAATTACTGATCATATTCGGGGAGCAGTTTTTTTGATTGCCGATGGTGTCTTGCCCAGCAATACTGATCAAGGTTATTTTGTACGTCGTCTTTTACGTCGCTCAGTCCGTTTTGCCGATCAGTTAGCGGTGCCGGCGGGGAAGTTTGCTGAGTTGGCAGCTGGAGTAATTGATACTTATGGTGAACATTATCCAGCCCTTAAGACTAAGGAAAAGGAGATTGAGTCAGTAATTGCTAAAGAAGAAGAGCAATTTAGAAGTACTTTAGAAAGTGGTCTGAAGCAGTTTAATAAAATTTCCTTACAGGTACACGTGACTTCCAAGGAGGTTGATGGGAAGAAGGTGATCGATAAAAGTGTAGCACCAGTGGCAAAAAAAGCGATTAGTGCACAAAATGCTTTTGATCTATACACTACTTATGGTTTTCCGATTGAACTCACCGAGGAGATTGCGACAGAGAAAGGCTTGGTGGTGGATCGAGTTGGTTTTGAAAAATTGATGTTAGAACATAGAGATAAATCACGCGTTGGAGCCGAACAGAAATTTAAAGGAGGCTTGGCTGATCATTCAGAAAAGGTAGTGCAGTATCATACGGTTACTCACTTGCTGTTAGCTGGTCTCCGCAAGGAACTTGGTGATCATGTGCATCAAGCCGGCTCAAATATCACTGGTGAGCGCTTACGCTTTGATTTTACGCACCCTGATAAGGTTCCTCGTGAGGTTTTGGATAAGGTAGAGGAGTATGTTAACAATGCCATTAAAATTGGTGGGGAAGTAACAATTGAAATGTTACCAAAGGAGGTGGCACAAGCCGATAAGACTATCGAAGCTAGTTTTTGGGAGCGATATCCGGATGAAGTTAAAGTTTATACTATCAAAGGAGCTGATAATACAGTGTTTTCTAAGGAGTTATGTGGCGGACCACACGTGAAAAGATTGGCAGAAATTTCTGGAAATTTTAGGATAACAAAAGAAGAATCTTCCTCGGCTGGAGTGAGAAGAGTTAAGGCGGTTTTGGAGTGATGGATAGTGGGTGGATAGTATAAAATGGCCGCGGGCTTTGCCCGCGGCCATTTTATACTATCCACCCACTAAATTTATTAAAATTCTAAATTTTAGTATAATAAAGCCACTATGGCTCTTTTTTCTTCGGAAGACGAAACAAAATACGGAGTGATTATAGATATTGGGTCGGGCAGTGTCTTGGCGGCGATTGTGGAATCAGATCCCAACAAAAATTATCCAACTATAGTTTGGTCGAAACGCGAGTACGGCCCTTTAAAACAAATTGATTCACTAGAGCAAAGCGCAAAGAGTATTATAACTTCTTTATTGAATGTTCTTATGGAACTTGATAGTCAAGGAAAAAAAGCCTTATCAAATAAAGGTAAATTATCTCATGCTCAAGTTACTGTTGCTGCTCCGTGGTCGTATACTGTATCTAAAAGCATTTCCTATAAAAATGAAGAATCTTTTTCTATAACCAAACCATTTATTTCGAAATTACTAAGAATGGCCAGAAAGAAAGTCCAAGAAGAATTAAAAGAAAATGAAAAAATACATAATCTAGGCCTTGATTTAGTATCACGTACAACCGCTGATATAGTAGCTAATGGATATTCTATTATCTTGACTGGCAAGCAAGAAGCTAATTTAGTTAAGGTAATTGAATTGAGTGTTGTTGTACAACAAAGTATCGCAAAAGCTTTGGACGATGTTAAAAATAATATCTTTCCAAAAATAGACTTACAAAAATATTCTTTCATGTTGGCTCTTTTTTATGTGGTGTCTGATTTGTATGAATCAATGAATGATTGCTGTTTAGTGGACGTGACTTTTGAAGCCACTGAAATTGGTATTGTTCGTGATGGTGTTCTGCAGTACTGTACTCACACTCCGTTTGGTATGGTTTCTCTGGCGCGAGAGTTATCAAGTATATTATCAATACCAATCGAAGAAGCTTTGAGTCACTTAAAGAGTGGCAACATCGAATTATTATTAAGTAAGTTTACTGAAAAAAAGCAAAAAGACGTAAGTGCTACATTGCTGGCTTATGAGTCTCGTTTGATTTCCTTATTTCAAGAGACTGGTGACAAACTCACTATACCAAAAACAGTATTTGTTCATGGTGATGTTGGCTTTACTAAGTTTCTAAGGCCTTATATTGAGAGTGCTGGAAGAAAAGTTACTAAATCGTCACATTTAGTGTACGATATAACCAAGGATATGATTGATGGATACTACGATAAACAGACAAAAGAAAGCCTTATAAAAAACAATCAAGACACAGCTATGTTAGTTTCGGCTCAGTTTTTCCACAAAAGAAACTATGAACATAAGTTTGAGCAATTATAAAAAGTTATATACTGTATAAATAAACATATGGCACAAAAATGGAATTTACAAGATATTAGACCGGCTGAGGTAAAAAAACGCCGTCAACCACCGGAAAAAACTGAAACCAGAAAAGACAATAACAACTCTGTTGTTGGGCCTTCATCTAACAAAACCGACGACGAAATAGGGACTATTGTTATTAAGGATAAAAACAAAAAGTCTCGCTTTAATTTTATGGCTATAGTAGCGGTAGTAGTCTTACTGGTTGGTGCCATTTTTGGTTTAAGTATGTTTTTGTCAAAAACTACTTTAACAGTCTACCCTGAATTTAGAGAACCAAATGTTAATGCTGAATTTACCGCTTATCCAGATAAAAGACAAAATGCCTTAACTTATGAAATTCTCACTATTGAAGAGACAGGAGAGAGACAGGTGTCTGCTAGTGGTCAAGAGCATGTTGAAGAACAAGCTAGTGGTTTTATAGAAATTATAAAAACCACTCCAGGTTCAGAGCGTTTGATAAAAAATACTCGCTTTCGATCTCCAGACGGTTTAGTATTTCGTATTCAAGAGTCAGTGGTTGTTCCAGGGGCTCTTAAAGATGGAAGTGGGGCACTGGTGCCGGGTACCATAAGAGCTGAGGTTTTTGCTGATGATATTGGTCAGGAATACAACTTACCAGCTGGTACCAGTTTTGATGTTCCTGGTTTTAAGGAAAGCAATCTAAACGAACTGTACGAGTCTATTCATGCTGAAAATCGCGAAGCTTTTTCTGGTGGTTTTAATGGACCGAGATTTATTATTGATGATAACGAACTTAGTACTGCTGAACAGTCACTACAAATGGAGTTGCGAGATAAGCTTTTGGCTAAAATAGAATCTGAAAAACCAGCTGATTTCGTTGCTTTTGAGGACGCTGTAGCTCTTACTTATAATGATTTACCGTCAGTTCAATATGGAGATAATTTAGTTACAATTAAACAACAGGCAGTATTACAATTACCGTTGTTCAAGCATGGTGACTTTGCACAGTTTTTAGCCAGCGAGACCATCACTACTTACTCTGGTGAACCAGTAAGAATACGAAATGTTGAAGAACTTAATTTTTCTTATACTAATCCAGAAACTAGTTCTTCTTACATTGCTAATCTCCCTTCTGTTAATTTTAGTATAGTTGGTAAACCATTAATTGTTTGGGAATATGACTCAGCTCAATTACAAACTGATTTAGCTGGTAAACCTTTAACTGCACTTTCTACTGTTATGTCTGGACACATTGGAATTGATAGTGCGGTTGTTACTGGTAAGCCATTTTGGAAGCGGTCGTTTCCAGATGAAGCCAAAGATATAGTGATTGTAGAAGAATTAAAAGATAAGTAATTAACTATAAGTCGAGTATTTTTCTTGACTATATTTAATAGTTTTGTTACACTCATCCTCGTTTAATGGATCAGCAAGAAGTACAAGTTACAAAAGATGAATTGGCCTATGGGATAGTAGAGGAAGCTCTCCCCAACGCTTTTTTTCGTGTTGTGCTTGACGAAACCAACGAGACCATTATTGCGTACCTATCGGGTAAGATGCGAAAGTTTCGAATTCGAGTTTTGGTTGGTGATAAGGTTGGTATGGTTTTAGATCCATATGGCGGGAAGGCGCGTATTACCAAAAGACTCTAATAAAAATTATGAAAGTAAGATCATCAGTTAAAAAAATGAGTCCTGATGACATCATTGTAAAAAGGCGTGGTGTTGTTTTTGTTATAAATAAGAAAAAACCACGTCATAAGCAACGTCAAGGATAAGTTTATCAATATGAGAATTTCAGGAATTACAATTTCAGACGAAAAACAATTAGCTTATGGTTTAACCGGTGTTTATGGCATTGGTTTATCTAGAGCTAAACAAATTTTAACCGGTTTAAATATCGAACATACAGTTAAACCAACTGATTTAACTACCGATCAGGAAAATGCTGTCCGCGAAAAAATAGAGTCTTTTCGTATTGAAGGAGATTTAAAGCGCGAAATTTCCGCTAATATAAAACGCCTAAAAGACATTCAGTCATATCGTGGTTCACGTCATGCTAAGCGTCTACCGGTTCGTGGTCAAAGAACCAAGACTAACGCTCGTACTCTAAAAGGAGCTAAGAAAACTATGGGTAGTGGTCGCCGTAAGCTCGAAAAGACTTAAAATTTATTAGTTTATTTTTACGTATTTGACATATGGGTAAGAAACGTATCATCAAAAAAGGAGGAGGTTCTGATGTAGCTGGAACCTCAAGAGCGCTAAATCGTATTCCAAAGCGAAAATTAGCTAGTGGCAAATTAAATATTTTGGCTACTTTCAACAACACTTTGCTTACACTTTGTGATCCAAAGGGTAATGCGGTTATGAGTGCTTCAAGTGGAGCACTCGGATTTAAGGGGTCACGTAAAAGTACTCCATTTGCCGCTGCTAAGGTGGGTGAAATTATCGGAGAAAAAGCTCAGCAAATGGGCATGAAAGATGCCGAGGTAGTTATTCGTGGTGTAGGCGCCGGTCGAGAATCTGCTTTAAGAGCTTTTTCCGGTAAAGGTATAGGAGTGACTCGTATAACTGACATGACTCCAGTTCCTTTTAATGGTACTCGTGCACCTAAGCAACGACGTGTTTAAAAATAGTTTATGAAAATAGGACCAAAATTTAAAATAGCAAAAAGACTCGGCGCGCCGATTTTTGAAAAAACTCAAACCCAGAAGTTTGCTTTGTCTCAATCTAGAACTGGTAAAACCGGAAAAAGACCAGGACAGATGAGTGACTATAAACGTCAGCTTATTGAAAAGCAAAAAATGCGTTTCACTTACGGCATTACCGAAAAGCAACTTCGTCGTTATGTTGATGAGGCAGTAGAAAAAAGCCATCAACCAATCTCACTTTTGATGGATCGTCTAGAATCAAGATTAGACAATGTAGTTTATCGTCTTGGTTTAGCAAAGACTAGACGCCTAGCCCGTCAAATTGTTTCTCATGGACATATTTTAGTAAATGGTAAGAAGTTTACTATTCCGTCACATCGGGTGCGAGTAGGTGATACAATATCAGTACGTGAGGGAAGTAAACAAACTGGTCTGTTTGTTCAGATTGCTGAAACTCATGAAGCGACAGCTGTACCAAGCTGGTTGTCTTTAGATATCAAAAAACTGTCAGCTACCATAAACGCTCATCCGGTATACGACCCGACTGAAACCCTGTTTGATCCTGAGCAGGTAATGGAATACTATAGCCGATAGGATAAAGGTTATTAACGTAAATGTAATTCTAAAAAAAATAAATTATGCTAGAAACAAACGTAACTCTACCTTCAAAGCCACGAGTTGTACAAGAAGATGAATTTCACGGTATTTTTGAAATTGATAATCTATATCCAGGCTATGGTCATACTCTAGGTAACTCACTTCGTCGGATCATTTTATCTTCGTTACCAGGTGCTGCTATTACTCAAGTTAAAATTGAGGGAGCTGAGCATGAGTTTAGTGTACTTGATGGTGTTAAGGAAGATGTAATTACAATTCTTTTAAATATTAAAAGAATTCGTTTAAATCTTCACGGTGATGAGCCGATTACTATAAAACTAAAAAAAACTGGGGCAGGTATAGTAACAGCGGCTGACATAGAGGCTCCAACTCAAGTTGAAATATTGAGCCCAGAGCAACCAATTGCTGAAATTACCAGCAAATCAGGTTCTTTAGAAATGGAACTATTGGTAGAGAGAGGACTTGGTTATGTACCAAGAGAAGTACATCAAAAAGATAAGGTTGAAATCGGCACCATCGCACTTGATGCTGTGTTTACTCCGATCCGTCGAGCTAATTATGAGGTAGAAAACATGCGTGTGGGTGATCGTACTGATTATAATCGTCTACGTATATCAGTTGAGACCGATGGCACTTTTTCACCACGTGAAGCTTTAGAACGTTCAGTTGAAATTATGATTCACCAACTACGTTCAATTGTTGGTTTTCAGGAGGAGTACGCCGATACATCAACCAAATCAGAAGTTGAAGAATCAGCAGAAGCCGTATCTGCCAACGAGCCGAGCTCTGATGTTTTAAAAACTCGAATTGAAACTTTAGATTTATCAGCTCGTACAGCTCAATCATTAGAAGAAGCCAGTATTCGAACTGTGGGGGGGCTTGTGCGAAAATCAAAAGATGATATTCTAGCCCTCGAAGGAATTGGTCCTAAAGGGTTGGAAGAAATAACTGAACTCCTACAAAAAATGGGACTTTCATTGAACGAATAATATTAATATGAAACATTCAAACAAAAACCGAACTCTTAGTCGAAACGTAAATCAGCGTACTGCTCTGTTGCGTGGGTTGTCTGTTTCATTGATTCGCGATGGAAAGATAGTTACTACTATTGCTAAGGCAAAAGAGTTGCAACCAAGAATTGAGCGTTTGGTAACTTACGCTAAAAAGGGTACTGTACCAGCTAGACGGATTGTTTCCAGTCGGTTGGGTGAGCCAAGTGACGTAATTTTGAAAAAACTATTTTCTGAAATTGCTCCTAAATTTAAAGAAAGAAACGGAGGTTATACTAGAGTTATTAAAATTGGACGTATGCCATCAGGTCGAGACCAAGCTGTAATTGAATTTGTAGAATAAATACTATGGAAACCAAAACAAACACAAAAGTACACACTATTGACGCTACCGGAAAGCGATTAGGTATATTGGCGACTGAAGTGGCTAAAATTTTAAATGGTAAGGACCAAACTGATTTTGCTCGTCACACCGTAGCTGATGTGAAGGTTGAAATAATAAACGCTAGCAAGCTTGATATACCAGAAGGTAAAAAAGCTGAAATCTACCAATCTTACTCAGGTTGGCCAGGTGGACGAAAGACTGAGACTCTAGAACACTTAGGTGAAAGACGGGGTTACGCTGAAGTTATTCGTCGAACTATAGCTGGTATGTTACCGAGTAATAAACTCAAAAAACCATTATTAAAAAATCTAGTTATCTCTGAATAAAGCTTATGGCAACTGACACAAAAACAACCTACATAGAAGGAATCGGACGTCGCAAGACCGCTACTGCTCGTGTTCGTTTAACTCGTGCTTCTGCTACTTCTATTGTAGTAAACGAAAAAGACTATAAAGAATACTTCAAACACCCCGCTCTTCAAAAAGCAGTGGATGAAGTACTGGGTACCGCTGATGCTGGTATTGAGGACTATACTATTACCGCAAAAGTGATTGGTGGTGGTATCTCAGCGCAGGCAGAAGCGATTCGTCTTGGTATTGCTAGAGCTTTAGTGAAAGAAAAACTTGATCGTCGTACTCCACTTAAGCGTGAGGGATATCTTAAGCGAGATGCTCGTTCTGTAGAGCGTAAGAAATTTGGTCTGCGAAAAGCTCGTAAACGACCAGCTTGGTCGAAACGTTAAGAAAAGAGTCGCATATGCGACTCTTTTTAGTTTTGATGGTGGAACACGTATGATTGTATCTTCGTTTACTATTTGTTTTCTATTATATTTAGGGGGGGTGAATATAGGGTTGTGTTACAAAAAACTGGTATATTGTTCGAGGTTTATCCTAAAGTAAGGTAAAATAAAACTGTATATGCAGGAAAAACGTTTAGCTACACACAGATTCTTTCTTGATGAGACTGGAGATCATGGGCTTACGTTTATTGATGAGCAATTTCCAATTTTTTTGCTGCAAGGCATACTGTTTAGTGAAGTTGAATATGTGCGTGTATGTGAAATCGTTAAGGCAATGAAGCAAGAGTTTTTTGGTTCGGACGGTGTTATTCTTCATTCACGAGATATTCGAAAATGCGAAGGAGCGTTTCAGGTGCTTTTTGATTTAGAATTAAAACAAAAATTTTATACTACCCTCAATAAAATCTTAAAAGAAGCTGAATACACTATTATTGCAGTGGCTATTGATAAGAAACGACATATAGAAAAATACGGAAAGTCAGCTCAGAACCCGTACACAATCTGCCTTTCATTTATGATGGAGCGTCTCATTTTTACGTTAGATGCATTCTCTGGTAATGCAACGGTTGCTATTGATATAGAAAAAAGAGGAAAAAGGGAAGATGGAGAACTTTTGGCTCATTACAATAGTATTGTAGACAGGGGAACATACCATGTGGATTCTACTCGATTTAAAAGTCGCATTACTGATTTTATGATGCAAAGCAAGAGAGAGAATGAGATCGGTCTACAAATAGCCGACCTTTGTGCGTATCCAGTTGCACGCCATGTACTCAATAAAGAAGAGCCGTATATTCCTTTTGAAATTATACGAACAAAACTCCGTCACAATAGTAATGGAAAGATAGACGGTTATGGCCTAAAAGTATTTCCTTAGAACGCAAAAAGTCCCTTGCGGGACCTAATGCCGACCGGGGACACCCCAATCCGATACCAATAGTATACTACAAATTTTATCAAAATCAAGTTACTCTGTGTACAACTCAAAATAGCAAAGGGGACTCCGAAAACGGAGCCCCCCCAGCACTAGAATTAGTGACCCGAAAGTCACTTCTATAATACGCTTTTAATACGCTTTTTTTAGACAAAAATCAATACTGTTGGGGATTGTTGGTTTGTGATGATTCTTATTAAGAGCTGGAATAACAAAACTTATTAAATTCGCCCCTAATTTAGGTAAATTACTTTTGATAATGCTATAATGCCAAAATAAAGAAATTGACTTAGGAAATAAGAATAGGTAATTAAATAGGGTTATTTATGGCGATAAAAAAGCAAACAACAGTAGAGAAAGACAAGACGAAAGGTAAAGTGAAAAAAGTCGATGGTTTTTCGGTGAATGTAAAGCAAGAAAGAGTGGAAGCACTAAAAAAGCTAATGCCGGAAATGTTTGCTGATGGAAAGATTGATATCAAAGCTTTAAAGCAAATGGTGGGAGAGAGTAGTGTCACTGAGGGAGAGCGCTATCGCTTGGAATGGGCGGGTAAGAGTGCGGTATTTGATGAGATTGCCAGTCGGTCGTCTTGCACGCTGACGCTTGATGAAAAACGCTCAAGTAAAGACTTCGAAAAATCAAACAACATCTTCATAGAAGGAGAAAACCTAGAAGTACTTCGTACTCTCCAAAAAGCCTACTACAATCAAGTGAAAATGATCTATATCGATCCACCGTACAATACGGGTAAGGATTTTGTCTACAACGACAACTTCCGCGAGACCGAAGAAGAGTACGGTCGGGATTGTGAAAATGAAGATAATAAAATATACAAAAAAGCCTATAAGCTAAACTCGCGTGACAGCGGACGTTTTCACTCCAACTGGCTGTCGATGATGTATCCGAGACTTTATATGGCTCGTAACCTACTGCGGGACGATGGAGTAATCTTTGTGTCAATTGATGATAATGAAGTTCATAACCTGCGAATGATCATGAATGAGATTTTCGGGGAGGAGAATTTTGTCAGTGAAATTATTTGGGAGAAAAAGACTGGAGCGTCAGATGTAAAGACAATTTCGACCATTACTGAATTTGTTCTTGTGTATACAAAGAATTTTGATTTAGCTGAAAATATATTTAGTAAAAATGTAAAATCTTACGATTTAACTAGATACAAATACAAAGATGAACATTTTGATGTTAGAGGCCCTTATTATATAGATAACTTGGATAGGGGTGGTTTAAGATATAGTGATTCACTAAATTATGAGATTGTTTCTAGTGATGGTAAGAAAACTTATCCAAATGGTAGAAATGAGTATAAAAATGATGGTTGGATATGGAAGTGGAGTAAAGATAAAGTAATGTGGGGAATCAAAAATGATTTTATAGTGTTTAAGAAATCTGATAATAAAAAAAGTGGAGTGGGTGTTTATTATAAAAATTATTTGAATGTAGATAATGAAGGGAATCCTATAGAGAGAGCGGCGCCTAATAAAAATTTAATAAAAGGAATAATTAACGCCAATGGTGCCTCTGACATGAAATTATTATTTGAGGATAAAGTGTTTGATTATCCAAAACCAGTTGATTATATAAGGTATCTATTAAATCTTGTTAGAAATGATCGTGACTTAATCCTCGACTTCTTCTCTGGTTCCGGTACCACCGCGCATTGCTGTCATGAAACAAAACGCCGAGGATGGTGGGAATCAGCAAAGTATATTTGTGTGCAGATGCCGGAGGAGACGCCGAGCGGTAGCGAAGCGATAAAAGCCGGTTATAAGAAAATTTCTGATATCGCTATCGACCGCATCAAGCGCGCTGCCAAGCAGATCAAAAAAGATCACCCTGATTACCAAGGTGATCTTGGGGTGCGAGTTTATCGTGAGTCTGATTCACATTTTCCGCAGTGGCACGCGAGAGCATTTGAGACAGATGAGGAGCTAAAAGCAAGCACTGATTGACTACACTAAAGAAACTGTCACCGGTACAGCCAGAGATAGGGCGACGGAAGTGTTGCTAAAGATCGGCTACCCACTTGCTACACCGCTCACGAAAAAAATCCGGCTACTTTATCACTGACGACGGAGGTAGCTTTGGCGTTAGATCAAAAGACTCCAAGCAAGGAGTTGATGAAAATATTGGAAGAAAAGCCAAAGATGGTCATTGTACTCGAAAAGATATTTAAGAAGGATGAGGATATGATCAATTTTAGTTTACGTTGCAAGGAGGCTAAGGTAATTTTCAAGACTGTGTAGCCTATGAAACTGAAGTTTGACGCGGAACAACAGTATCAATTGGACGCTATTGAGGCGGTGGTGGATTTGTTTGACGGACAACAGACCACCACCGGCGCGGATATTTTTGAAGTGTCCGGACTGGGACTTTTACAAAATGAAGAGGGAGTAAAACTTACTCCAGCGATGAAGCGACAATTATCAAGAATTTGCGTGCGATTCAAAAAAGAAATAGCTTGCCGGAACAAGCAGAATTTGAAGGACGAAACTTCACGGTTGAGATGGAGACCGGTACCGGTAAGACTTACGTGTATCTAAGGACAATGTTCGAGCTTTACCAGCGGTATGGTTTTGCTAAGTTTATTGTCGTGGTGCCAGGGAAGGCGATACGTGAGGGGGTGCTTAAGTCGCTCGAGATTACTCGAGATCATTTGCGTTCGCTCTATGGTAATCCGCCGTATAATTTTTTTACTTACAACACCAAACGACCGGGGGATTTGCGGGCTTTTGCCACTTCCAATAACTTGTCAGTAATGCTTATAAATATTGAGGCTTTTAAGACTGATGATCGATTGATAAACAAGGCTAGTGACTCAGTCGGTGGAGTGCCGATAGAGTTGGTACAAAAAACTAACGCAATTGTGATAGTAGACGAGCCACAAAACATGGAGAGTGAAAAAGCTCGGACGGCGATAGATTCACTCAATCCTCTCTGTACTTTGCGCTACTCAGCCACGCACAAGAATTTATACAATCAAGTCTACCGCCTGACTCCGGTCGATGCTTATGATCAGGGTTTGGTTAAGCGAATAGAGGTAGCGTCAGTGCAAGAAGATGGGTTGCAAAATGACGCTTATGTAAAGGTGCTTGGTGTGTCTGTTACCAAGACAGCCGTAAAAGCCATGTTGGAAATAGAGCAGAGAACAGCGAGTGGTGAAATAAAGAAAAAGAAAATTTCAGCGACGGTCAAGCAACTACGTGCCAGTGATACGTGTGATTTGTATGAAATTTCCGGCGGGTTGCCGGCTTATGAAGGCTTTGTGGTGGAGTCGATTGATCCGGAACTTAAAGAAGTGGAGTTTCAAAATGGGGTGGTGGTTTCTGCGGAGAAGGGGATTGGTGAGCTTGGTGATGAAGTGATGCGACAGCAGATAGTGGAAACCGTGCGTGAGCATTTTGATAAGATGTTGAGGTTTAAAAGACAAGATAGAGATATTAAAGTATTGTCGCTTTTCTTTATTGATAGAGTAGCTAATTATCGTAATCATGATGAGGGAACTAAGGGCAAGTTCGCCGTTTGGTTTGAAGAAATTTATGAAGAACTAAGGCAGGATGTAAAATACAAAGCCCTTAAATTACCGGGGGTGGCCAAGGTACATGACGGATATTTCTCAAAAGATAAACAAGGAAAAATAAAGGATACTAAGGGTACAACTGAGGATGACCGTTCGACTTATGAGCTTATTATGAAAGATAAGGAACGGCTTTTGTCGGCAGATGAACCGCTTCAGTTTATCTTCTCTCACTCGGCTCTTAAGGAGGGTTGGGATAATCCAAATGTTTTCCAGATTTGTACTTTGAACGAAACTGAGTCGTATGTGAAGAAAAGACAAGAAATTGGTCGAGGTCTTAGGTTGCCGGTAGATGCGACGGGTACAAGAATTTTTGATCAATCAGTGAATATTTTGACCGTGGTGGCCAATGAAAGTTATGAGACTTTTGCCAAAAGCTTGCAGGAGGAAATTGAGAAAGAAACTGGAGTAGCTTTTGGTGATGGTCGTATAGCGAATAAACGAGAAAGAAGGAAAGTAGCTTTAAAGAAAAAATGGGAGATTGATAAAAACTTTTTGCAACTGTGGGATAGAATCAAGCAAAAGACTAGGTACGCGGTAGAACTTAACGAAGAGAAATTTATCACTATAGCTACCAAAGCTATAGCTGAGATAAAATCGCAAGCTCCGCAAATACGAGCAGAGATTGCTCGACTTTCACTTGATTATGAAAAAGGCATTTTGGCGGCCAAGAGAGCTGATCGAAAAGGAAAGCAATTTTCACAATCGTTGCCGGTACCGGATATTCTTGAGTATATATCAAGTCATGCCGGAGTACGACAAGAAACAATTCTGAAGATAGTTACCAAAGCAAAAGCTTGGGAAAAGATTCGTTCCAATCCGCAGTATATGATGGATAAGACAGTGGAGGAGATTAAGTTCGCGATGAAACGGATGATTGTTGATGGGGTGAAGTACGAAAAAGTTTCCGGTAGTGAGTATGAAATGCAGATTTTTAAAGATGCAGAAATTGAATCTTATGTGTCTAAAATGCGAGTGGTGAATGAGCAAGAAAAAACTATTTATGATCATGTGGTATATGATTCTGAGGTGGAGAGTTATTTTGCGAATGAGCTTGAAGTGCGTGATGAGGTGGAATTTTATATGAAATTGCCACCTAAGTTTAAGATTGAAACTCCACTTGGTATGTATAACCCAGATTGGGCAATTGTATTTAAAAATGATAAGCGATTGTATTTGGTGGTTGAGACCAAAGGTAAGGATAGACTTGATGAGCTATCAATTAGCGAGCAATTAAAAATAGCGTGTGGTGAAAAACATTTTTCGGCGGTAGGGAAAGTTCAGTTTGTGGCACCGGTGAAGGATTTAAAGTCTTTGGAAGACAGGGTTGGTTAAAATTTATCGGTGGTTTATTTACACAAATATGAAAATCTTAGTTGGAACACAAAATAAAAGAAAAATAGAAGCTTGTGAGGAAAGTGGTGAGTAAGTAGGAAATATAATAACCTTAGGAAGATTGGTTTTTTGAGGGAGTAAGGGTTGTTTGTGGTAAAATGTAAACAACATGAAGAAGGAACAAAAAGAAAAAAAGCCAGTTATTTACCAAACAAAATCTGGAGCCATTGAGCTACGTGGTGATTTGGAGAAGGAGACGGTTTGGGCGACTCAATTACAGGTAGCTCAAGCTTTTGATGTAGATGTACGAACTGTAAACGAGCACATTAAGAATATTTATAAAACCGAAGAATTGGATGAAAAGGCAACTATCCGGAAATTCCGGATAGTTCGAATTGAGGGTAATCGAGAAATTAAGCGAGAGATAAATCACTATAATTTGGATTTAATATTGTCAGTTGGATATAGAGTTAACAGTAAAAAAGCAACAGCTTTCAGGCAATGGGCCACCAAAACACTCCGTGGACATATTACAAAGGGGTACACGATAAACCGCAGGCGCATTGGTCAAAATTATGAAGCTTTTATGAAAGCGGTAGAGGATGTGCAGGCTCTGTTACCAGAACATGTAACACTCGACCCTAAAGCAGTTCTTGAGCTAATCAAGGAATTTGCTAGCACTTGGGTATCACTTGATTCTTATGACAAAGAATCACTTGAACTGAAGGGTGTCACCAAGAAACGAGTGACACTTGTTGGTGCAGATTTATACACGGCAATTTCTGATTTAAGAAAAGAACTTATCCGTAAAGGTGAAGCCACTGATATTTTTGCACATGAAAGAAAGGAGGGGAATATTGAAGGGATTGTAGGTAATGTTATGCAGTCGTTTGGCGGAAAGTCAGTGTATCCGACAGTTGAAGAAAAAGCGGCTCACTTACTGTACTTCATGGTTAAGAACCATCCGTTTACTGACGGCAATAAAAGGTCTGGAGCTTTCGCTTTTGTTTGGTTCTTGCGTAAATCAGGTGTAAGAGGGAGTAAGAATATCAATCCAGCTGCACTTACTGCTATAACTCTACTTATTGCGGAAAGTGATCCGAGCAAGAAAGAACAGGTGGTTGCTTTGGTTACTCAGATGTTACGGTAGGCTGTAGGGAGGATTGATAGAACTACTTTATTTACTGTTTAGGTAGGCATACTAAAAACCTGTTGAGTAAAGTGTTATATATTTTTTCATTATTTGTAAAGTGAATGGTTGTGGTGAGTTTGTAAGAAAGCTGGAGGAGTCCGAGAAGTGGTGGACTTGTACAGTTTTTTGACAAACAACTTTTTTGCATTTATAATGCCGACATGGTGAACAAAAGTAATGAAGACAATAATCAGGAGGATTTGGAAATCACCAATGAAGACAATGAAATTGAAGAATCTGACCTTGAGGAAATTGAAAGTAATCAAGCAGAAGTTATTAAGAAATTAAAAGCTAAATTAAAAACTTGCGAGCAAGACAGACGTGAAATATTAGAAGAAAGTCAAAGAGCTAAAGCTGATTTTCTAAATGCTCGCAAAAGACTGGAAGAAGAAAGAATTCGTGACCGAGTTCGTAATAAAAAGAGTCATATAGAAGAGCTACTACCACTTTGTGATAGTTTTCAGATGGCAATGTCTGACAAAGAGGCGTGGGAGAAAGCAGATAAAGCTTGGCGAGCAGGAATAGAAGGAATTCACAGTCAACTCATGCGTTTACTAAACTCTTACGGGGTAAAGGTTATAAATCCGGTTGGCGAAAAATTTGACCCACATCGAGATGAAGCGATTGGTACAGAAATGGTAGAAAATGAAAGTGAGGTTGACACAGTTATCTCGGTAGTGCAGTTTGGTTATGAGTTGACGGATGAAGATGAGATAATCAGACCAGCTAGAGTGACAACTGGAGTTATTAAAGATTAAGATAGTTTTGATTGTTAACTGTTAAATTATTATTAATATTTTTTAAGTAACTAAATTATTATGGCAAAAATTTTAGGAATTGATCTTGGTACCACCAACTCAGCAATGGCTATTATTGAGGCGGGTGAGCCGGTTATTATTGAAAATAATGAAGGTAATCGTACCACACCTTCAGTAGTGGCTATTTCCAAAAAAGGAGAGCGCTTGGTTGGTCAAATTGCCAAAAGACAAGCGGTAACTAATCCGCAAAATACTATTTATGGTATTAAGCGTTTTATGGGACATAATTTTTCTGATGAAGCAGTTCAGAGAGATAAGGAAATCGTACCATATGAGGTAAAAGCAGGAAGTAATGGTGGTGTAATTGTGCATCTGGGTGAAAAAGATATGCGTCCAGAAGAAGTGTCAGCCATGATACTTTCTAAGCTTAAAGCTGATGCAGAAGCTAAGACTGGTGAGACTATCACTGAAGCGGTGATCACTGTCCCAGCGTATTTTAATGACTCACAACGAAAGGCGACTCAAGATGCAGGTAAAATTGCCGGACTTGAGGTAAAACGCATCATAAATGAACCAACAGCCGCCGCTTTGGCTTATGGTTTTAATAGAAAAAAAGACGAGAAGATTGTAGTGTACGACTTTGGAGGAGGTACTTTTGACGTAACTGTGCTTGAGGTGGGCGATGACGTTGTTGAAGTACAGTCCACTGACGGTGATGCACACATGGGTGGTCGTGATATTGATCAACAAATTGTTCGTTACTTAATAGATGAATTTAAAAAAGAAGAAGGAATTGACTTGAGTAAAGACCCATTAGCGTTACAACGTCTTGACGATGAAGCTGAAAAAGCTAAAAAGGAACTTTCAACTTCTGGTGAAACTGAAATAAATATTCCTTTTATCGCTAATGTTGATGGTACACCAAAAAACCTTCTCATTACTTTGACTAGAAGTAAACTAGAAGAATTATCACGTGAATATATTGATCGTTCAATTGAAATTACCAAGCGGGCGCTTGAAGCTTCGTCAATTCAAAAATCTGACATAGACGAGATTATTTTGGTGGGTGGACAAACACGTATGCCGGCAGTAGTAAATGCAGTGAAAGAACTGTTTGGTAAAGAACCAAATAAAAGTGTTAACCCAGATGAAGTGGTGGCTATAGGAGCAGCAATTCAGGCTGGTATTTTCCAAGGAGATGTAAAAGATATTACTTTAGTTGATGTGATACCGCTTTCGTTAGGAATTGAAACTATGGGTGGAGTAAATACTAAATTAATTGAAAAAAACACTCATATACCAACTAAAAAACAACAAGTTTTTTCAACAGCGGCCGACAATCAAACTTCAACCGAAATTCATATTGTGCAAGGTGAGAGACCGATGGCAAATGACAACAAATCATTAGGTAAGTTTGTACTCGATGGTATTCCTCCAGCACCACGTGGTGTGCCACAGGTGGAAGTTACTTTTGATGTCGATAGTAACGGTGTTTTGAATGTAACTGCTAAAGATAAAGCTACTGGAAAAGAACAGTCAATTAGAATTGAAGCCAATTCAGGTCTTAGTGAGGAAGATATTGAGCGTATGAAAAAAGATGCTGAAGATCATGCTGGAGAAGATGCTAAAAAGAAGGATTTAATTGAAGTAAAAAATCAAGCTGAACAATTAATCTACACAGCAGAAAAATCATTAAAAGATCATGGTGATAAGATTTCATCTGAAATTAAAACTGAAATTGAAGATAAAATTAAAGCCTTAAATGAAGTAAAAGATAAGGATGACAAAGCTGTTATCGAGACTAAGAAGGATGAACTATCTACTTCATTACAAAAAATTGGTGAAATAATGCAAAAAGCAGCAGAAAGTGAAGCTGGCTCCACTACTGGTACTAGTGCAGAAACTAATAACACAAGCGAACAGTCGACATCAAATAGTGCGGAAGAGACCAATGTGCGCGACGCTGAAGTGAATGAAGAAAAACCAGAGGATAAAAAATAACTTTGCCTCTTTGGTAGGCTTGTGCCATAATCAAAAAATTAAAACTTTAACTAAAACGTCATATGAAAGACTACTATCAAATTTTAGGGCTACAAAAAGGAGCTTCTAAGGACGAAGTAAAAAAGGCGTTTCGAAAACTAGCTGCCCAGTATCATCCTGATAAAAAAACGGGTGATGAAGCAAAATATAAAGAAATTACTGAGGCTTACGCAGTTTTAGGTGATGATAAAAAGAAGGCCGAGTATGATAGTTATGGTCACGCCTTTAATAATGCTGGTGGAGGAGCTGGTGGTTTTAATTGGCAAGATTTTGCTTCTCAAGGAGGTTTTTCTGGACAAGGTTTTGAGTTTGACATCAGTGATATTTTTGAAAACTTTGGTTTTGGGGGAGCTCGTTCACACAAAGCTAGAGGACGAGATATTTCCATTGAAATAAATTTAAATTTCAAAGAAGCGGTGTTTGGAGTTGAGCGTAAAGTCCTTATTACTAAAAATTCACTTTGTAAAGAATGTGAAGGAAGTGGAGCTAAAAAAGGTGCTGGTATGACGTCTTGTACGACTTGTGGTGGTAACGGAAAAGTTCGCGAAACTAGACAAAGTATTATGGGTAGCTTTACTACAGTTAGAGAATGTAGTGTTTGTCATGGTCGTGGTCAGGTACCAAAAGAACGTTGCCCGCACTGTGCTGGAGCTGGCATTAGCCGAGCTCAAGAAGAAATCAGTATAAAAGTACCGGCGGGAATTGAAAATGGAGAAGTAATACGCATGACTGGTAGAGGTGAAGCGATGCCAAATGGTGAGCCTGGGGATTTGTATATCAAGATTCATGTTGAACCTCATAAAAACATAAAACGTGAAGGAATAACATTAATTTCAGTCTTACCTATAAAATTAACAGATGCTTTACTTGGAGGTAGCTACAAAGTAGAAACTTTAGATGGTAATGTGGAGCTAAAAGTTCCATCAGGAATAACTCATGGTGAAATGCTTAGAATAAAAGATAAAGGCGTACCAACTGAGCGTGGTCGTGGTGATTTTATGGTGCTAATAAATATAGAAATGCCGAAAAAATTATCCAAAAAAGCAGAAAAATTAGTGGAAGAGTTGAGGGGTGAGGGGGTTTGATTATTGTTAAAGTTATCCCAAATCACAAGTGAAAAATTAAAAATAAATGATTCAAAAGGAATATAATATAAAGGCGGGAGCGAAGCTCCCGCCTTTATAGGTTTTATTTTTTAAATGGATACTGCTACCATTTTGCATTTTTTGTCAGAGTTCGCTTACCTTTTGGTGGTGTTTTTTGCATTTTTGTCATTGACGATTATTTTTGGTCGGCAAATGGTTATTAATATTATTTTTGGACTTTATCTAGCACTTCTTATCACCATTCAATTTCCATATTACGATAAGGTTTTAAACGGACTAGAAAATACCGTGGCGATTGCGATTACAAAACTTGCGTTCTTTGCAGTTGTGACGGTGCTGACAACTCTTTTGTTTAAGCGCTTAATGCCCGAAGAATACGACGAAAACAAGTTTGAAAGTTTTGGAAAGAAGATATTGTTAGCTGTATTGGCTACTGTTTTGGTAATGATATTTAGTTTCAATGTCCTGCCGGTAACTGAGCTTCTAACTCCGGGGACACCGATTCAGTCACTCTTTGCTCCGCAAGAATTCTTCTTCTGGTGGCTCTTGCTCCCGCTACTCTTGTTACCGTTTTTGTAGCATTTTTCGCAGTTTTAGGGTAAATTTGTCTTAGTAGTAAATGTTCAATCATTAATTAAATAAATATGGGGGTTTTATGAGATGACAGTTGTATCTCAAAATTACATAGACCAAACATTGGATGAACTAAGATTACTGGTCGCCTTTGGGACATTCAAAAAACAGGGAAGTCAAATCTTAGTTAATGAAGATAAGACTAGCGTGCTTACTGTACATAAATATTCATCTTTTTCTTATGGTGATTTCACTTTTGATATTTATATTTTGGGCGAAAGTCACGCAGTTTTGGTTAAGTATAAAGGAAGGATTATTTTGTACGAAATAATCGCCTGTACCGACATACAAATTAAAAATGTCGAATCTTTATTCCTAAAAGATCTAAATGACCACGTTCAACACGAAACCAAGGTTGGCGACTGTGTTCATGTATTCACAAAAAAATACATGAATTCAACTCAGCTTGATGAAATGTGTAAGTATCTCGAAAAAGTATCACAATATGCTAATAATAATACAACGAAGCTTGAGCATAATTTTTGTACTAATGATCCTTGTGATTGCCTCATCAAGCCGATAACAATGGTGGTTGTTGAGGTTGATGGGGACGGTGTAAATATACACTCTATTCATGTTTATCCAAACGAGGAGGATAAAAAAAGAATGGCGGTGTATACAAAGACCACTATAAGAAAACCTTAATCACCAATTTACGAACGCGCCCTAGGATAACTATTAATCCTAGGGTTGTTTTTTTATGTTATAACTATCCCATAATTAGTTTTTATGATAACCGGACTAATGATTGGAATCGCCGCCGCTTTTGTATGGTCGATTACCAATATTGTCGATAAGTATTTAGTAGATGAATATGCGCAGGATGGAAACATCGGAGGAGTGTTGCTTTTGTCTTGCTTTTTTCCGATAACTTTACTCGTATTGTCCCTTATGATTGCCGGACAATCTGTTTGGTACCTACCGACAGAAGAAATTTACACGTTATTGCTAACCGGCTTTTTGTTGGTGCTGTGGATTTATTTTTACCTTAAAGCATTATCTGAAGACGACGCGTCAGTGGTGATGACGCTTTTAGTTTTAGCTCCATTTTTTTCATTGATTTTTGGTCAAATTATTCTTAAAGAATTTTTAACATCAGTGGAACTTTTAGCTGGCGGACTTATGGTCTTAGGAGCGCTTACGGTCGTTTATGAGCCAAATGCTAAAAAAATTAAGTGGAAAGTTTTTGGTTATGCAATAGCGGCTTCGGTTATTACAGCCCTTATGCTTAGTTTGTTCAAGTTTGTCGCCTTAGAAGGTGGAGCTTGGGAATCATTATTCTGGCGTTCGGTGGGGATGGTTTTTATTGGTGGTTTGATCTATCTTTTCATAAGCAGTTATCGTGATAGTTTTCATATTTTTATGAGAGATCATTTTACTCGCGGTGTTGGCTTAAATGTTACTAATGAGAGTCTGACTCTTACTGGTGATACCTTGTTTGCGGTTGCTATATTATTCGCTCCTTTAGCTTTGGTGCAGACTACCGAAGCTTATCAACCAATTTTTGTATTTTTGATGATTCTTATTATTAACCGTTTTGGAGTAAGGGTAGTACAGGAAAATATTGAAAAAAAAGTTCTTATTCAGAAAGGAATAGGTTTTGTTCTGGTGCTTGTTGGTACAATTATATTAAGCTTTGTTTCTTAATTTAAAATTTAAACTAACTTTAGTCACTTAAAGTATTCCTCAACTAAGCCTTGAAGCTTGTTTTCTATATGCTACAGTCATTAATATATGGCTAGCGAAGCTGAGTCAGATTCTGTTAGTAAAAGAATAATTGTCATGGTAGTAGTGACTGCTCTTAGTGTCTCTTTGGTATTATTGACTGCCTATACAAAGTACATATACGCTCATGATTATGATTTTATAATTGAGGCTCCTTGTGATCCTGAACAGATGTCTTGTTATGTGCGTGATTGTAATGATTATTGCCCCCCTAACGAACTTGAGATATATCAAGTTTATCATTTGCCAGCGTCTATTTATCCTCTCTGTATCGATAATTCTTGTACCAATATCTGTGAAAGCGACGAAACCAAAAAACAGTGTATACCGGTTTTGTGTAATATAAATAATGACGATGATTGCACTTCGTAATATTCCAATTTTAGATTTTCTATTTAAACGTGGCTCTCGGCATCGTTCTTTATACATTGATAAGAGGGAGGTGATGGAAGAACTAATGCATCGCCGCTCTTTTATTTTAAATGACGATAAATTATTAGAAATAATAAAACCAACTCCATCTATAGAACCACTTTTGAAGCGCCCTCACCTAGTATTTTTTAGGCAGATAGCCACACCGTTACATGAGACATTAGAGGTTATAAAAACTGCCAATCAACTAGGTCTTAAATTGTGTATATTAGAATTTTCTGTTGATAAGTTTGTTAGTGCAAATAATAGTTACAAAAAAGGACTTAGTATGCTACCCATATATAGGGGTATAGATAGAAATGGTGACGATATGTATAAAAAAGAAATGATTGTCGATATAAATAAATTTGCAGGTCACCATTTGTCAGATGTTTTAACTGTTCATGGTGAAAATCTAATAGATTTTCACCATGAACTTTTTGAATATGTCATTGGTGAGAAAATTACAAAAATATCTATTGATGGATCAGACTGGTTAAAAAAATTTGATTTTAATCCAAGGGAATACTACAAAGCTTTCTTTTCTTTATTTATAAAACATAATGTTTTAGCCGAAGTTTTTCTGCCAAAAGAAGTCGATAACGAAAAATTTACAAAAAAAATTGTTTGGCCAGCTTTCAATCATGTTTTTAATGAGTACGGATTTTCACCCCTTATTGTTAATTATCAACCGCCAGATGAACAAACTAGAGTTTATTGGGATTGTTATCCAGCTCAGGTTAATGAATTTCTACGTAAAAAAGGCTATATTGAATAATAACTTATGGAACTGATCAATACTTGCTTTGCATTAGCTGATGAGGTTAGAGGCTTAGCGTATTACTCACATTTATTGCCGATAATCATCAGCTTGTTGTTGGGAGTGGTGGTGATGCTTTATGCAAAAAATAAAAATAAAGCCATATTATTTTTTAGTTTTGTGGTGTTGTTGAGTTTGTGGTTGGCCGGAGATTTGGTGGTGTGGGCGACTAATGACTACTATCTAGTAGCAGCTTTTTGGTCCTATTTAGATTTTGTAAATATTTTATTTTATTTATTTATTTTGTATTTTCTTTTGGTGGATGTCGGAGCTAGTAGGAAAATACAGATTAGTGCCATGGTGGTTGGTTTTTTGGCTAGTCTCCCACCGTTTATTATTACCTTATCAGGGTTGGCGGTTCATGAATTTGATCAACCAAATTGCGAAATGATCGGTAATGATTGGTTGGCTTTATATAAGCTTGGTTTCGAGTGGACAGTAATTGGAGTAATTGTCTTGGTGACTATTGTGTCCTTGATAAAACGCTGGAAAAATAAAACCGATTTCAAACGTATCCTACTTACTACTATTTCTACTACTGGTTTTTTGGCTATTTTTTCTGGTTCAGAATTTGTCGCAACTTATACTGACGTTTATGAAATAAATCTTTATGCACTGTTTACCTTACCAGTTTTTATATTACTCCTCACGATTTCAATTTTTGAATTCAAAACCTTTAAAATGAATGTAGATAGTATCAGTGTTGTTAGAGTACTGTTTTCAATCTTTGTTATTATCACCGTGATAAATTTATTCTTTATCGATGATACCGGTGAATTTATTATTAGCGGTACAGGAGCCGCGATTACTCTCGGGTTTGGTTTGTTGGTGTTGCGTGGCGCCAGTCGAGAAGCTAAACAAAGACAAGAAATCGAAAGTCTGGCCAAGCGGCTTAAGTTGGCTAATGACAGATTGAAAGTACTCGATAAACAAAAATCAGAGTTTGTGTCGATTGCTTCACATCAATTGCGTAGCCCACTAACTGCGATTAGCGGTTATGCTTCGCTCTTACTGGAGGAAAGTTATGGCAAAATACCTGCAAAAGCCAAAGAGCCGGTCGAACGTATCTACACTTCAGCGCGAGCGATGGCACAGTCGGTAGAAGAATATTTGAACGTTTCCCGTATTGAGTCTGGAAATATGAAATATGAGAAAACTGATTTTAATTTAAGAGATGAAGTAGAGCATATTTGTGACGATTTGCGTTCCGACGCAGTGCAAAAAGGTTTAATGCTTTACTTTAAAACCGATCTAAGTAGTCGAGCTATTGTGCATGCTGATCTTGGAAAAGTAATACAGGCAGTCCACAATCTAATAAACAACTCTATTAAATACACCGAAAAAGGGAAGATTGCTGTGACTGTTTGCGATGACATAAAGAAAAAACGAATCTATGTAGAGGTGGAGGATACTGGAATCGGTATGAGTGAGGAGACTCTAAATAGTATTTTCCAAAAGTTCGAACGAGCAGACAACGCTCATAAAGTAAATATAAAAGGCACTGGACTTGGATTATATATGGCCCTAAAACTAATAGAAGCTATGAAAGGAACAATTACAGCTTATTCGGACGGGGAAGGCAAGGGTTCTAAATTTGTGTTGGAGTTACCATTGGTTATGTAAGTGAGTTTTGAGACTTATGATATTTTGAAGCGGGTTAAATTTTCTGATACTATGACCAATATGATAAAAAAACGTATTCTCACCGGTTTGCAGCCATCAGGCATTTTGCATATTGGCAATTACTTTGGGTCGCTAAAACCAACGGTTGACTTGGTAAATAGTGAAGAGCACGAAGTGTTTTTAATGGTGGCTGATTATCACGCTCTAACCACTGTGCGGGATGGTGGTATTTTACGTGAAAATATATATGGAATAGTCCGTGATTATATCGCATCGGGCGCAAATCCGGATAGGATGACTCTTTTTAGACAATCTGACAACCCACACCACATGGAGCTTGCTTGGGTATTTAATTGTCTAGTCACCGTGCCTTTTTTGATGCAAGCGCACGCTTACAAGGATAAAGTGGCAAAGGGATTAGAAGCGAACGCCGGATTATTTACTTATCCGATGCTGATGGCTTCCGATATTGTGCTTTACGATACGGATATTGTACCGGTTGGTGAAGACCAAAGACAACATGTCGAGTATGCTAGAGAAGCAGTGACAAAATTCAATCATGCTTACGGCGAAATCTTAAAAGCCCCGACTGAAATGATTGTTCGTGGAGTAGGGATTGTTCCTGGGGTTGATGGGCAAAAAATGAGCAAAAGTTATAAAAACACTATTCCGCTCTTTGCTCCCAAGGAAGAGGTGGAAAAAGCCGTTATGCGGATTGTTACTGATTCGTCTGGTGAGAGACCGGAAAATGTTTATAACATTCATAAGGTTATCTATGAAGCGACCGGGCGAGATCTGGCTGAATTAGATAATCTATACGATGAAAATGTTGGTAAGTATAAAAACCTAAAAGACGCTCTGTATATTGATATCGAAGCTTTGTTTGCTCCGATGCGAGAACGAAGGGAATCTATAAGCGACGCTGATGTAAGGGAGATTTTAAAGATAGGAGCAAAGAAAGCCAGAGAAGAGTCTGCTAAAACTATGGAAAAGGTGAGAGAGGTGATTGGGGTTGATTTGTAATTAAGTGTGGCCCTATAAAAAAAGTCTCGACCAGAATCGAGACTTTTTATTATATACTATTTTATATTTATAGTATTGGAATTTCACTCATCGGAGATTCTAGGCTTTCAATGAAACATCTAATATTTTTAGATCCAAACACGTTAATAATTATTTTAATTAATAACTCAGTAACGAAATCGTCGTGTCCTTTTCCATGTTTGTTATGGATATTTATCACCCACTGATTTCTTTTTACAGGAATACAATAATGGCTTCTGTAGGCTGAAATTGTATCCTTTCTAAAGCAGTGTGCTGCCAAGGAAAAATTATGTTTATTATAATTCCAAAAGTAGGCATGACTCAGATCGTCCCTAACTTTAGGGTTGATGTTGTATTTGAAGTTATCATCTCTAATAAAATAATGAGGTGCTGTAAAAGCTTTTTCAATTTTACCTATAATTTCTTCATCCGTATGAACATCTACAAAAATATGACAGAATGACATTTATACACTCCTTAAAAAAATGATCGAAACATAAATGTGTTCTCATCAACCACTAATGTGGTATGAAACTTTCTATTAGCAATAATATAATGAAAAAATAAAAAGTCAAGTAGAACAGATAATGTATATATACATTATCTGTTGATATTGACTAAAATTATTAATAGGGTATAAATAAATTGGTTATATCACATGGTGTTTAGTATTTTCAAATTCTCGAGGAGGATTTAATGAATAAAAAAGATTGTGTAGTGTTGTATACGGACGCTAAAATTCATTATTTGTGTGAAAGAATGGCTGCAAAAGGAAATGTTTGCTTAGTTGTTCTAGAAAATGGTTTAGAAAATAATGATTTTGTACAAATTCAAAGGGTAAAAACTGATTTTGGTGTCAGAATAGAGTGTTTTGAGGTAGTAGGATCAAATGATACTAAAATTATTCAACTTGATATTCCTGATGAAATATTAGAAAAATTTCTGACTCTGGGATATTTTTGTGGTGATAAGTATGTAGAAATACCAAATGGTTGCAGTGTTCCATATAATTTAGCTGTCTTAATGCTAGGAATTAAGTGTGCCGGCGAATATTCCGTGGATTGTGTTTACTGGAGAGTTTATTACGCTCCAACAAAACAATTAAAAAACTTTTGCAAAATGTTGACCAAATCATTTGGAGGAAAAGTTTCTATACAGCCGGTAGTGTTTGGTTATCAAGAATAATTGTATGTGTGGGCCTCGATGACTAAATCGAGGTCCATTTTTATAATGGCTGGTATAACGAAAAAAAATATTGTATATTGATACAAACCGACGAAGCGACTGACTATCGCTGAGGTGAGGGAAGAAAGGTTTTGTTTAGTAGGACGGCGAGCTTGCTCGCCGTCCTACTAAAACATAAACTAAGTAGAACTCTCCGTTTTGCGTACGACACACGTTTTAAAGAGATTTACGGCAGAAATTTTGCTTCGCAAAATTTCTGCCGTGAAAGTAGGGTGGCACCGCGGTTTCTACTACAAACCGCCCCTATATTATTTATCAATTGTAAATAATAATTAGTAGGGGCGGTTTTGCGTTCCTAAACTTAAACTTAAGTATGGAAAGAATTTTAATCGGTTCACTTGGTGAACATAAAGACAAAGAAGCTAATATAAAAGGTTGGGTTGATGTGGTGCGTCTGCAAGGAAAGATGGCTTTCTTCGATTTTCGTGATCGTAGTGGCAAAGTACAGGGGGTGGTTTTTGGAAAACCTGAAGTATTGGAGATTGCCAAAGAACTAAAATCAGAGTACGTGGTTTCTGTCACCGGTAAGGTAAACGAACGACCGGAAAAAATGCGAAACGAAAAGGTGCAGAATGGTGATATAGAATTGGAAATTACCGCTATAGAAGTTTTAAGTGAATCTGATACTCCGCCATTTGACCTTGGTGAAGATTCTATTAACAAAGATGAGGAAGTGCGACTAAAATACAGGTATCTAGATTTACGAACAAAGCGAATGCAAAAAAATATTAAAGTTCGCAGTGAATTCGTTCGTCGATGTCGAAACTTTTTGATGGAACGAGATTTTGTGGAAATTGAAACTCCGCTTCTAACTGAATCAACTCCGGA
Source organism: Minisyncoccota bacterium (assembly GCA_041389025.1). Lineage (GTDB taxonomy): Bacteria > Patescibacteriota > Minisyncoccia > Phycocordibacterales > UBA918 > OLB19. Next base: position 93,982 of record JAWKSP010000003.1, read on the forward strand.
AGGGTCTCGTGACTTCGTGGTGCCGAGTCGTCATCATCTTGGTGAATTTTATGCTTTACCGCAGTCACCACAGCAATATAAACAGCTTTTGATGAACGCTGGTTTTGAACGCTATGTACAGATTGCCCGAGCGGTACGTGATGAAGATTTGCGGGCTGATAGAGGTTATGAGCATACGCAGATTGATGTGGAGATGTCTTTTGTAGAGCGCGATGATGTGATGCGGATTATTGAAGAAATGATTACTAATACGGTAGAGTCGATGGGTTATACCATCAAACACAAACCGTTTCCGGTGATTACCTATCAAGAATCAATGGAAAAATACGGTGATGATAAATTCGACTTACGAACCGAGGAAGACAAAAAGAACGGTGTGCTGGCTTATGCTTGGGTGGTAGACTTTCCATTCTTTGAAAAGACCGACAAAGGTACTTGGACTTTTTCTCATAATCCCTTTTCCATGCCAAAAGCTGAGCACTTAAAATGGCTGATGGAAGGTGAAAATATCGACCAGATACTGACCACACAGTACGACTTAGTGTGTAACGGCTATGAAGCTGGTGGGGGAAGTATTCGTGCGCACCGTCCGGAAATTCTCGAGGCGGTATACAAAGTAATGGGTAATACAGACGAGGAAATACAAGACAAGGTAGGACACATGCTGGAAGCTTTCAAATACGGTACGCCACCGCATGGCGGAATAGCGCTCGGGGTAGAGCGTAATGTGATGAATCTAACCGGTGAGGAAGCCTTACGTGAAGTGCAAGCCTTTCCAATGACTAGAAAAGGAAAGACGGCAGTAATGAACGGACCAAAGTCGTTGGAAATCGAACAACTTCTAGAGCTGGGTCTTAGTATCGATAAAAAGAAAAAGTAAATAACGCTTGGTTTAAATACAAACTAAACTTAAAAACCGCCGGCTAAAGCCGGCGGTTTTTAATAAAATAAATAAAAAACGGCAATACACAAATTTGTGTATTGCCGAAATGAAAGATGAAGAAAACTAGGCGTCAACAGCGTCGGCGAAATGGGTTTCCTGTTTCAGCGCCGTGTGTTTTTCGAGGTTCGATGGCAACATTCGTAGCAGTCGGTTCCATTTTAGTGATTTCCTTTCGCATTGCTCTTCTCCTTGTTAAAAAGATAACTAGCAAAGTCTTCAAAAATTCATTTATACATAAAGACCTTACCACTAGCTAATTTACCAACTTATGTTTTTGTTGTCACTACCTGTTTGTGTGTATAAGATTATTATTACAAATTGTCAAATAAAAAAATGCTGACGTTTAGAAAACGTCAGCAGAATAATTGTCGTAGTTCTTTTTAATGTCAAAACCTTGGAGGGTATTTGACTTCTTAATGATAGCACAAAAAAGTCATTTTGAAATAAGTTGTCCAAAACTGTTTTCCGTTAAAACAAAATGTTATACTCAGATTTACTATGATAAAAATAACCGCTAACAAAGGAGACTTAAAAGAATTGTCAAGTAAATATTGTCGAATCGTTTTAACTGAGGAACCACTCTCTAGTCATCGTCTGGTGGAAACGAGTGATAAAATCTTAGAATACAGAATGGGAGTTGGAAAATTTAGTAAATTAGACACTAGAGCTTACCGTACTTTGGTACGCTCAATTATACAAACAGCAAAGCTCCATAAGTTAGAATATGTCGCTATAGATTACAAAAAATTTGCTTTTCCTAAATTATCTGAACAAAGCGAGGTCTGGAGAGTGTCTACTCTGATAGAAAATCTATTGATGGCGGATTATGAATTTGTCTCTTATAAAACTAAAAGTAAAAATAAAAAAGAGCTAAAAGAAGTAGTTATTTGCGGTCTTGCTACCAAAGGTGAGAAAGAAGGTTTCTCAAGAGGGTTGCTGGTTGGTGAGTATATAAATCAGTCAAGAGAAATTTCAAATACACCGGCTTGTGATATGACACCAACGCATTTTGCTGAGGTGGCAAAAAAGATGGCTAAGGATTCGAAAGTCAGTGTAAAAGTGTTGGGTGAAAAAGAGCTAAAAAAACTAAAAATGGGTCTATTGTTGGCGGTTGGTCAAGGTACAAAAAGTGAGACAAAATTTGTTGTTGTGGAATATCTTGGAGCGGGGAAAGTGGCTGGAAAAAAGATTGCGGAAGACAAAAAACCATTGGTTTTGGTAGGAAAGGGGATCACCTATGATACTGGTGGCCTAAACGTAAAACCATCGGGAGCGATGCATGACATGCATATGGATATGTCCGGTGGTTCAACTGTGCTTACGGCTATAAACTGCGCGGCTAGACTCAAGCTAAAGAAAAATATCGTGGCTCTTATTCCACTAGCGGAAAACGCTGTCTCAGACGACGCGATGCGAGCGGGAGATATAGTGACCGCAATGAACGGAAAGACGGTGGAAGTGCTCCATACTGACGCAGAAGGGAGAATGGTCTTGGCGGATGCTTTGACATATAGCGAACGATACCAACCGAAAGCCCTACTGGATGTAGCCACTTTGACGGGAGCGGCTTTGGTGGCACTAGGGCAACACGCTAGCGCAATCATGACCAAGGATGCTGATTTGGAGCAAAAACTGCGTAGTTGGGGAGAGGAAAGTGGGGATTTGGTTTGGCCTTTACCGCTTTGGGATGAATATAAACAACATATCAAAAGCAATCGGGCGGATATAAGTAATATTGCAGTCAATTTCTCGAGATTTGGTGGCAGTATCGAAGGAGGAACTTTCTTATCGTTTTTTGCTCCCAAAAATGTACCGTGGGCACATATTGATATTGCTCCGCGTATGGACAGTATTGCGAGTGATAAGTTGGCAAAAGGTTCGACTGGTGAGCCGGTGAGACTCTTGGTGAAGTTTTTGGAGGAGTATTAGATGTTAGTGTGGGGGTAAAAATGTAAAATAAGGCAAGCTTTGCTTGCCTTCTTTTAAATTTTTACCGGCCACATATGCTATTATTAAAATATGCAACCGCTTTCAAAATCTAATTTCTCCATCAAAACAAAAGTTTTTGAGGGTCCACTTGAGTTGCTTCTTGATTTGGTGGAAAAACGCAAACTTTTAATAAATGACATTTCATTGGCTTCGGTGACCGACGAATATATGCGCCATGTCAGCGAAAGACAAGAAATGTCCTTGCCAAATACGGCTCAATTCATTGCCTTGGCGGCTACCTTACTTTTGGTAAAATCAAAGTCTCTTTTGCCGGTTTTGGAACTAACCGAAGAAGAGGAAACTTCAATTGAGGATTTAGAAGAAAGATTGAAGGAGTATCAAAAAGTTCGTGATAGGGCGGTGATGTTACAGGATATGTTTGGTAAAAATCGACTATATGCACCAAAGTTTGCTCCGCCAAAAACTGCTGTGTTTGCTCCAGATAAAAATTGTACAATTGATAGCATACAAAAAGCAATGTATGAAGTTTTGACTGCTTTACCTAAAAAAGAAACCCCCGCTAAAGCACAAGTGCGAGCGGTTATTAGTTTAGAGCAAATGATGAAAAACCTAGACTCTCGAATTGCCAGAAACTCCTTTTTGCGTTTTTCAGAAATAAGAGCGCTGGAACCGGAGAGAAAGACAGTGATAGTTGGATTTTTAGCGGTCTTGGAACTTTTTAAACAAGGTAATCTTATCATCACTCAAGTAAACAGATTTGCTGATATTGAAATCGAGCTGGATAAAGGCAGGACTCCTACATATTATTAAAAATAAAAAACGAGGTATTGTAAATAATATTTCGTCTATAGATGACTCCCTTTACTACTTACTTGGACAAACTGTATCCTTAAGGTATTTAAAATAGCAAACACAACTAGTATATGTAGCTTATTTTTTATATGTTACAATCACAAAATGCCGATTGATGTACTAATCGAGGGATTTTTATTTTATAAATCTGCTCCACAGAAAAAACAAGTCATAATAAAACTGTTTGATTTGACGGAAGAGGATTTTTCTAACGCTATTTCAGCACTAAAAGAACGCTTGCAAAACGGGGCTACTCGTTTGATTGAAACCGACGACGAGCTTCGTTTGGTATTGTGTCAGGAAATGTCACCGATAATTGATGAGATGCGAAAAAGTGAATTAAAAAGTGATATTGGTAAAGCTGGAGCAGAAACGTTGGCGATAATACTTTATCGAGGCCCTGTCTCAAGAGCTGAAATTGATAAAATAAGAGGAGTTAATTCTTCTTTTATACTACGAAATTTAATGGTTAGGGGTTTAATTGAAAGAAATTACCATAAAAAAAATGCGGTTTATAAATTTTCTGCAACTACTGCATTATTGGCGCATCTAGGAATAACTGAAAAAAATCAATTGCCTGATTTTGTTAATTTTAACAATATCGCTGATAATTTTTCTTTAGAAATTGAAACAAAAAACTAATGGTCTATGATGGAAGATGAGCGTTACATAATCGAAACAGAAGAAATAAAAACTGAACCAACCAGTCGGTGGCGATTGCCAGTATTGGCTCAGCTTGGGATAATAGTTTTAATTATTGGAGGTTTGTTTGCTGGTCTTATGCCTGATGTCAACGGCTTGTTTAACGATGAAGAAAATCAAACAAATCAAGAGATTTTTATTGTTGATAAAAAATTAGAACCAAAAAATAGTATACAAAAAATTGACCCTAGTACGGTCAGTTTAGTGGCTGATTCAGCTTTTGTTTGGGATATAAAAGAACAAAGAGTGCTTTATGAAAAAGAATCAAATGAAGTAATGCCGTTAGCTTCAATCACAAAGTTAATGACGGCTCTTTTGGCTTATGAGTTGGTAACCGACAATACTGAAATTATTGTTGGAGAAACAGCTTCACGACAAGAGAGTGGTGGTAATTTGCGTGAAGGAGAGATTTTTGCTGTTAAATCGTTGGCAGATTTTGCTTTAGTCTCATCATATAATAGCGCAGCTTATGCCATCGCTGATTCGGTAGGGGCAATGCTCGGAGATGAGGATTCGGTCGAGCAATTTGTGGCTGGTATGAATATAAAAGCTGAAGAACTAAATCTCAATAATCTAGAATTTATAAATCCTACCGGTTTAGACATCTCAGAAACTAAAGCTGGAGCTTATGGAACTGCTAAAGAAGTATCTTTTTTGGTTGAATATATTTTATTAAATTATCCGGAAATTTTAAAACCTACTACAGCTACTAATTTTAAAATTTATAATAAAGCTGGTGAATATCACGAAGCTGACAACACAAATGATATCATTACCGATATACCTAACTTACTCGGTTCCAAAACCGGCTATACCGATTTAGCAGGAGGGAACTTGACGGTAGTGGTTGATGTTGGTTTTGATCATCCGGTAGTAATTACTGTTTTAGGTTCAACTTTACAAGACAGGTTTACTGATGTTGAAACTTTAATTAAATCAATTCAAGCATCAATTGTTTTGTCGGAAAAAAGTTAATTTTTTATGGAAATCACAATTATAAAAGTTTTATTGCCGGCAGTTATATCTTTTGTTATTGGTATTTTAATTACTCCAATAATTACCAATTATCTATACAAATACAAGGTTTGGAAAAAAGAGGGAGGTAAGAAATCAATTGACGGTCGGGAAGCGGTTGAATTTAATCGCCTAAAGGCTGAAGAAGAAACCAAAACTCCACGAATGGGAGGTATTGTGATTTGGGCTAGTGTTTTGGTAGCGATTACTATACTTTATTTATTGGCTTTATTTGCTGACGGAATTTTTTCAGAACTATTTTTCTTGAGCCGGTCACAAACTTGGATACCTTTTTCAGTATTGTTTATTGGGGCAGCGCTTGGTCTTTTAAACGATTTTTATGATGTGCAGCATGGTGGTAAAGGTGTTCGATTATCTATTCGTCTAATTTTAATTAGTGCTTTAGCGACTGCAATTGGTTGGTGGTTCTATAGCAAGCTGGGTGTAACCACTATTGGTATACCATTTGCTTCACCTTTAGAGTTGGGAATTTTGATAATCCCTTTCTTTATTCTTCTGACAAATGCCCTGTATGCCAGTGGAGTAATTGATGGTATTGATGGATTATCTGGTGGGGTATTTGCAATTATTTTTTCTGCTTACTCTGGTGTGGCCATACTCCAATCACAGTATGATCTAGCGGCTTTTTGTGCTTTAGTAACTGGTGCTATCTTGGCTTTTTTGTGGTTCAATATTCCGCCGGCTCGATTTTGGATGACAGAAACTGGATCAATGGCTTTGACTCTTACTTTAGCAGTGGTGGTTTTAATGACAGATCAATTGGTTGGCGGATACGGTGTATCATTATTGCCGATAATTGGTTTTCTTTTGGTGGTGACAGTACTTTCAAATATTATTCAGTTAGGATATAGAAAAATTACCGGACAAAAATTTTTTAAAATTGCTCCACTCCACCATCATTTTGAAGCGATTGGTTGGCCGTCTTATAAAGTAACTATGCGTTATTGGATTATTGGTATGATTTGTGCTGCACTTGGACTTATTTTAGCTACGATCTTAATATAAATTTTCATTTTTTATTATTTCAAGTGTTATACTTAGACAGTTTTTATGCACTTATAGAGAAATATGAAAAAAAATACACTAAAATCAGTAGATCCCATTTTACTAATATTAATAATCATTTTAGTTGTAATTGGTTTTTTTATTTTTTCTTCAGCTTCGTTAGGACTTTTAGCTCGTGATGGGGCTAGTTTTGGCTCGGTGGCTTTTAGTCAGTTTTTCTTTGGTGTGATTGGTGGTGGTATTGCAATGCTTATAACCAGTAATATTTATTATAGACACTGGCGTAAGTATGCTTTTTATATTTTTCTTGTCGGAACGTTGCTTACGCTGGCGGTTTTTATACCGGGACTTGGTATGAGTCATGGTGGAGCCACGCGCTGGTTGGATATAGGTTTTACCACTCTGCAACCGTCTGAGTTTTTAAAAATAGGTTTTGTTATCTATGTGGCGACCTTACTCTCAGGACTACATAAACAAATAGATACTTGGCGGTATGGGGTTTTACCTTTTGTTGGAGTTGTTGGTTTTACTGGCCTTATTATGTTGTCTTTACCTGATACCGATACTTTTTTTGTTATGGGTTTAGCTGGCGTAGCAATGTTTTTAACGGCTGGAGCTAAGTGGAAACATCTAGGTATATTAGCTTTAGCAGGATTACTTTTGATAGCAACAGTAGTTTCCATGCGTCCTTATCTACTTGATCGAATAACTGTTTTCCTGCATCCGGAGGATGATCCTTTAGGTAGTGGTTATCAGATAAATCAATCATTGATTGCAATTGGTTCCGGTGGTTTTATGGGGCGCGGATATGGTCAAAGTGTCCAAAAATTTGAATATCTGCCAGAGCCGAGTAGCGACTCTATTTTTGCCGTTTACGCGGAGGAGTTTGGTTTTGTTGGTTCTTTATTTTTAATAATCCTTTTAGCTATTTTTACCTTTAGAGGATACAAAATAGCCACCGAGACTAATGACATATTTGGTATGCTTCTGGTAGTCGGTTTTATGACTTTGATTGTTAGTCAGGCCTTTTTAAATATCGCTGCTATGACTGGATTATTTCCTTTGTCAGGCTTGCCGTTACCATTTATTAGTCATGGTGGAACAGCCTTGTTTGCCACTTTAGCTTCGCTTGGTATTGTCCTCAATGTGTCAAAATACCGAACAATGCGTAAATTGGTATGATAAACTAAGGCAAAGATAAATTATGAGAATTGCTTTTGTAGGGGGTGGGACCGGTGGTCATTTTTATCCACTAATTGCCGTGGCGGAAAGTTTGAGTGCTAGCCAAGAAAAACCAGAGCTGTATTATGTTGGGCCATCTCCTTATGAACCGGAAGAATTGAAAAGATTAAATATAAAATATATCTGGTGTCCGGCCGGAAAACTAAGTATTTATTTTACTTTTAAAAACTTTTTAAATCCATTTTTGACTTTTATCGGTATCTTTGTGGCTGTTTGGAAACTCTACTTTATTTATCCTGATGTAATTTTTAGTAAAGGTAGTTATACTAGTGTACCGGTACTTTTAGCCGCTTGGTTTCTACGTATTCCAGTAGTTATTCATGAGTCCGATGTGGTACCGGGAAGAGCTAATAAATTAGCAAAAAAATTCGCCAAATACATCGCTATTTCTTATGATGATGCTATTAAGCACTTTGACCAAAATAAAACCGCTTTGGTAGGAATACCGATACGTGCCACTCTCAAACAAAAAATATCAGACCCTTTTGAATATTTAGGTATACCAAATGATTTACCGCTCATATATGTTACCGGAGGTTCTTTAGGGGCAGAGAGGATGAATAACCTAATTTTAAGAGCCTTAGATGAATTATTACCAAATTATCGAATATTCCATCAAACCGGTTCAGCTCATCAAGACGAGCTAATAACCACAGCCAAATCTTTAGTGTCTGACCCAGATTTGAAAACGCACTATTATATTCAAGGAAATCTACCTTCAGATGTAGTAAGTGCTTTATTACAGGCTTCTTCTTTAGTTATAACCAGAGCTGGTAGTACCACTTTGGCCGAAATAGCTCTGCATGGTAAGCCGAGTATTGTAATACCAATCCCTGAAGACATTAGTCGAGACCAGTTGTCTAACGCTTACGCATATGCTAGAACAGGAGCAGCTACGGTAATTGAAGAACATAACCTAACAGAAAATTTACTAGTTAGCGAAATAAATTCAATCCTTAATGATAAAGATAAGCGACAAAATATGAGTCAAGCTGCCTTGAATTTTTCTTTACCCGACGCGGCTGAAAAAATTGCTGATATTTTAATAAAAATTGGCGATGAACATAAAGTTTTTAAATAATTTAATTAATTAGACAAAGATAGAATATGGATAACAACACCGAAAATAAGATAGTTACCAGATTTGCTCCGTCGCCGACGGGCTTTGTTCATATCGGAAGTGCTAGAACCGCTTTATTCTCATATTTGTTTGCCAAAAAACATAACGGAACCTTTATTTTAAGAATAGAAGATACTGACAAAAAAAGAGAAGTTTCTGAATCAGTTGAGCATATAAAAGATTCTTTAAATTGGCTTGGAATAACTTGGGATTTTGGCCCTGATAAACCAGGATCTTTTGGGTCTTGTATTCAATCCGAGAGACTAGATGTGTATCATTCCTATGCGCAAAAACTAGTTGATAAAGGTTTGGCTTATCAAGATCCCTATACTGAGGAAGAAATACAAGTTTTTAAGGAAGAAGCTAAAGCAAATAAGCGACCTTTTTTGTATCGTAACCATCGCCCAGAAATTTTACCAGCATGGGATAAAACTAAACCACTTAGATTAAAAATTCCTGAGATAAAACGTTACACTTGGTACGATGAGGTTAGAGGAGGGTTGTCAGCAGGGGAGGAGATGCTGGATGATATTATTTTGATTAAAAGTGATGGTTATCCAACTTATAACTTTGCGCATATTGTCGATGATCATGAAATGGGAGTAACGCATATTATGAGAGCAGATGAATTTATTTCTAGTACACCGAAGTTTTTAAGTATTTATGACGCTTTAGGGATACCTTATCCAAAATTTGTCACTCTACCACCAATATTGCGTGAAGATAGAACTAAAAAATTAGGAAAACGAGATGGAGCAAAAGATATTTTTGAATACAAAAATGAAGGTTATTTACCGGAAGCGATGGTCAACTTTTTGGCTTTAACTGGTTGGAATCCTGGTACTGATAAAGAAGTTTTTACTCGTGAAGAACTTATTGCGGAATTTGATATTACAAAAATTCAAAAAGCGGGAGCCGTATTTAATGAGCAAAAATTGTTGTGGATGAACAAACAGCATTTATCTAATTATAATGAACAAGAGTTGTTTGTTTACATCGAAACAGCCATTCCAGATAAAATTAAGAACTTAGCAACTTATTCTAGTGAAAAGGTTGAGAAGATGCTTATTACTATAATTGAACGAATCCATACTGCCGCTGAAATAACAAAGTCGGCAGAAGAAGGGGAGTATGACTATGCTTTTATTACTCCAGAATATGATAAAAGTCTTTTAAAATGGAAAAAGGATGACTCAGAAAATGAAGCCTTGCCTAGGTTGGAAAAAGCTAAAGAAATATTAGGAGAAACTGACTTTTCTAGTATAGAGTCAATAAAAACTACTCTTTGGCCGTATGCAGAAAAGGTGGGGAGAGGGGAGTTGTTGTGGCCACTTAGGGTGGCCTTGTCGGGTAAAGAGCGTTCACCTGATCCTTTTACCATTGCTTACATAATCGGAAAAGAGGAGACGGCTAGCCGTATTCAACTAGCTTGTGATAAAATAAAGGGGTGAAATTTGTAAAACAAATTACTGCTTTTTGTTTTGGTCTTTTGTTGTTACCAAGTTTATTTTTGTTTGGTGATGTTGTATTGGCGCAGTCTTCAGAGTTGGAAAAATTACAAAAAGATATTGCTGATAGAGGAGATCGGTTATCAGAAATTGAAAAGGAAATTGCTAAATTTGAAAGCCAACTAAAGGAAGTTGGGGCAGAGAAACAAACTCTACAGAAAGCTATTAATCAACTATCTTTGGAGAGAAAAAAGATTCAAGCTGAAATAACTAAAACTGAAACCCTGATTAGCTCTACTGATTTAGAAATCAATAAACTTATTTTAGAGATTAGCAAGACTGAGACAGATATAGGAAAAAATAAAGCGGCGATTGCTGAGATAGTTAGGAGTCTATATAAAGAGAAAAACATAACACTAGTTGAGTTATTGTTACAAAATCGAAATCTTTCCGATTTTTGGAATAGTCTTGAAACCCATAAAACAGTACAAAATAGTATGGCGGTAAAGGTGACGGAGCTTAGTTCGTTAAAAAATCTTCTTGATGAAAAGAAGAATAGTAATACCAAAAAAAGAACAGAATTAGTTTCCCTGCAAACTCAGTATAAAGATCAAAATAGTGTTTTAGCCAATAATCAAGCTGAGCAGTCTGACTTGCTAGAGGTAACAAAAAGTGAAGAGAAAAATTATCAATTACTTTTATCAGAACAAGAAGAGGCACGTGAACAAATACTGAAGGAACTAAGAGAGTTTGAAGCTAAACTACAATTTATTTTGGATCCAAATACCATCCCTACAGCTGGGCAAACTGTGTTTGCTTGGCCGCTTAAGAATGTCATTGTGACGCAATACTTTGGTGGTTCTGAGTTTGCTAAACGCAATCCTGGGGTGTACGGTGGTCGAGCTTATCATCCTGGGGTGGACTTGGGAGCACCACGGGGAACAGCTATTCATGCACCACTTAGCGGTACAGTTAGGGCTACCGGCAATACCGACTTAGTGCCAGGGTGTTATTCGTGGGGAAAGTGGACACTCATCGACCACGCTAACGGCCTTTCTACTTTGTATGCTCACCAAGATGTACAAAGTGTTTCAGCCGGACAAAAAGTAGCGACTGGTGAAATTATCGGCTATACGGGTAATACTGGCTATTCTACCGGCCCGCATTTGCACTTTACCGTATACGCCAAGGACGGTGTGTCAGTGCGTAAATTTAATGAAATTAAAACTGTAACCAGCTGCGGTCCAGCTTCCACGCCAGTCGCAGCAACTGAAGCCTATATTGATCCGATGTTATATCTTCCTCCGGCCTAATATTTGTAACTATCTACAACCAACCAAAATAATGTTATAAATAAACTACTTTTCACAATCATTCAAAGAGGAGAGTAGGGTGAGAAGAATTATTTTAACAATTATAGTGTTAACTTGTGCTGCACTATTTATGTTTCAGATTGAAAGGAGTATACAGTCTGAAGGAATGCAAGCTGCTTTATTTTTTGTCTTAGGTTTTGTAATTGGATTAATTTTGATATTAATCAATTATCGAAATAAATAACAGGTAGAACAAAGTGAATTATGTGATTTAAATAATTCGCTAACCATAAATTGGTAAGCGGATTTGTTTAACTATTGACAAATTAGTATTAAATATTATAATACTCATATATTATTCATTAAATTTTGAATAAAAAAAAGGGGTGATGATGAAAAAAGTTCTTTTTGCTGCATTACTTTGTTGTATATTTTTAGTAGGTTGTGAATCAACTTCGATGTATGCGACGAAAAAAGATTTTGACGGTAAGCTTGTTTCTATTTCTGTTTCTGAGGATTATCAAGTTGTAACAAGTTTTGTTTCTGTTGATGCTGGTGACGGTCATCAACGGTTCAAATCTTCAGATCTTACGGAGCGGTTAAAAGCAGCAATTTTACCAGGAATAGCGCATGTTGCTAGAAATAGTTTTTACAATCGTGTTTATGACCAAATTATGTTAGGTTGTGTTACAGCAACGATTACAGAACCAACAACAAAAGTTACGTTGTATTTACGTCATAAACCAGCGTGCAATGATCAGCAAATAATAAAGTTAGCTAATGCGCTTAAATAAAGTGAGTTAATATCTAGTAAGTTAATTAAAACCAGTCAAAGTTTCGACTGGTTTTTCTTTTAAAATTTTCTACACAAGCATCAATTTAAGCGCTATATGAAGATTTGTAATAGTTATAGATGATACATATGTCATCTATGCGAATAAAAGCGCTTAGAACGCAATTTTGGGCCTTGTAGTAATATACGTTTATATATAGGGCTGAAATAGGATTTGAGTCAGATTTTAGCTAAAAAAGCCTTAAATTTGTGTTGTTTTGTAAATGGATTAATAAAGACATAGAAAGTTAAGAGTAAATAAGAAGTAAATAAAAAGTTAGACGTGAAATAACATATAGGTATAGAGTCGCGTATAAACTTTATTGTGTGTAGAGGTAGATTTAAATAGATAAGGAGGTCTATAAAGCCTAATCAATTAATCAATACTCAAGTTAATAACTACTATTTAAATACTTTGTTATGTCGCAAAAGATATATTGTGCGACATTGCAATATATATAAATATCGCTATAAATATAGCTTTCTTTTAATACACAATAGTGCCCTCGCCTACAATCAAGCAAGCCGCAATGGTCTTATGATAATTTTTATTAAATGAATTTACCACTTAATAATTCTTGCAAAAACTTATCATATTTATTTTTATGTTCAGTTAAAAAAATATTTCTAGTTTTATTTTTGCTCAATTTATTTTCAATTTCTGGATGGTTGTCTAAGTAACTTTTTAGCTTAGTTGGGATAATTTCATCTTGTGATAGGATTTTAAATTGCTCAGCATACTTCCCTTGTAACTTTTCTTTTAAAACAGTGTAATGAGTACACCCTAGTACAATTCCTTCTTCTGAGTTTTTTCTTTGTTCGATAATTTTTACAACATTTTCTAGAGCCTTATCGTTTTCTAAATTTTCTATCAAAAGTACAAGCTCTGGAGTTGCTATTGATGTGAGTTTGACTTCATAGTTTTTTTTAACAATTTCTTGTTCATATTTTTGTGAATTTATAGTACGTTTGGTTCCAATTAAGATACTGCTTTTTATGTTTTGTTCAATTAAAGCTTCAATAGTTGGTATTATAACCCCAAGAACTTTTTTATTGGAATGTTGGTGTGGTAGGTATTCTTTTTGTAATTTACGTAGCGTCTCTGCCGAGGCCGTGTTGCAGGCTACTATCACCAGTGTGCAGTTTTTTGCAAATAAGTTCTCTATTCCTTGAATGGTTAATTGATAAATTTCATCTTCAGTTTTGTCACCGTATGGTAGATTAGCTGTATCACCATAAAACTCATAATCATAGTCAGGAAGAAGTTTTGTAACAGCTGAAAGTATAGTTAGTCCACCAAGTCCAGAATCAAAAAAACCGATTTTCATAATTTTATAAATAAATATATATGAGTCTAAACTTTCTTATTACCTAGTTTTACAATTGCGTCGTAATGTTTTTTACTGATTGGCATAACAGACAATCTATTTCCTTTTTTAACCAAAGCAAGATCTGAAAAAATGCTATTTGCTTTAAGTTCTTCTAATGTTACCGTTCGGTTAAATTTACTTACGAATTTAACCGTTGAGCCAAGCCAGCGAGGGTTATTTTTGGTTGATTTTGAATCGTAGTGTTTGTTGTTTTCATCAAATTGAGTTTTATCTACCATAGTCTCCTTTGAAACTTCCATCTCCCCCACTACCCCGATTTCTTTGGTGCTGGAGTGATAAAAAAGCGCTTTGTCACCAATTGTAAATTCATCACGAAACATATTTCGAACTTGATAATTTCTAACCCCATCCCAAAATTCTTCCTTTCTTTTGGCTAAGTCGTCAATTGAAAATTCACTTGGTTCACTTTTCATTAGCCAATATTGTTTTTTCATGTTTTTTGTTCTTATGGTAAATTTTATCATAGATTTAAAAATGAGTGGCGCCCTTAGGCGCCACTCATTTTTTATTAAATATTCATCGCTACATGTTTGCCCCAACATGGAGCTGAAGCGCTCCATGGTTGAGTTCCCTGTTTATCGTATAGATATTGGGCATAAGCCATGTTATCGTAAATATTATCTAGGTTTAAATCTAATGAGATAGCAGTCTTCTCATGATAACGTTTGTTGATCTGCATAACACCAGTGTCAGCTGGATCAACACGTCCTTGAAGTACTCTACCATCGCTAAGAGTGTGACGGAACGTCGATTCACATCGAGCAATCTCAATCATAATCGGTGTGTCCTTAAAGTATGAACGAACAATTTGTTCAGTATCAGATAAATCAGACTTTGTAGTCATCTCTATCATTTTATCACCTTCGATTTGACCATATGCGATTCCTTCCGGAACCACGGTCTGGATTGACGTTACCGTCAAAACCGCAAGAATCACGGTCGATATAATAAGCCAGTTGTCTTATCTAACAAATATCAGCTGCTAAGCTGATAACCGCAAAATAATAACATAAATTACGGATTTTTATTAGTATACCATAAAACTATCATTTAGTCAATGAATATGGTCAAATAGAATTATTTTTTGGAGAAAAAATGCTTATTTAAAGCCGTGAATACTAGAGTCCGGATTGTTTTAGCAAAACCATAGCTCCTTGCAGACCGGCTTGGTCGCCGAGACTAGAAACAGTAATAAATGGTGATGGGACAAAACCGTTTAAGACCTCAACCGTATATTTCCTAATATCTTCAATTTGAATTTTTGGGTTACCAAGAATCATTGCACCACCAAGCACTATAACATCAGGCGACCAATATAAAATACTATTTCTAAGACCATGAGCTAAATACTCGGCTAATTCATTCCAAAGCATATCTTCTTGAGGCACTTCATAAGCCTTACTACCGATTCTCGCTTCAACTCCAGCTCCTGACACAAGGTTATCTAAAGTGGGTGAAATGTCAGCTCCTAATATAGTGCGGTCGATGTCTAAAATTTGTTGACCCGGATCAAAACCAAAAGTCGCTGTATCAATTTTACCGTTTTCAATTCTTATTCCTCCAATTCCGGTACTAATACTATGATAAACTACAATGTCCAGCCCCTTCCCTACACCAATTGAAGCCTCACCAAGACCAGCTAAGGCAGTGTCATTTTCTAAAAGTACTGGAGCTTTAAATTCTTTCTCTAAAGTTTCGGTCAATGGTTTTTTAGCCCAATCAGCTAAAATGGAATCATTTTCGATACCAGAACGTTCTTCATTCAAAAGACCTCTTATGCCAACTGCTATTCCCTGTATTTTCCCCTTTAATTTTAAAGTTGCAACTTCCTTTTTTATATTATCTATACCGGTTTTAAAAGTTGAAGCAGTTTTAAAACTTTTAACAGCATTTAATTTTTGTAGATTATCAGAAAAAGCGACTTGGGTTTTGCTGCCACCAATATCTATAAGTAAATATGACATAAGCTATACTTGTCTTATATTTTTGCAATCAACATTTTTTGTAATGTATTTAAATGCATCATCAACATTATCTACAACATGAAAAATATCCATATCAGCTTTGTCTATAGTTTTGTATTTTTTAATTAGATCTTTTTCAAACCATTTTAATAACGGTTCCCAGTAACCTTTACCGTAGAGTATTACAGGTATTGGTTCAATCTTTTTGGTTTGAATCAAGGTAATGATTTCAAAGAATTCGTCTAAGGTACCAAAACCACCTGGGAAGTAAACATAAACTTCAGAGGCAAAAGTTAGCATAACTTTGCGAGAAAAAAAGAAATCAAAATTTAAAGACTCGGTGGTGTAAGGGTTTAATTTTTGTTCAAAAGGTAACTTTATATTTAGACCAATTGACTTACCTCCAACTTTAAAAGCGCCAACGTTTGACGCCTCCATAATACCTGGTCCTCCACCGGAAATAATGGTAAAGCCTTTTTTGGCGAGTTTAGCAGCCAATTCCTCAGCTTCTTTATAGTAATGGTCGTCTGGGTTGGTTCTAGCGCTACCCCAAAAGGTGGCAGCTAAACCGTAATCTCTAAGCAACTCAAAACCTTGAACAAACTCTGACATGATTCTAAATACTCGCCATGACTGAACTGCTCCGTCTTGTCCTTTTGGATCTAGAAGCTCATTAATTACTCGTGGAGTTTTACTTTTTCCTTTACTATTTTTTTTCTTTGGACTAAACATATCTTTGAACATATAAAACTAATTGTACACCATTAAGAAAGCCAAGGAATTTCAAGTTGTTCAAATTCGGGGAGAAGTTTTTTGTCATAAAGCAATCGTGATGTCACTTCAGCATGTGATAAGGCACCGGTTAAAGCATTGTGTGGCTCCGGCTCGTCTTCTATTCCACAATAATTTAATATAGCATCTAGATTTAAAGCACTCCGACGGTGTTGTTCGTCAATGGGCGGTTTCAAATCCCTTTTAATCATATGCATCCAGCACATGGTGTGAGTGTCTAAAGTACGATGTGCCATGTCCCACGGTATATCAGCGCGGTCACAGGCGGCTTTTAGCATATCTCGATCAAAAGAAACATTTTGCCCAACTAGAGTACGATCATTCATGTGCTGTGACCATTCCATAAAAGACCGCACCAGATCGGCTTCAGTTGGTTTGGTCTTGTCTTTTAATTGCTCTTCGGTAAAACCAATTATTTCTAAGGCTTCCTCCATCATATGTGCGCCGTCCCAGATTCGACATTCGCCATAGAAACGATTATCAGGATTGTCAAAATCCAAAGCCCCAATTGAAACAATAGAGTGTTTTTGGTAATTAGTTCCTGAGGCTTCTATGTCAATAATAATCATAATGTAATAATCTTTTAATTTTGGTGTTTAATAGACTGGATTCTATCATATTTGTCGTATTCATAAGCAATTGCTGCTCCGTAATAGATAAGTGAAGCCAATATATAAACCCACAATAATAGCACTAAAATAAGTCCAGCTGCACCATAAACGTTTAAACCTGACACACTAGCGACATAAACCCCAATGGTGCTTTTGGTGATAATAAACAGTGTTGAAGATATGACTGCACCAACCAAGCAGCCTTTCCAGCTTGGGGCATTGTCAGCTAAAAATTTAAATAAAATAACAAAAAAAGCTGAGGTGCTGATAAAAAGAAAGACGGTTGGAATTATATGGTAACTTCTTAAATCATTAGAGATTAAAAAAAGTTCAAAACCAATAACTATTATTAAGTATAATTGAAATATTAAAATAAATAAAAATGAACGCTGACTTTTTTTAAGCCAGTTCCTAAAACCTAAACTTTGGTTTTGCCACAAGCGATGAAAACCATTAGCTAATACATTAAGAGCTAATATGCTAATACTCAAAAAGAAAATAATTCCAACTATCGGCCAAGCAAAAGACTCGGTTTCTTGTCTCAAATTACTTAGGGCACTTTTTATTAAATCAACAATATCTTGACTGAGTACTCCTGCCCAATCAGTAAGGATTTGTCTAGTAACGTTTTCTCCATAAATTATCCCAACTAAACTAATAGAAAACAGTAAAATAGGAACTATTGCCAACGGTGCATAGTAAGAAAAAGCGGCTGCGTATGATTTCATATCAGACTTATACCAGCGTTTAGCTGAATCAACCAGTAAATTTACTAAGTTCATGTTTGTTACTATATTATAACCCAGAACAATTCATAGCTTTGGTATAACCGGCCGCTTTAGCGGCTTCAACTGTGGGAAAAGTAATTAAATTTTCAGGTTTTATGCGTTTTGCTCCTGAACAAGTGCTTAGATAGTAACGAGTACCGTTTTTTGAAGCAACAACTCCTGTTTTGTTTATGTTACTTTCATTTATTACTTTGGCAACAGGAGTCGTTTCTAGGTTGGCGGTAGCGGCTGAGGCGGTTTGAGGTTGGTTCTCAGTTTTAATTTCAGTAAAATGAACTCTGTTTGTTTGGTTATCTTCGGTGTTTTTAACTGACATCTGACCAAGATTGAACGATAATCCAGCCATCAGAATAACCAAAACACCATAAAATATCTGATCGTTTAGTAAATAGGACTTGAGTTTTTCTTTCATATGTCGTATACTCCGCGCATTAAAGTATTTATTATTATATCGTATGGCAACCAAAAAAGCTGGCGGTACCGCCAAGAACCTGCGTGATTCGCAGCCAAAATATCTCGGAGTAAAAAGAACCGATGGACAATCAGTTAAAGCTGGTCAAATAATCGTGCGTCAGCGTGGCACCAAAATCCAAGCCGGACAAGGTGTATACGTCGGAAAAGACCATACTTTACACGCAGCGGTAGCTGGTAAAGTATCTTTTAAAAATATCCGCAAGACTAACTTTGATGGTCGTAAAGTGACCAAAAAAGCAGTTGAAGTAGTAGCTTAGTTTTTAATTTGTATACAAACAATACAAAATAAAAAAATCGCCGTTTGGCGATTTTTTGCTATTGCCAACTCTAAAATTTTGTAGTAGTTTTTGGGGTTGAAAGTATTGTTCAAATTCAAGAAGGAGCTGTAGATGATTGAGAAAATAAGAATACCTCTATTTTTTATACTTGTTTCGTTAATTATTGCAAGTCCGTTTATTTTTATTTTGTTCTCCATCGTAGACGAATATGCTTGCAAAGGAGAAAGGTGTGATTTACAAATAGCGATTTGTCTTGCTGATACCGGTAATTCAACCGGTTCTGACCTGTACATGCGTTTCAACACTTTGCATACAGGCATGCCCTTTCACATAAAAATTAAAAAAGGAAAAACGTGTACAAGCGGAATCACTATCATTTCCCCTAGTCCCTATGAGAAGAATTTTTTTGAATTGAGACCGAGTGAAGGGGCGCTATTGCCTGATCTGATAGCTATAGTTCGTGGAGCTGATGGTGAGGTTATTGAGACATTTAAGCTACCGGCTGAAATTCCTGTTCACATTATACTGATACATGGACCTGAATCGCACCACAGTCACGATTTACTGATGTAAATTTTTCATTACAAAAATCCCATTTTACCAAAAGGCAAACTGGGATTTTCTTTTGTTTAGGTGTGGATTGATTAGTTCCTCACTATCTCCACCTTTTCAATCACCACATTTTCTAGTGGCATATCAGCTGGATTAGTATCGACAATTGAAATTTTATCTACCACATCCATACCTTCAATCACTTGTCCAAAGACAGGGTGTTTTGAAGTTAGCGGTGGTTTATCAAAGTCCAAGTTGGTATTATCAGCTACGTTAATGAAAAATTGGCTACCACCACTATTTGGGCCACTATTAGCCATTGAGATGGTACCGCGGATATTTGTTAAATGTTCACCGCTAATGTGTTCATCTGGGATACTGTAGCCTGGGCCACCGGTACCATAACGTAACACTTCATCAGTTTTAGTAATTGGATCACCTCCTTGAATCATAAATCCATCAATTACGCGATGAAACTTTATACCATCATAAAAGCCTTCTTCAGCCAGTTTTATAAAATTACCAGCGGTAATTGGCATAGTATCTTCATAAAGTTCGATTTGAAATACACCTTGATTAGTGGTGAATTTTGCAATTGGGTTGTTTTCGTTTGTCATATTTACATTATAAGCGGCTAATTGTTCGGGACTTAATGGAGCTGGTAATTCTCTGTCTATAGTAGAGTCGGTAATACTGGTGGTGGTATTGTTATTTGGTGCCAACCAAAGGCTCATACCAACTATCAATACTAAACAACCAATAATAAGCGAAGCCACTGCAATAATATTATTTCTTGTCATAATAAAATACAATTATTTATTATTCACTACAACAATAGGCAGCTTATAGGTGGTGTCGTGAAGTTTTAACGTCACAGAATGTTCACCGGCCTCCTTAATCGGTTTATCTATGACGATAGTATTTTCTGATAAGGTAATATCACAGTTTTTAGCAGCCATAACTATATCAGAGGCATGGATACTTTGAAATAAATGACCAATTTCATTTATTTCCGCTGGTATTTCTAGTGGTTTAGCGCAAAGTTTTTCAGCTTTGATCTTAAAATCAGCTAAGTCGGCTTCTCTGTTGGAAGCAGTTTTTGTTTTTTGTTTTTCAATTCTCTTCAAATTGGCGGGAGTGGCTGGTTCTGCATCTTTTTTTGGTATAAGTGAATTAAGAGCGTAACCATCAGGTATATTCACCACTTCAAACCTTCGCCCAATTTTTGCTACATCACGCAACAATATAACTTTCATATTTTGTATTTTTTTTGATAAACCTTTGTAAAGCTATGCCATGATAGCAAAATAAAGATAATTAGTCACTAAGCTCATCTTTTTCACTTTCTACTTTGATTCCTCTTAAAAAATCTTTGGCAGCCTTTTGTTGCGGGTCAATTTCTTCCATTCTTTGTTCGGCGGTGCGATTGATAAATATATCAGGTTTTAAACCATTTTCAGAAATAGAATGTCCTTCGGGAGTAAGCCAACGGGCGATAGTGACTTTAAGTGAAGCGCCTGATGGTAATTCTACTAATTCTTGAACTGAACCCTTGCCAAAGGTATCAGTACCTATAACAGTGGCATACTTATGTTCTTTTAGAGCACCAGCTAGTATTTCTGAAGCTGAAGCTGAACCTTTATCTACCAGTACTACGAAGTTACTAGGGTTGAAATCATAAAAAGTTCGACCGTGACTACGATATAGTCTTTCACTTTGATTGTCACCAAAATTTTCTTTCACAACTACTTTACCGGTTGGTAAAAAGAAGCTGGCAATAGAGACTGCGCTGTCTAGATAACCGCCTGGATTCCCTCTTAGGTCGAGAATCAGTGAAGTGGCATCTGTTTCCATAAATTCACGTAAAGCTTCTTGGGTCTTTAGTTCTGCTACGGCATTAAAGCTATATATTTTTATGGTAAATACTTTACCGTCTAATTCTGTATCAACGGTTGGTATGGTGATAGTATCTCGGGTAATAGTGTAATCTTTTATTTTGGTGGCACCTTCTCGATAAATAGATAAAATAACATCAGTTCCCTTTTCACCACGAATTAACTTAACAGCTTCGTCTATAGTCATGTCTTCGGTACTTTTACCGTCAATTTTTACTATCAAGTCACCAGCTGCTAAACCAGCTTTTTCAGCTGGAGTACTGGGTAATGGTGAAATGACTGTTACAACACCATCTCTGATTCCTACTTCCATGCCAATACCGCCAAAGTTGCCTGATATGTCCTCGTTGAATTGTTCGCTTATAGCCGGCGGTAAAAACACTGTGTAAGGGTCATCATAACTGGAAACTAAGCCTTTTATGGCACCATTAATCTTATCTTCAGTAGAAACTGTGGTGGTGCCAGTATTGGTAAATTTTTCGTCTAAAAGTTCCCATACTTTCCAAAACTCTCTCAAATCTATATCTTCTGTTGGTTGATTATTTTCAGCTGCAAAAAGTGAAAAAATACCAGCTGGTTGAGTAGAATTTGAAGGTAAGGAAAATAAATTATTTACCTGATAGCCAGAAAAGAAAGCCCCTAGAGCCAGTAATAAAGCCAAACTTATACCAGTTATGTTACTTTTATTTTTTCTTTCTGGATATTTAATACTTGGTGGAATTAAGTCAGGTTGTTCACGCATTAAGAGATATTATGTCACATATGAAAAATAAAACAAAAAAATAACGGGTATTGTTAATTATGAAAGCTTTCTGATACACTTATTTTTATGTTTGATAATTTATTTAAATCTAAAAAGCAAAAACCAATAATCGCTCCCACTCTCCGTCTCTATAATACAGAGTCTAATAAATTAGAGATATTTGAATCAATAAACGAAAACAAAGTCTTAATGTATTCTTGTGGACCAACTGTTTATGATTATATTCATATTGGTAACTTAAGAGCTTTTTTTACAGCTGATATCCTAAAAAGAACTTTGATGTTTGATGGTTATGAAGTAAATCACACGATGAATTTAACTGATTTTGGACATTTGGTTAGTGATGGCGATGAAGGTGAAGATAAAATGACCAAAGGTTTAAAACGTGAAGGTTTACCGATCACACTTGAAGCCATGCGTGAGTTGTCTGACCAGTACATCGATGCTTTTTTTGATGATTTGAATAACATGCGTATTTTATCACCAACTACTTGGACCAGAGCTAGCGACTATGTAAAAGCACAGATTCGGTTGATAGAAACTTTAGATCAAAAAGGTTATGTTTATGAGACATCTGACGGAGTTTATTTTGAAGTAGAAAAATTTCCTCGCTATGGTTGTTTGGGTAATATTGATTTGTCAAAACTAAAAGAAGGGGCTCGGGTGGAAGTAAACAAAGAAAAAAGACACCCAGCTGATTTTGCAGTTTGGAAAAAAAGCGAACTTGGTTGGGATAGTCGTTGGGGTAAAGGTTTTCCAGGATGGCATATTGAATGTTCGGCGATGGCTTTAGATACTTTAGGTAAAGAACTAGATATTCATACCGGTGGAATTGATTTGATACCAACTCATCATAATGCTGAAATCGCTCAGTCGGAATGTGCGACTGGTAAAAAATTTGTAAATTATTGGGTTCATAGCGAATTTATTACCATTGATAATACAAAAGTAAGTAAGTCGCTTGGTAATACTATTAGTCTGAGGCATTTATACGATCGTGGCTTTACCGGTGATGATTATCGTTATTGGCTTCTAACCGCCCATTATCGTTCCCCTATCAACTTCTCTTGGGATGCTCTCAAAGCCGCCAAACAGGCTCTCTATCGCTTAAAACGTCACGTTTATGAAGAATATAAGCAGAAAGCTGGTAAACCATCGGTTGGATATTTAGATAAGTTTACTAAACATATAAACAATGACTTAGATACACCAAACGCTTTAGCTTTGGTCTGGGAATTGGTAAAAGACGAAAGTCTGGATAACAAGACCAAGTGTGCCACTTTACATGAAATAGACAAGGTGTTTGAGATTGGTCTTAGTGATAATTTGGAAGAAGGAGTAAGAAATTTGGGAGTGGTTTCAGTTGAAGATATATCAGCTGAAGTACGTGAATTAGTAGAAAAACGCGAAGCGGCTAGGGTAGCTAGAAATTGGCTGGAAGCTGATACTTTACGTGACGCCATTGCAATTAAGGGTTATATAGTTGAGGATACTGAGCATGGCCCAAAGATAACCAAGGAAAAATAATTTCTATTTTTAGTTGGACTTTAAATCATGCTATAATACCTAAAATATGGCTGAAAAAAGTCTGACTAATCGTTCGCTCCGCAAAGCTCCTCATAATATTGACGCTGAAAAAGCGTTATTGGGAGCGATAATTCTAAAGCCAGACGTTATGCATGACGTGTCGGTGACGGTTTATCCAGAGAGTTTTTATGCTGACAAACATCGAGCTATTTACGAGGCAATTTTAGCAATTTTCTCAAAAGGTAATCCGATTGACATCGTTTCTCTTACCACTAAACTCAAAGATAACGGTACATTAGATAGAGTTGGTGGAGCTAGTTATGTCACTGAGCTAATCGAAACGGTACCGGCCGCTGGTAACTCACACTACTATGCTGAGTTGGTGCAAGGAAAAGCGGCCCTTAGGAATCTTATTTACGCAGCTGAGGATATTGCAGAAATTGGTTATTCAGACCCAGAAAGTGTGGATGAAGCCTTAGATCAAGCAGAAAAAAAGATTTTTCACGCCACTCAATCCCCTAGTGCTCAGAAGTTCAAAACTATTGGCAGTTCCTTAACTGAAGCTTGGGAAAGATTTGAGCATTTGAGTGCTAATCAAGAGGAGAGACGTGGTGTGCAATCCGGCTTTACCGCTCTTGATAATCTATTGGCTGGTTTCCAACGTTCAGATTTGATTATCTTGGCTGCTCGTCCGTCTATGGGTAAGACTACTTTTGCTTTGGATGTAGCCCGTAATGCTGCTTTGAAGTACGGTGCTTCAATTGGTATTTTTTCTTTGGAAATGAGTGATCAACAGCTTGTTGATCGTATGTTGGCAGCTGAGGCCGGAGTGGACTCTTGGAAGCTTCGTACTGGCCGATTGTCAAACGACCAAGAATTTGAAGCGGTACAGCAAGCTATGGCCAAATTATCTGAAGCGCAGATACATATTGATGATCAGGCTGGTAATAATATTTTAAAAATGCGTTCCGCCGCGCGTCGGCTAAAAAATGAACACGGACTGGATATGTTGATTGTGGATTACCTCCAACTTATGTCCCCCACCGCTACCAAAGCTAGTGACTCGATGGTGCAACAAGTAACCGAGATATCTCGGTCACTCAAAATTCTGGCTCGTGATTTGGATGTGCCAATTATAGCCTTGTCACAGTTGTCTCGTGCGGTAGAACAGCGTGGTGGACGTCCTCGTTTGTCTGATTTGCGTGATTCTGGTTCAATTGAACAAGATGCCGACGTAGTGATGTTTATTCATCGTGAAGACAAGATGAATAAAGATAAAGAAGCTGAAAGACCAAATATTGCCGAAATATTAGTAGAAAAGCATAGAAATGGTCCGGTTGGTGTAGCAGAGCTCTACTTTGATGGACAACATGTTCGCTTCCTTAATCTAGATACTCATCATGCTGGGTTTGCTTCTGGTGGAGGTGATGACTTTTAGTTTATGAGTGATTTAGATAAACTGGTTGGTTATTTTGAAAAGTTCCCAGGGGTTGGCGTAAGACAAGCTAAACGTTTTGCTTTTCATATTTTAACTTTAGATAATGTAAAAATAGATGAGTTAACTAAATTAATGTCGTCATTAAAAAATTCAGTTCATGAATGTAGTGAGTGTCATCGTTTTTTTTCTAACTATAATTCTTCAAGTACAGTAAGGGTTTGTAATCTTTGTGTTGATGCAGAAAGGGACAATAAAAAACTCTTGGTAGTAACGAGCGATGCTGATGTTTTGGCGATTGAGCGAGGCGGAGTGTATGAGGGGAGATATTTTGTGCTTGGTGGTACAGTTCCTCTTTTAAATACAAAAAACAAGGAAGAAAACAGTCGTTTGCGTGGCGGAGCTTTGAAGTCTCTGGTAGCAAAACTATTAGGTCAAACAAACGAAAACTTGGAGGTAATTTTAGGTTTTGCGATAAATCCCGATGGTGAGAATACTGGTCGATATGTAGAAAGTTTACTAAAGGAATGGATTGAGCAGGATAAGGTTATTGTGTCGCATTTAGCTCGTGGACTCTCTACCGGTAGTGAGCTTGAATATGCCGATGCTGAAACAATCAAAAGTGCTTTGCGTAATAGAAAATAGATAGCACAAAGAGTATTAAGAAAAGCCCGCCGGCGAAGCCGGCGGGCTTTTCTTAATACTCTCCCAACATCAAATTTAAATTAAAATCACCAGCTTTTGGCCGGTGATTTTAAGGATTATATCGCTTCGATTTTTACTTTTGCGTAGTGCTGTCTGTGTCCTAGACGACGGTCACGGTTACTTTTTGCTTTGTAGCGAATAATGGTAAGTTTTGGACCTTTTTTTTCTCCTAGGTAAGTCGCTTTAACCTTTGTACCGGTGGTCGGGGTACCGACTTTTGTTTCAGTGCCATTATCGGTCATTAAAACCTTATCAAACTCAATGGTATCACCTTCCTTGTGCTCGCCTAAAAGCTCCACTAAAAGAGTATCTCCTACTGATACCATATATTGTTTTCCGCCGGTTGCAATTACCGCAAAAGCGTCGTTTTTAGCTGTGTTTGTTGCCATAATGCGCGCTATAGTACAAGAAAAACCAAAAAAATGCAATGGTTAAGATAATATATAAATAAAAACAAACCCCCATACCAATTTAAAACTAAATTACAAAGTTAATTGGTATGGGGATTAAACTGAATATTTCATTATAAATCCTTTATAGAAAAATCTTGTGAGCCATTCTTGATATAGTGCTTACACTGCAGTGCAAACCTTCTATGTCAATACACCTAACCGCGCCGGTTTGTATTTCCCATTCAGCACATTTCTCGCAGTGGTTTCTTTGTCCTAACCTAGCTACAAAAAAACCTGCATCAAGTACATATCTGCTTGGTACGTATATCACCGGAGCTATTCGTGCTAGCCATACATAACCCCATATTGTTTGCCTGTATGGAACTGTCCACACAAAAGTGCAGAACATTATATGCGGTTTAAAATGCACAATAGTGTTTATAGCTCTGCTAGTTGCAACCAACCAGTCACTTATTGGCGGGTGCCAATCTATTCTTATTGGCCCTGGTCTGAAAGCCCCTACTTTTCTGAAAATAACTGTACTCATGATACACCTCCATTTTTTTCAGGTACATCATCTAACACAACCGTAACTGATTAAATCAATACGATCATAACTTAATCATTATACCATGACGTGCATATTTTGCAATAGGTCAAGTAAAGATTGGGGATAAAATAAGAACGATGAAAATCCTTGACTAAAGTACAAAAAATATGCATATTATAGTAAGAAGTTTTCGATAAACCTTTTTTAAGGAAGTAATATAATGGCAAATTACACTATTTTCGGTAATGAAATCTATGCAAAACAATATTTATTAACTGAGGTCAGTAAAGTAGTATTAGTGATTTTTACATTGTTTACATTACTAACTTTTTTGGAGGATGGTATAAATTCTTTTCTAAAATGGTGGATTTGGTCAATTACCGCTTCTTCATTACTGATTTTAATGAATAATCTTTTTAGAGAGATGCTGCTATCGTTGAAGTTTTACAATAAAAAACCCAAAGAAATAGTCATCTTTTACGGAAAGTACCCCTTATTTTTGCATCTTTTTTCAGTAATATTGGCCACATATTTTTTTCACTCGGCTTATTTTTTTGCTGTTGAATTAATTTCAAGCTCGATGAAGTTTTTTGTAGAAACATTTGGCATTATTTTCTTTGGTGTAGCCGTATTTCTTCTTGTTATGAATTTATATAAATATGCATTGATGGTTTCAAAATAAATTTTAAAAGTACTTTTTTTTACGCTGGACAGTTATTGTTTACTGTTCAGCGTTTTGTTTTAAATATGTATAAAAATGGAATAATCTTACTAGACTGTTCCAATTGGTGGATTTTTCAAAACGTCAATTAATATTCATGGGTTATTTTGAAGAAATTAATTTCAATTATTGGTTGTCAATTTTATATCGAAAATAATTGAATTTTGGTTAATCCAATTTAGCTGGCTTATCCAACACTAATTGTTCATGTTCTATGCCTTCGCCGGTTATTTTCATCAGGTCCTTATCTACTTTTGAGAACTCTTTATTGGCTGAGTTATAGTGGTTTACTGTAGTGCTAAGACTATTGCCAATTTTATCAAAATATTGACCATACGCGTTTAAATGACGAACTAATTTCTCGACGTTTTTTTGGATTTCTTTGGAACTTTCTTCTACTTTAAAAGCGCGAAAACCATAAAGAACTGACTGTAAGTAAGCGGCAAAGGTGGTTGGTGAGACAATGATCACGTTTTTGTCTTTGTAGGCATAGTCCAGTAATGAGCGGGTGTTTACCTTGACTGAGCCAACTTCATTGATTAATAGATCATAATAAATGGCTTCGGCCGGAATAAACATAAAAGCAAATGGTAGAGTACCGTCTTTTGGTCTTATGTACTTGGCGGTTTCGTCAATGCGTTTTTTAAGATCATTTTTAAATTCTTTTTCTAATTCTTCGCGCCGGTTTTGGTCTGACTCGTCCACCAGTCGTCGGTAATTATCGAGAGAGAATTTAGCATCAACCGGTATCATGCCGTCTTTGGTTATAACTACGGCGTCAACAATATCACCATCAGTAAATTGGTATTGTAGTTTGTAGGCGCCAACCGGTAGAATGTTTTCTAAAGCCAGTTGCAGACTGGCTTCACCCAGATTACCTCTTTGTTTTTGGTGTTTTAAAACTTTCTCTAGATTTTGTAGCTGTTCGGCAATGGTAAAGACTTGTTTAGAGCTCTCTCCTACTTCTGAGACATGTTTTTGTACGCCAAGCAACTTTTCATTGATGCTTTCTTGAATATTTCTGATTTGTTCGTTTACCTCACGATTTATTTCTTGCATTAGCTCTTTGCTTTCACGAAATTGAACTCGACTACCCTCTTGAGCCAGTTTGGAGCTTTCGTTCATTTGTTCTCGCACAGTACGAGACAAATCCTGAAGTTGCTGTTGCATCAAGAGCATACTTTCATTAGTTTCGGGCTTCTTTTCTTTACGAATAAAAAAGACGTAAATTAGGATGCCGATAATGACGATTAGTAAAATAAGTAAGACAATTTGTAAGTTTTCCATGCAACGATAAGTTTAGCACTTTCATTAGAAAATGGCTAAAGATATGCTAATATTTCTTTATAACAATTTATTTTGATATTTATGTCTATACAAAGTGAACTTAAAGATTCATTAAAAGAAGCCATGAAGGCCAAAGATCAGGTAAAATTAAGAACAATACGTAGCATTGTGACTGCGGTTACTAATGAACTGGTAGCAATCGGTAAAACTCCACAAAGTGAATTAGATGACGCTGGGGTTTTGTCGGTTATTAAACGCTTGGCCAAACAACGAAAGGAATCAATCGTCCAGTTTGAAGCAGCTAATCGACCAGAATTAGCTGAACCAGAAAAAGAAGAGTTGGCAATTTTGGAATCCTACCTCCCCACTTTAATGAGTCGGAAAGAAATAAAACCAATCGCTGAAGCGGTAAAAGCAGAGTTAGGGATCGATGATAAAGCCAAGATGGGAATGTTGGTTGGTGCGGTAATGAAAAAGCTCCAAGGGCAGGCTGATGGAGCAGATGTGAAGGTGGTGGTTGAAGGGTTGTTTTAGACTTTTAAAATTATAAATTTATATAAAAACCCGTGGTAATTGTGATTACCACGGGTTTTTTAGTCAATCTTCTACTCCAAGTTCTGTCAACAGACTTTGGATTTTGTTAGCTTGATCAGTCGTTTGTGCATTTCCTAATGCCAAATCCCTTGCTTTTTTTAAGTACTTAATTTGGTTATTGGTGTCATTCATTAGGCCATACATTTCACCGACTTTTCTTAAAACACGTACGAATTGTCTGTATCCTTGTAATGAGTTTTCATACGTAAGAATTAAAGCTTCGTACCCAATTGCTTCATGAATTAATTCTTTGACTTTATCAGTGGTACCTGATTTTGTTACTAAAATAACCAGGGCTTTAGTTGATAAAATCAAAGCTTTTTCACTTGGAAGAGCTGTTTTGCTGTTTTCAGTCAAGTATAAAGATTTGTCGGCTAGTATATTGGTTTGTTTAGGAAAAAATAAATTTCTGCCTAATTTAAGTTTTAGTAAAAAACTTATTAAAACATTAATTTGGCTATAATTAAGCTTGTCATGGTACTTATATATCACAAACGCGTGATATGACATAGAAGTTAACCAAAAACACTTGGTTATGATGTTTTGTTGCTTAAAAAAAGATATATAAGCTGAAAGCATCACTGCATGAGCATCCAAGAAAAGGCTTTTTTCTCTAAGTCTTTTTGCTTTTTTTCTTGTTTCTTTGATTGCATTTTTGTCACCTTGCCAAATTTTTTCTGTTAAATCTTCATCTTCTGTAGACATTTTGCCTCCTTTTATAAAAAAAGATTTGTGAGAACTATTTCTACTTTGGATTATGTATTAAATATAGATAAATGTAAAGCACAGTATCACACCACAAGCTTTAGCTTGTGGTGTGATACGT
>JAWKSP010000004.1:0-22935 GCA_041389025.1 Minisyncoccota bacterium
TTTAATTTATCTTTTTCCTTGTTTCGATTAGCTACATACAAATCATTATCAGATCGAACCGAAAGAAAATTCCCCAACCCCATTGAGGTGGCATCAGCAAAAAGATTAGCCAATCCAAACAAAAGCACCACCACAAAAGTAAATTGAGTGGTATCATTATTTGACAACATGGCCCCTGAAAACCCCGCCACTACAGCGAAAGTTGTAACTATTCCATCAATTCCTCCGTAAATAACCTCTTTAAAATATTCAGTAATTGGCGAATCTTTACTTATACCTCCATTTTTGTTACTTAAATAATCCATTATGATAATCTTATCACAAGTAAGTAATCCTAAATAACCTTTAATAGAATGCCGGTGACTGGAGTTTTTTCATATTTTTGTTACTATTACCGCACTGATTTCGGCCCTATCGTCTAACGGCTAGGACATATCCCTCTCACGGATAAAATCGGGGTTCGATTCCCCGTAGGGTCACAGATTTGCAATTCCTCGAACTTTGCACACCTTGACAAAAAATACCCTTAATTAAGGGTATTTTTTGTTTTTGGCCCTGGATAGGAAAATTTTCCAAAATTAAACATTTTTGGTTGAACCCTACCGGGAATCGAACTATTTGAAACACAGGCACTAAGCTTGATCTTTCTTCGTTTTGGTCACTTTCAGGGTATTATGTATACCATGGACGATCAGACCATATGGTTGCAAAAGTATTTTAATAACAGAGAAATAGCTACTGGTTTCTGGCTGTTAGTTTTAGCTATATTACTTTTATATTGGAACAAAACTAGAGACAGTATTAAGGAATTACTTCATGTAATCCTACAAAAGAAATTACTGATTTTATTTGCTTCATTAGCAATATACCTGGTTGGGCTGTGTTGGCTTTTGTCAGAACTGAGCTTGTGGACAAGCGTTCAGGTTCCTGCTACATCCCTCTGGTTTTTTCTTTCTGGTGTGGTGCTGCTCGGTCGTTCTTTATCACTTAAAGAAGATGACAGATATTTTAGAAAGTTGGTTTTTGATAGTTTTAAAGTAGCCGCAATTTTTGAGATTATTGTGGTTGCATACACTTTCAATTTTCTAGCTGAATTGCTACTTGTTCCACTTTTTGCCATTCTTGGTGCTCTCATAGCAATTTCTGGAACAAATGAAAAATATCGACCAGCAAAAAATCTGTTTGAGACGATTGTGTCACTGATCGTGGTTATACTCTTATGGCTTTCAATTTCTCAAATTTGGCAGACGCCGGATGATTTTTTCACCACCCAGAATGGGCGCAATTTCCTCTTGCCGATACTTTTAACAATTGGGTCTATTCCCCTTTTCTACCTTTGGTATTGCTATTCCAGCTATGAAACTGCCGCTATCAGTTTTGAGTTTAAAAAGATTCATACTGATAAGGCCAAGCAATATGCAAAGCGTAAGTTTTTCTTGTCGTTCTTCTTCAAACCATGGCTTTTGAAAAGAGCACTTCGCCAATTTAATTTGCTACCGACAGCCAATAATGAAAATGCGAAAAATATAATCAATTTTATTAAGCTTCAAGAAAAACGAGCAAAAAATCCTCCGGCTGTTAATGCAAACAAGGGATGGAGTCCGTATCTGGCGCGTGACTTTCTTAAAGTACATGGTTTGAGAACCAGTGACTACCATACTACTTATAATGTCAACGATGAATGGTACGCTTGTTCATCGCATGTTGATTTAGATAATCAGGCGCTTCGAAGCAAGGTATCATTCTATTTAAGTGGACAAGAAGAGCTTGTTAATAAACTGAAATTAGTTGGTGATTTTAATACCATAAGCAACACTCCAAACGAAGCACTATTAAAATTTCGTGAAGTTGCTTTAGACCTTACAAAGTCTGCCTTAGGTATTTCCACTGAAGAGGCGGCTGCACTTATTTCCGATAAGTCACAATTCGAAATCGTGGTGGGTAAAACAAAAATTTCTGGTTGGATAGAAAAATATCCTACACATATGGGTTTTTATAAATACTTGTTGTTTTCACGTGATTTATCAAAAAATTAGCCATGAAAAAATGTTGTATTGCTTTGTGTATGGTTGCGGAGCTAAACTTGATGATTTGGCACATAGTATTACAATTCATGGAATATGAGCAGTTTAAAACCAATTGAAAAGAGAGGTTTTGAGGATTTGTTTGGTATGGCTTCTGGCTATGTTATGGATTTTACAAATGCTACATTTTCTCAATTTTTTCAAGATACGGTTCAAGTAGATATTTATAGCGACAAATATTTGATATATGGGGATTCTAAAGCCAAACGATTACGTGCTTATTGGACAATTGAACCGGATAGACTTGTTGGTAAAGTACTGGATGAGCTACTTGATATTTGGGAATATGAAAACGGATCGCAGACAGCTAATAATGATAGATATAAAAAATGTCGCGCTATAGTGTCCAGACTTATTGGACAATCATCACCAAAACACACTGAGAGTAAAGAAGAATTCCTTGAACGAGAAATTGATCTTCCTGATTTAAATAAGTTAAATTTAGATTATCAAATCACATCAATACTTATCAATCGACTTCAAGAAATTGAAAAAGGTCTCAGCGCCAAAGCTTCACTGTCAGTGATTTTTATGTGCGGAAGTGTGCTAGAAGGGGCACTTTTAGGGATCGCTATCCAAAAACCAAAAGAATTTAATCAATCTAGTTGTAGTCCTAAAGATAAAACTGGAAAAGTGCGTGAGTTTCAAGATTGGACTCTAGCGCAACTTATTGATGTAGCCTGTGATATTAAGCTTATTAAACTAGATGTGAAGAAATTTAGCCATGTACTCCGTGATTTTAGAAATTACATTCATCCATATGAACAAAGTATGTCAGGATTTGCACCCGATCACCAAACAGCTGGAATTTGTTTTCAGGTACTTAAAGCTGCGCTTTCAGATTTAAGCGGCACCCGTTAATTCATAAAACTGGGTGTGATTATAATTTTTTAGCAACAAACCAATCCTTTGTTTAGTTGTTGTAATTTGTGAAAATAGATGCATGTTACATTTAAATAATTTTAAGCAGCCTTCTTATCTGAAGAATTATTTGGTTGCTCTTTGTCATGTATTAATTTAAATATTTTCTTCGAACTATCATTGCATTTTGTATCTAAAGTTCGAGATGTGGCTCGGTATGGTTCACCACGTATAGATAACTTGCCACCAGTGCAAATTATCACCTAAAACACAACATCGCTCTTAAAATAAGAGCGATGTTGTGTTTTGAGGTGTGGATATATAAGTTACCGTAATTGAAAATAACAATTAAACCCTACCGGGAATCGAACTCATAGGATAAGTCTTTGACTTTTAATATCTTTTATTTATTCTATATGAATGAAGGATTTTGAAAATTGGAACAATTTAAAAGTTAAGTTAAATGCAAAGACAAATCATCGAGCTTTTAAAGAGCGTGATATTTGGTGGTGTAGTCTAGGAGTAAATGTAGGACACGAAGAAAATGGAAAGGGTGGTGTTTTTAATCGCCCAGTGTTGGTTGTTAAAAAATTCAATAACCGTTTATTCTGGGGAGTACCGTTAACTACTCAAATTAAAGACAATAGGCACTATCATAAATTTGTTTTTAAAGGTAATAAACAATGTGCCATGTTGACCCAAATGAGATTATGGGACGCAAACAGAATTACAAAACTGATGGGTAGAGTAGGAGAAAAGGAATTTACAAATATTAAACGAGATTTGTCAGACTATCTAAAATAAGAGCTCCGTGATAGGAGCTCTTATTTTTTAACCCTTTCCCTTTACAGGGAGGGATTGATGACTGATGTCAATTTGTACAAGTACTATACCACTGATTGAATATAAAAGTCAATGACTTATGAACAAGAGCATGATAAAACTATTTTAGAAACTTTCCTATCCTTTTTTCATATGTTTTACTTGCTGATATGAAAAAGTATCCACCGCCACCAGAAATTGCTGAAATTGTACGGTATTTTATGCCAGATGCTAGTGACGAAGAATTAAAGAAAGCAACAGTTAATTTCAGAGCTTACCTAGCTGTACTGTATCGAATTTTTCTAAGATTAGAAAAAGAAGGTCGGTTGGATGAAATCAAATCATTTCCTGAATGTGATTGTTTAGAATGTAGAAGTGAGGCTAAGTAGTCAGAAACTAAAAACCACCTTATGGTGGTTTTTAGGAGCTGTGTTCCGCAGTATTCCGTATACTGCTTTTTAGGCTTATGCAACATGAAGCATCTTCCCGCATCACAATATTCGTCATGTTCTAGTCCCGGTCGTATCATACCCACCGCTTAACAATGAAGTTAGGGTATGGTGTACGATCTCTTGACCACTGATAAACAATGACCAAGTTCCACACTTTTGTGGATGGCTAGCCGAATGTTGTAAGAACTGGCTCCAATTTTGTTATTAACATACTGTATATATTAATATTAATGAAGCTTTCGCTCTTCAACATTATACCAAAAACAACTTTTTTCTTCCCTTATCATGCCAGACCCAAATTGATAACATGATAGATATGAAAAAGTTTGGTTATGCCGCTTTTAATTCTGACCCATCATCTGGTTTTTTGTCATGTATCAATTTAAATATCTTCTTAGTTCCCTCCCTTGACACGTTTTTAAAAGTTCGAGATGTGGCTCGGTGTGGTTCACAGCATATTTTCTCAGCAAAAAGCACCGTTTAGGTGCTTTTTGCTTTTGAAAATAACTGTGACCCAAGAGAAAGACGCCAATGCGTCTTTTGTGGGAATTGAACCAGCGGAACGATGTGAGGAAGTATGACGAATGAGTAAGCTGTGTCCCGCTGCACCACGTATCTTTACGAATACTTGGAGTAAAGTACATTGGTGACCATCAGAATCATTCCGCAGGGTCACAAAACGAGACTTCGTCTCGACTGAGGAGGCGCGGCGAAAGCACACTGGTAAGAAACCGAAGTCAAGACGCTCCTAATCGTTAAAATAATCACACTTTCTTAAACGACAACGATCATTTAAGAGCTTTTCTCCACCCCGCTTCCCTAGCCTCCTTCTCTGTACAAAACCACCTTTCACCCTTATCTTCTGAAACAATTGTCTTGTCATAATATTGCTGGC
This sequence comes from Minisyncoccota bacterium, assembly GCA_041389025.1. Lineage (GTDB taxonomy): Bacteria > Patescibacteriota > Minisyncoccia > Phycocordibacterales > UBA918 > OLB19. Next base: position 5,115 of record JAWKSP010000004.1, read on the forward strand.
CGAGCACGTGATAAATTTTCTCACCAGTATTGCTGCTTACATTCCCTTTAATTACACACCCTTCCATCTCCCCCATCTCTGTTTCTTTCTCTACCCCATCATCTTCTACATCAATCGACAAAGAATCCGTCGTTTCAAAATCATCACATACACCATCCTCCCACAAGCCAACTTTACTTTTTCTAGCAAAACTTTCTGCTTCTCTATAGTTGCCCTGTTTTTCATAAGGTAAGTCATAGGTGTACTCGTAAGCATAACCACCCTTAAGCATAGCCTCACCAAAATCAGTCCCGTCCGGTAAGGTTACATAGGCTAACAATCGTCCATATTTATCGTGCATACCCTGACTTTTATCAGTCACTAAAGTCACTTCTTTTTCATCAAGTAATATTTTGGCTTGAGCGGAAGCTTCCTCTCCCATACACTCAACTGGTTTGTTTGGATGCACAGTCTCCGGTGTATCTATACCTAGCACTCTTACCGTTCTCTCCTCACTACCTAAAAAAATTTTTAAAGTATCTCCATCAATCACTCGCGTCACATAGACATTGGTCTTATTTAAATCAGACAAAGGACGACTTATATTTTCTTTATCCGATTCTTCATCTTCAATACCTGAAACAAGCCTGGATTCGTGTGTATCGGCTAAATATACTTGAGCTGACAACTCAGCAACACTTAAACCATCTTCTGTCTTTTCTTTTGGAGGATTATCAATATGCGTAAAAATGAACAGAGAGAAAACAAAAAAGCTTAGAATAATCTTCACATACTTACCAGAGAATAAACTGTTTATTTTCATATCAATAATTAACTAAATATATTACTGTAAACCGACTGGAGTAACCAGCTGTTTATAATTTTGTCCCACAATCTTACCTAATGAAGTAAAATCAAATAAAGTTAGTTAATAATTTCTAAACGTAATTTTTATTTTATGAAAGAAAACAATAAATCCACCAGCCGGATTTCGGTTTGGGAAAAATGGAAAAAAGCTTCACTTGGTAAGAAACTTGGTTTTATTGGTGCTGTCTTAGGTGGTTTATTGATCACCATCTTTATTTTCACCCTCTTAGTCAACCTGCAAAATCAAACCATAGGAATGATGGATGAAATGAACTCAGTTACACCAACCTATGCACCCACTCCATCAGCTGACGGCATGATGACAAGAGGAATCGCTCCTTACCCAATTGATGACAATTATACCTCTGGTACTGACGCCGAGGATTTTGAGATTCGTGATTATAGAGCCACTATTAAAACCAGTAATCTTAATAATACTTGCAATGTAATAGAGAACTTAAAACCACAACCGGATGTAGTTTTTGAATCCGCCAACCGTAGTGAACATAGTTGTTTTTATCGTTTTAAAACTCAAAATAATAAAGCTGAAACCATCTTAGGTGTAATCAATGACTTAAATCCAGAGGAATTAAATCAAGAGACTCGTACCATCAAAAAACAGCTGGAAAATAATTTAAATCGAAGACAAATTCTAGAGGAAAATCTAATTTCTGTAGAACAAGTTCTGGAAGAAGCTATTACCTCTTACGACGAGTTAACAGCTATTGCACTCAGTAGTCAAAATGCCTCCGCTTTAGCTAAGAGCATTGATGACAAGATACAACTTATTGACAAACTAAAGCAACGCCGAGAATCCACCAGACAACAAATAGACAGTCTGAACCGCTCTATAGCCGAGCAACAAGACCGATTACAATACACTTATTTCACGGTAAGTATTTACAAATGGAAGTTTGTTGATGGAAAGGATTTAATAGAATCATGGAAAAGACAAATAAAAGAAACCATCTCTGATGCCAACCAAATCCTACAAAATATGACTCTTGGTCTTATCACCTACATACTGTTTATCGCGCTGTGGGCGATATACCTACTTATAATTATTGTAGTAATTAAATACGGCTGGCGGTTGGTAAGAAAAATTTGGAATAGCTAAGAACAACAGAACTTGGAGTGATTTGAAGAAGGAGGTGAAAGTCGCGCGCCTACGGCGCGCGACTTTCATTCTCAAAACAACCGGCCGGACTTTTAGTCCGGCCGGTTGTTTTACCTCATAAAACACTTCTAGTTGGCAGTTACAAAAGATTCCACACCACTACAAGTTATCCTTAAATCATTACCTCTATCTTCTTCATACTCTACACATACACTATAGTAGTATTTAGTAGCACGACTCAAACTCCTGATACTAAAAGTAACAGTATTTCTCTCCACTAATTCATCTCTTGAGGAAAGCTTATTAAGCCCATCTCTGGTAGCTTTTATTTCAGCGAAAGTCTCATAATCATCCTCTACATCATTAACATCAGAGTAGTCAGTTCCGTAGATCACAAAACCGGTTCCTTCAGTATGATCATTCATACTGATAAATCCTCTAATTTCAGCACTAGTAGAAAGCACCTTAGTTACCCCTTCTGTTTCAGCTTTTGGCAATCCATAGAAAGATTGAGTAAGCGCCTTAGCTACAGTTTCAAAACTTCTCACTTCACCCACTACCAAATAACCATCCTGATCTTCCATTATCGCTCGATAGCTATATTTAGTATTTGGCTTTAAATCAGTGACAATAATCTTATCACCAACAGTATTTCGATAACTATAATATCTATTGCTACTCAATTTTACATCGTCTGATTTCTTGTTTAGATTATTACCAACTCCATATTCAAACCAAAGCCAGGCCTCATCAGAACTTCCCGGGTCGGTTTTAGCTTGTAACTCAGCCGTGGTTCTACCGACCGCCGAAGGAGCAATGGTGGTTACAGTCATAAAGTTTGGATTGCTATATCGTCTGTTACTACGAGTATCTGAGCCTGTGGTTTGGCCGGTTTCCAGTTTCTGCAATGCCTGCAACTGAATTTGGAGTTGTAGCAATTGTCCATACAAAAACGCTAAGTACTCAAGAGTGTTTTGTGGCTGATATACAGTAGTGGTTTGGGCTTTGGCCTGATTATATGAAAAGCCAAAGCCAAACATTGATACAATCAAAACTGCCACCAAGGTTTTTGTGGAAAAGTCTTTTGCTGTATTAATCAAATTTGTCATAAATTATGAATTATGTGATTATTTTTAGTTTTTAATTATATCACATAATTTTATATTTGGCAATATAAGTTGTATTAAAGTATTATTTAGAAAATTTGGAAGCGTGGCTGAGTTGGTTGAAGGCGCGCGACTCGAAATCGCGTATACGGGCAACCCGTATCGAGGGTTCGAATCCCTCCGCTTCCGCAACGAACAACGTAAGTGGAGGGAGTGGAGGGCGCAGCTTTTCGTTTAGAAAAGCGTTGCGCGATTCGAAGCCGTTTTGAGTTAGATTATGAGTTCACGAAATAATCTAACCAAAATGGGTACTGAAACTGTAAGTTTCGAATCCCTCCGCTTCCGCTTACATAAAAAATACCACCTTTGCCTAGGTGATATTTTTATAATTGGAATTTAAATTTGTGTTGAAATTGGGATTAAAAGACTAACTAATCACTCCCCAATAATGCCCTACCGCAAAAGCCACACCCAATGATACAAACCAAAAAAACTTTACTTCTGATGATAGATTTTTCATTTTATATTTTATATAAAGTAATTATTCGTAATAACCTAATATTATTATAGCATCTAAAGCCACTAAGAATAAACGGTTAGTGAATAAAACTATACAGAGTGCTAAATCATCCTTAATGAATGCTAAAATTATAGTAAACATTAAGATGTGCACTAGTAGAAAAAATAAATTTAAAATTTACTACGATGGTGAATGTACCGTGTGTAGAACATACGCTAATACAATGTCAAAATTTGATAAAGATCAGTTATTTCTCGACATAAACACCACTCCGTCTGAACAAATACATAAAGAGAAACTTCTGTATGAAATACACTTAGTCGACAAAAATGGCAAAATCAGAACCGGAGCTGACGCAATTTTTACTTCTCTAGCTCGAATTAACCCAATCTTTAAAATATTCTCTTTTCTAGTACGTCTACCAATCTTAAACAGTCTAGCAAATACTATTTATCACTTTATAGCTAAGCGTCGCCTACTCTGGCTTGGAGGCAACGACGCACGTCTGTACTGTCTTTTTATAGTGGTAAACTTAGGTTTTCTTTTCAGCCTTATTCTTTCTTACAAGGCATGGGGTACAGATCGCAGTTACCCACTCATTCCAATCATATCCGGCCTTGATTGGCTTAATCCACTTACTCTTTGGTTATTTAGTGGACTAATCATCTCCCTTGCCGTAAGTCTTTTTCAATTTAAAAATTATTATCGTTTTACCATAAGCAGCTTAATATTTCTGATACCTTTGATCCTTTTAGATATATCAAGATTACAACCTTGGGTATTTCATTACAGCGCTCTTTTGTTTTTAATAAGCTGGTCAAAAACTCTTAGTAATCTTAGAATAGAAGAAATATTAGACGCCGCTCGCTTGGTGGTAATAGGGATATATTTTTGGAGCGGAGTACAGAAAATGAATACTGCTTTTATACTAGAAACATTCCCCTGGTTTACTGAATCTCTTTGGTCTTCTTATGGTGATGTCGGCGCTATTGTCGCCTTAACCGCTGCTATTTTTATACCTTTCATAGAGTCATTACTAGCCATCGGCTTGTTAACCCACCGTTTTCGCACCATCTCTATCATCGGAAGTACAGCTATGCTTTTACTTGTCATTTCAACTATTATAACTGGCCATAGTTGGAATAGTGTAGTTTGGCCTTGGAATTTCGCCATCTTTAGTATGGTCTTAATTTTATTCTTACGCTACGATTCTACCCTTGGCGATTTTTTAAATCGAATAAGAATAAAAAGAAATATTCTAGCTCTTTTAGCCACGGCCGTATTTATAATCATGCCAATCGGAAATTATTTTGGTTTAGTTGACCACTATTTATCTTGGTCACTCTACTCAGGTCGTGTACCAACCGCAGAATTAAAAGCCTCAAAAGATACCATAAATGACTTAGCTCCTACCGCAGAACTAGACAATAGAGAAAAATTACCCTTCCCGACCTGGACAATAACAACAATGAACTTAGTACCATATCCACAAGAACGTGTGTTTTTAAATATATTTCATAAGCTTTGTAAAAAATATCAAGATCCGGAAATATCTATGGTTATAACCACCAGACCATTCTTTGAAAGCCATAAACGACTTGAAACTAACTATGCTTGCTCGTCAGAAAAAACATTCAAAACAGAGTAGATCTCCTCTTTTGAGACAGCTCCATCCCGTAGAATGTTCAACTCATCATCTATGACCCTAATTACTGTCGAACCAACCTCTGCCCGCGGCCCATCATCGTAAATTTTATCAATTAAATTAGCCTTATTACCTAGTTGTTCTAATATTTTCTTTGGAGTAGCCAGCGTTGGTAATCCACTCAAATTTGCGCTGGTACATGTGAGTGGAGCTTGATTTTTGTCTATGAAATCCTTAATGATTGCTTGAGCGGTTTTATCTAACGAAACACGAAACCCAAGCGTACCGTCTTTTGCCAACAGTGGGCGCGGGACTTCGTCCCGCGCCCTAAGCACCAGAGTCAAAGGCCGGCAAAACCTTAGTCGCCAAAAGCTTCGCTTTTGGCGACACCGCCCACCGCTCAATATCTTCCACTGCACCAGCACACTCACCGCCTTACCTTCTTCCCTTCCTTTAATTTTATACAAAGTCGCCAAAGCCTCTGGATCAAAAGCATTGACCCCAAGAGCATATAGAGTTTCGGTGGGATAGAGGATTGTCATAACTTTATTATAATAAGACTAAATGATAATATGTAAACAATATGAGTTTTGAAAGCCAAAAACTACCTACAGAAGCCGTAGGTGAATACGTAAAACATTTCGAAAACGGGAATATAGAACCAATTATTACAGAAAGAGAACTACTAGAATTTGGAGAAGAAAGCCCTGAAATTATGCCTCTTGTAAAATCTTTTATATCTTATGCAGAACGATATGCTATAGATGTATGGTCTATGCATCTTTTCTTAAGTAGTGGAAAATTAGATACCGAAGATGGGCTGAGGAATATAAAAACATGGACGAAGCGCGAACAAGACTACATGAAGCATTGGTAGATAGTATTGCCATATTGTCACGAGCTCTAGGTAAAGCAGGGTTAGATAACGAGTGGGTTAGAAGATTGACCGACGGGGTTAATCTTGATAGAACAGCTTGCGGAAGTTTTGCTCTTATGTTAGTGTATCACAGTTATCTTGACAAACTATAGGAGGAGTTATGAAAAACGAAGAAAAAAATAATCTTATATCTGAACACGCTCTCCTAGTTGCCAAGTATACCAGCGGAGAAAAAGAAGTTCTTAAAAGGATAAAAGAAATAGAAACAATCCTAGAAATGACTGGAAAAGAAATTGCCGCCTTGGCAATTAAAAAATACAAACAAGAATACAAATAAAAAGGGCGCTGGACTATAAAAAATAGCAAGCGCTTTTTAATATATCTTCTAAAAATTATTATTTTATAGTATTATTCCTTCTAATTGTCCGGTTAGCTCAGCTGGTAGAGCGCTACATTGACATTGTAGAGGTCACAGGTTCAAGTCCTGTATCGGACACATTGTGAAAAACATGGAGTATACTACAACAATAAAACAAGAGTATTTTATCTTAAAACAAAAGCCACTTATAATCACTGTGTTGATTATTATATTAATAACATTTTTTTTATACGTATATAAAACTTATTTTTACCTTGAGCAAGTTAAAAACCCGCTTTTTATATCACTTGTAGAAAGTTATAACACACCATTAGCGCTATCATTATCTTCCATGAGTCCAGATGGATGTCGTGAAGGCGAGATTGTTACAGAAAACTCTTATGAGAACAACACATTAATTATAAATATTAAAGGTATAAAATACCTTGAAAAACAAAGACACTGTAACAAAATCTTAAAAGTTGTTACAGGAGTAGGATTAGAAAATCACTGGTTAGGTAGAAATGACAATCGTTACATAATAATAAATAGAAAAAATTTTGAAAGATTAGAATACGAAGTTATAGGATACGAATCTTCTACAACATTAAAATTAATAAACAAAACTAACTCTCAAAATAACGATACAGTCACCATACTTAGAAATGACAATGATCTACATAAAGTATGGGGGCCGTGGGACCCTAAAACATTGGAGCCAATTTAAAATATTATTAACATGCTAATCCTATCCATAGAAACCAGTTGTGACGAGACGGCTGTCAGTGTTATTGAAGCGGTCGGTGATTTTCCTAATTCTAAATACGAAATACTGGGTGATGCACTATTTTCCCAAATCGATATCCATCGTGAGTACGGCGGTGTCTTTCCTACTCTTGCTAAGAGAGAACATATTGCCACGGTTTTACCAATGTTAGAAAAAGCTTTAAAGGAAGCTGGGCTTGAAAGTAATTTCTCTCCTTCTCTAACCGATGACCAAAAAGAACATATTCATACTTTACTCTCTCGCGAGCATGGTTTAGCCGACCAAATAATCACCTTTTATAATTCTTACGGTCGACCTCCGGTAGACCTTATCGCTGTTACGACTGGCCCTGGACTCGAACCAGCTTTATGGGTCGGGATTAATTTTGCCAAAACTTTAGCTTATATATGGAATACACCTGTGGTACCAGTCGACCATATGGAAGGCCATATATTGGCCTCAGTTTTTGATGGTCGTAAAATTAACTCCTTATCTTTCCCTTCTTTATCTCTTTTAGTTTCGGGTGGACACACCGAACTCGTCCTTATGCAAGACTGGGGTCAATACGAAAAAATTGGCCAAACCCGCGATGACGCTGTCGGTGAAGCTTTCGATAAAGTCGCTCGCTTACTCGGACTAGACTACCCAGGCGGACCGGAAATCAGTCGCTTAGCCGGAGAAGCACGTGTGCAAAATCTACCAAATTTTATCGAACTACCTCGCCCCATGCTTCATTCTAGAGATTTAGATTTTTCTTTTTCCGGTCTAAAAACCGCTGTGCTTTACGCCACCAAAGACAAAGAGCTAACAGACGATGACAAAAAAGCTCTAGCTAGGGATTTTGAAGACGCAGTAATTGAAGTTCTGATTAAAAAAGTCAGTCAAGCGATAGAAAAATATTCGATCAAATCGCTAATCGTCGGTGGTGGTGTTTCCGCCAACCGTCACTTACGAGAATCTATACAAAATCTAAACCAAAATCCTGATTTCTCTGATTTAGAAATTTACTTACCAGATCCTAAACTATCTACCGACAACAGTGTGATGATAGCTTTAGCCGGACACGCCAGAGAAAAAAGCGCTCTCACACCAGAAATTTTCGCTAAAGATATAAAAGCTAACGGAAACAAAAACCTAACATAGTTGCATTATTCTTTATTTCAGTATATAAAAGCAAGCAGTTTTCAGGACATAAATTGTCCTGTTTTTTTGAACTATTTAAAAATTAGCATCTTAAGTAGTTACACCAAATCCTCACAGAGGGCTGGCGTATTTCGACCTCGTGTCGATCCCCCATACGCCTGCCCTCTGTGAGGATTTGTTATTATTGTAACTAAAAGTTAGAGAGAAATCTGAATTTCAGACCTAAAAAAATCATAACATCTTTTGACAAATAAAAAACTCTGTTCTGCACTAGCCTAAATAACAGCTAAAAATTGACAGCCGGTACTAGGGGTATAAAATTAAATAACGTTACATTATGGTGGGGGCCACTTGTACACGGATCGTTATGTCTTTGCGTGAACAAACAAACACAAACCCACTATATATAATTAAGCTATTTCCTTGCGTGTAAGAACGCAAGTTTTGTGTTTTTAGTTCACCTAAAGCCTATACTGTTTACATAAAGGTTTAGGTAAAGGATGAGACTGAAACTGCTGTACAAAAATTTCTGAATAACTGATTTATTAGCTAGATCATTATGTGAACAGTACGTAAAAGTAACTGTTCACGAGTAGTTTTGATGCCAAGTTCGTACAACCATTTACGAACTTCCGTCAAGTCATGCTTTATAAAAAGTAAATTATTTATCTAGATTAATAAATCATAGTTATGACACACAAAACCTATAACAATACCAGATCAATGCTTATCGTCGGTAGTATTGCTACTCTTGGCATCCTAGCACTCGCTAACCCAGCTGCTGCTTGGTACGGTGGATATGGATACAACCAAAGTAACGATATTGAGGTAAACAACCACAACAGCGCTACTGTAATGAATGAAGTTCAAGTAACTTCAAACACCGGTTACAACGCCGCCTTTGGTGGCAATACTGGCCGTGGCGGTGAAGGTGGTGACGCTACCGGACGAACTGCTACCGGTGGAGATGGTGGTAACTCAGGTTCAGCTGGAGACGGTGGAACCATTACTACTGGTGATGCTGCTTCTATTGGTACAGTTAATAATGACGTAAACCGAAACAACACTAACGTTACTGCTGACTGTGGTTGTAAAGGTGACATCACTGTACGAAACCACAACCGTTCTATGGTTGGAAACGCTCTACTTGTAGACTCTAACACTGGTGACAACGCACTAGCCGGTGGAACATCAGGTGCTGCCGGAAATGGTGGTGATGCTACCTCACATTCATGGAGCCTATGGAAGAGCTACATGAACGGTGGTTCTGCTACTGGTGGAGATGGTGGTAACTCAGGTTCAGCTGGAGACGGTGGAACCATTACTACAGGTGATGCTTATTCTGACGGACTAGTGGTAAACGTTGTAAATCGTAACGTAACCCGTGTTGCTCGATAAGTAACAAAATTAACTCTTTTCTCTATTTAGAAAAGGTTGGCAGAAGATGAGGTTTATACCTCGTTTCTGCTAAGGTTTGGTCAAATTATTTACATGGAACGTATACAAATTAAATAGACAAAACCTTAGCCAGAGACAGAATAACTCATGAAAATAAACGCTTTCACTATTATTGTTTTATTGCTTTTACTTGTACCGCAAACCAGTAAAGCTGATTCAACAGTTATATACAACTCCGTATCTGTCTCTGCCAATAGCGGAGATAGTAGAGATGGTGGTGAAAGTTCAATTTCGGTAAAAACAATTCATAATGGTGAAACCGTGGAGGATATCTATATATCGACCACTACCAATCTAACCTACCAAAATGAATACGTAAATAACAATAAAGAAGATACAAAAAGTAAAATTCAAGTAAACGCTAGCGCCCACACAGACAATAAAAACCAAACCCAACAATTGACTTTACTACTTAACAATCTGTTAATTCTTCTAGACTATTATGAAAAACTACTGGATAAACAACAATAAAATAGAAGTATTTTCGTTACCGATAAAGAGTACAACAGCTCTCTTGATTTCGTCTTGTATATTTTTGCAATTAGCTTTTCCATTAATTATTTTTGCCAACGAAAACACCGAAGAAGACCTACTTACCACTGAAACCGTTGTTAGTAATGAAGCTGAAAAAAATATTATTGAAACCGGTGATGCGACTTCTTCAATAACCGGTGATAGCGAAATAAATACCAATGTAATTGATACAACTAAAACCTCTGAAAAAAATGTTTCTGAAGAAAAGGAAGAAAAAAATACAGAAGAAACCATCATTGACGAAAGCGAAGTATTACAAGAAGAAATAGCCACTTCAACTGAAGTTGGTGAAGGTAACACTTTAGAACAAGAGACTATCATTACTGCTACGAGCAGTAATAGCGCTAGCAGCACCGACCAAGCTGATAAAATAGCCTCATCTGTTAACCCAGCTACCAGTACCACTGAAATAAATCAAACCGGAATAAATAATGACAATGCTAGCAGTAGCACTGAAAATGAGGTTGTTAGTGATGATTTTAAATTTGTTACCGGTATTTTTGCCACCAACACCGCCACCAGTACCGCCAACGCTTCAAGCACCGCCAACACTGGACAAAACCACACTGAAATTGGAAATTTTATTACCACCACCGGCGACGCTGTTTCGTATGTTGATTTAGTAAATGTGATCAATACCAATATTGTAAATTCAGTTGGCCTGATTGATTTCATCCATGAAGTTTTGGGTTATGAAAATTTTGATATGCGAGATATATTTGATGATATTTTCTCTTCTTATAACAACGCCGAAAGTACACTTCCTTGTAACAGCGATATTTGTGACCCATCCTCTCTGTTGATAGATTTAGTCAACCAAGCCTATGTAGAAAATAACCTATCTGTTACCGCTAACACCGGAGAAAATATTGGAGATAATACAGATGGAGAAATAAATACCGGCAACGCTTACGCTAGTGCAAATCTTACAAACCTAGTCAACACCAACATTATAGACTCGAACTATCTACTTATAGTTTTCAACAACTTTGCTGACTTAGCCGGTTCTTTAGTATTACCAAATAGTGAATTTTTCTCTTCTATTTTTACCGGTAATTCTGGAACTAGTGGTTCATTTAACTTTACCAACTCTGCTTCTGTTAATAACACAGTAGCCACACTGGCTGATACTGGTAACAACACCACCACTGGTAGTAGCACTATAAGCACAGGTGATTCTACCGCTGTTTCCAACACTACCAATATCATTAATCAAAACTTCTTAAGAAGTAATAACTTCAGTATGCTGATTCGAGTTCATGGTGATTGGACTGGTGACATTTTTGGTCTACCTAAAGGTATGCAATGGGAAAATACCAGTGAAGGTATTCGTCTTTACTATACCGACAATAACAATGAGATCACTAGTAACAGCTCCGGAAACCTGACTAATGACGCTATAATTGATAACAATGTCCAAGTTTATGCCTTAACCGGCCAAAATGAAATCCAAGGTGATAATAGCCGCATAAACACCGGCAACGCTTATGCCGACAGCACCATTATGAATATTGCTAACACTAACTTAGTTGGTAGTAACTGGATAAACCTAATTTTTAACATCTATGGAAACTGGAATGGTAACCTAGCTTTTGGTCAACCCGATCTCTGGCTTGGTCTTAGAGCTAACACTAACAAACGTTTACTCATGAGACCAGGAAATAATTTTTCCTATACTTATACAATATTTAACCGTGGTGACGTAACTGCCAAGAATGTAATCTTAGAAAATAAGTACCCAAGAAGTATAATGGATCTTAATACTGATCGAAAAAATCTAAGCCAAGACCCAAATACCCTTAGTTGGTTGATTGGTGATATTGCTCCTAAAGAAACAGTTGAATTTACGGTAAAAGCCAGCATAAATGATATTAATACTGAACAAAATACACCACTACCGTTAAGTTCAAATGTTTATTCAGACCAACCAGATGCAAACGAAAGCGATAACAAAGACACCATTTTACTTCATGTAAGAGAATGGAGTAATAGTAACAATACGCCGAAAAAGACTTTTCCGGCCAAATTTGAAATAGAAAAAACAGCTGACAAAGAATACGCTATACAAGGTGACACAGTAAATTACACTGTAACTCTTCGAAATCGTGGTGGACAGCTTTATAATGCCCTTCTGACCGATGTTCTAAGAGATACGACTGGAAACATACTAGCTGAACAGACGTGGCCGTTAGACACCATAAAAAATGGTGAGACCATTACCATCACTTACTCGATTGTAATACCTAGTGGCATAAAAGATGGTGTTTATACTAATACCGCACAAGTAGTTGGAGCACATGAAAGCACTAATGTTAAGTACCAAAACGCCTATATGAGTCCGCTGGCTGAACATGAATTGGTAGTTGGCCAAATAGAAGATTTACCTTTGATCGGCTTAACTGAAGAAACATCTATCTGCTCACCTTACCTCACCACCTACCTAAAGCAAAATAAAGTAAACGACACTGAAGAAGTTATTAAGCTACAACAGTTTCTAAGAGAATACACTGATGAAAGAGTTATGATATCTGGTATTTTTGATAACACGACTAAACTGGCTGTTGATAAATTCCAGCAAGAATATCGTTCAGAAATTCTAGAACCTTGGGGTATGACTAAAAGCTCCGGTTACGTCTACTACACCACCCAAAAGAAAATTAATGAAATAATGTGTGATAATAAAATTGACTTTCCGTTAACTGATCTACAAAAAAATGAAATGGATTTATTTAAATTTAAACAGGGTCAAGTCGTGCCGTTAGATCCTGATATTAATTCAGAATTATACGGAACCATACTACCAGCTCAAGACTTGGCCGAAGAAATAAATACACCTAAACCTGTGGCCATTAAATCCACCACAAGTAGTTTTCTTAAAGATGATTATAGGATGATTTACGACCGACTAGATAACTGGTTATTCTTACTAGAAAATAAACAAACTGCTTTACGGTAATCTATATGGGAGGTAGCACATAAAACGGCCGGTTTTCTTTAGGCACTTTGTGCCTAAAGAAAACCGGCCGTTTGTATTGCCTCACTCACCCCAACACTATATTAATATCACTAAAACAGTTCAAAAAAACCTTATTTATGCTAGTATTCTCTTTATATAAAAGATTTTAATTACCAATTTATGAGCGACACAAACAACAGTAACGAAACTAATATTCCAGAAATTTTCTTAAAACCCTACGAACCTACCAACCATGAAAATAAAATCTACCAAACTTGGGAGAATAGTGGATTTTTTAACCCTGATGTTTGTGTTAAAAAAGGAATTACTGAGTCACAAGCGGAAACTTTTTCGATTGTAATGCCACCACCCAACGCCAACGGTTCTCTCCATGCCGGACATGCACTATTTGTAACTATTCAAGACACCATGATGCGCTTTAAGCGAATGCAAGGTAAAAAAGCACTTTGGATTCCAGGAGCAGATCATGCCGGTTTTGAAACTCAAGTCGTATACGAAAAGAAACTTCAAAAGGAAGGTAAGTCTCGTTTTCAAATGGAGCCCAAAGAACTTTATGACGAGATAATGCAGTTTACTCTGGAAAATAAAGATTTCATGCTTAATCAACTCCGTGAACTGGGAGCTTCGTGTGACTGGTCTCGCCTACTTTTTACCCTCGACGATCGGGTAATTAAAGTCGTTTATGACACTTTCAAAAAACTTGAAGATGACAAATTATTATATCGCGGATCTCGTATTGTAAACTGGTGTCCCAAACACCAAACTTCCCTCTCTAATTTAGAAGTTGACTACCAAGACCGAAAAGACAAATTTTACTATTTCCAATATGGTCCCTTTGTTATTGGTACTGCTCGTCCAGAAACAAAATTTGGTGACAAATATGTAGTCATGCACCCAGACGATAAAAGATACAAAGAATACGAACATGGACAAAAAATAGAACTAGAGTGGATAAACGGACCAATCACAGCTACCGTTATAAAAGATGAAGCCGGTGACCCTGAGATGGGTTCCGGTGTTATGACCATTACTCCTTGGCACTCCGGTATCGACTTTGAAATCGCTAAGCGCCACAACTTAGACTATGAACAAGTTATTGACTGGCGCGGCAAATTACTCCCAATCGCCGAAGAATTTACCGGTATGAATATAAATGATGCTCGTGAAAAAATTGTTGAAAAATTAGATAAAAAAGGATTGTTAGTAAAAATTGATGATAACTATAACCACTCAGTTCCTTGTTGCTATAAATGCGAAAAGGAAATAGAACCACAAATCAAGGCTCAATGGTTTGTAAAAATGAAACCTTTAGCAGAAAAAGCTGTAGCTGCGGTAGACACTAAAGAATTGAGTTTTTCGACCGATAGAGATGAACGTGTTTTTCGTGATTGGATGAGTAAAATTGATGACTGGAATATTTCTAGACAAGTTGTCTGGGGCATTCCTATTCCAGCTAAAATTTGTCCAGCCTGCGACTATGGTGCAGTTGATTTAAATAACACGATTAAAACTTGTGAAAAATGTAATAGTGAAATGATTTCTGATCCGGATACCTTTGATACTTGGTTTTCGTCAGGACAATGGCCACTAGCCACCACAGATTTTCCTAACGGAGAAGACTTTAAAAACTATTACCCCACCTCTGTCATGGAAACTGGTAAAGATATTATCTTTTTCTGGGTAGCAAGGATGGTTATGCTGGGTATCTACAGAACCAACAAAACCCCTTTTAAGACAGTCTACCTACACGGAATGGTACGTGACAAACATGGCAAAAAAATGAGTAAGAGTAAAGGTAATGTAATCGCCCCTAGTGAAATACAAGAAAAATACGGTACTGACGCTTTACGAATGAGTCTCTTGGTAAATAACGCTCCTAGCACAGACATGAACCTAGACCCAGACAAGGTCAATGCCTATAAAAAATTTGCTAACAAGATATGGAATATTACACGTTTTAGTCTAGACAACATCAAAAAGGTCAACTTCGGCTCAGAATTTACCAAAGAAGATTCTGAAATAGAGAAAAAACTAACCGAATTTATAACTGAAACCACAGATTATATGGAAAAAAATCGGTACGATTTAGCTTCAGAAAAAGTCTATCATTTTGTTTGGCATTACTTTGCAGATGAACTTATTGAAGCATCAAAACCCCTCCTTACATCAAACGATGAGATTATCAGAAACTCTCGTAAACGCCTCTTGGCTACATACTTGACCACCTCACTTAAAATTCTCCACCCCTTCATGCCTTTTGTCACCGAAACCATCTGGCAAGAGTTACCAAAAGAATTAAAAGATAGCGAACTACTTATGGTGACTAAATGGCCTTCTTAAGCTTCTCTATCCCCTGTTGTTTAAAGACTAAACACCCAGCCATAGTATAAATTGCTACAATACAGAATGTGGATTATACAAATATAATTGCTTTTTTAATCGGACTATTGCCGGCTCTGTTTTGGCTTTGGTTTTGGCTTCGTGAAGATAAGAAAAATCCTGAACCATATCTTCTAATCGCTATTTCTTTTATTGCTGGTATGGCAGTTGTTCCTTTAGCTTTACCTCTACAAGAAATGGCCCTTGGTCTATATTCCGGTAGTAATGTCATACTGGTTTGGGTAATAATTGAAGAAGTATTAAAATATACAGCGGCTCTTTTGGTGGTACTTTGGAACCGTGAAGTTAATGAACCAATCGACCCCATAATCTACATGATAGTCATTGCTTTGGGTTTTTCCGCCCTTGAGAATACTTTATTTAGTATCAATCCCCTTTCTTACGGTGAATACCAAATGGCTGCCATAAACAGTTCCTTCCGTTTTCTTGGCGCTACTTTACTTCATGTTCTGTCCTCAGCCACAGTTGGCGTCATGCTGGCCTTAGCTTTTTATCGTAGCTCGGCAATAAAATTACTCTATGGAACTATCGGGTTGTTCATAGCTATTTTATTGCATGCTCTCTTTAACTTTTTTATAATGGATGCAAGTGGCGAAGGAGTCCTAGTTATTTTTCTTTTCGTCTGGGCCGGAATAGTTATACTTTTTTTACTATTTGAAAAAATTAAATTAATAAAAACAAACCAAAAGCCAGTTCACAAATATAAGTCACGCAAATATAAATTATGAAAAAACCATCTTTTTTAGAACGTCTAACCGGATCAAATAAAAACAATGAAGAGGATGATTATGATCGTATTTTAGATGAAGATCACCATTTTGGTGACGAAGAAAACGATGAAGACAGTGATGATTTATATAATAACGACGACAATACCGACAACTGGTCTGACGAACAAACTGAAGAACCGACCCAACAAGAAGGTGAGCTCCCAGTCGACATGTATCAAACCGGTGATGCCATAGTTATACGCGCTTTAGTAGCCGGTGTCAGTCCTAACGACTTAGACATCTCCATCACTCGTGACATGGTCACTATCCGTGGTGTTCGTGAAGAATACCAAGAGACCAACGATGATAACTATTTCCATCGAGAATTATTCTGGGGCAGCTTCTCTCGTACTTTAGTCTTACCGGAAGAAGTAGTCATAGACGAATCAGAAGCCCAAGAAAAACACGGTATGCTCGAAATCCGCCTACCTAAACTTGATAAACACCGTAGCACTCAGCTTAAGGTTAAGAGCAATGCGAGTAGTGGAAAGTAGTTCTATAATAAAACTACTTTTTATTTTTTTATGAGAAAAACACTAAAGGTTATCGTTTATATAATTTTAGGTCTTATCGCCATTTATCTTATTATCTACGGCTTTATTCTAGCGCGTTATGTGTGGTACACATACTTAGTTGATACAGAATTAGGAGAACCAAAATATCAAAACTTCCAAATTGTTAACAACGGAACTCGTCCCTTTACTGTAAGTCAGCGAGCGGCCTTGAGAAAATTCCCAGATGTAGCAAGTTGTATTGAGTCAAAATCATCAAACCCAACGACAGAACAACTTATGCAAATGAACTGGAGTAAAATGAAAAATAGCGCCCAAGTAGAAATCTGTACTTTTCGTATACTAGCAACTCTTGGTGATATATCATACTCCACACCATGGCTTAAACAACAAGGTTTTACAAATTCCAGCTCTCAATGGACCAATACCAATCCTTCCATTAGTTCCGATGATAGATTAAGTGTTTCTGGTAACTGGAATACACGTGAAAATGGTTTGCGATGGCCGGAATCAGGTCTAAAAAGACAAATTCTCTCCTTACCAATAATGTGGCCACCTTATGGTACATCAATATCAACCACTTGGTCTCCCGACGGTACTGAGTTATTGTATGTAGATATTGGACAAACCAGACTATAAATCTATGTTCAAACCCGAACAAAAAGTGTACTGACACTTTTCTCTCCAAGCACATAAAACCCCTAAACGGGGATTTTAAATGTGCTTGGGGTCGGGCTCGGTCACGAGTTACTAAGTAAAATATTTCGCGAGCTCATATTTTACTAAGTACTC
>JAWKSP010000005.1:0-4845 GCA_041389025.1 Minisyncoccota bacterium
TTAAGCGTTCTGTAAGTTTCAAAAGTAAATTCTGTAATGTTATTTTTTTCTGAAAGTGCTTGTAATTCTGCCAAGTTGAAAGTTCTGAATTCTACTCTATTTGGATTTTTGAAACCACGTTTTGGCAAACGGCGTTGTAATGGCATTTGACCGCCTTCAAAACCTCTTTTAGATTTATAACCAGAACGAGATTTAGCACCTTTATGACCTTTGCCAGCTGTGCCACCAGAACCAGAACCTTGACCACGAGCAATACGTTTGCGACCTTTTACTGCACCTTTTGCAGGTTTTAAATTGCTTAAACTGATACTCATTGTATTATATATTTTCTACGTTTATTAAATGTTTTACTTTTGCTACCATACCTAAAATTTGAGGTGTAGCTTCTTTTTCAACGCTTTGATTTAATTTTTGGATACCTAATGCTTTGATGGTATCTTTTTGGCGTTTACTTCTGTCGATGGTGCTTTTAACCTGAGTTATTTTTATCTTCGCCATTGTGTTATCCGTTAAATACTTTATTCAATTTTATTCCTCTGTCACGTGCTACACGGAAAGGATCTCTTAATAAGGTAAGTGCCTGAATAGTAGCTTTTACTACGTTGTGCGGATTAGCAGAGCCTAATGATTTTGCTAATACATCGTGAACACCAGCACTTTCTAAAACAGCACGCATAGAACCTCCTGCAATTACACCTGTACCGTGTGAAGCTGGTTTTATTAGTACTTTTGCGCCGTCAAATTCTGATAATTGGTCGTGTGGTATTGTGCCTTTTAAGATTGGAACTTTTACCAAATTTTTCTTAGCATCATCAATTCCTTTTTGGATAGCTTCCTGTACTTCACGTGCTTTACCTAAGCCATGACCTACTGTACCATTACCATCGCCTACTACTACTAATGCAGAGAAACTGAAGGTACGACCACCTTTTGTAACTTTAGCCACGCGCTGAATACCAACTACTTTTTCTTTTAATTCGATTTCAGCTGCTGCTCTTACTTTATTTTCTTTTACTTTTGACATATTTCTTATTTTTTTGACACATATAATGTGCCATTACATATCATTTTAAAATTTAAGACCATGTTCTCTTGCACCATCTTCTAATGCTTTTAATCTACCATGGTATAAAAAGCCATTTCTGTCAAAAACTACTTCTGTAATATTAGCTGCTTTTGCTTTATCTGCTACTGCTACTCCAACTGCTTTTGCTTTGTCTGTTTTAGTACCAGTTGATTTTAAAGATGAAACAGAAAGAATTGTTTTCTTTTGTGTATCATCAATAATTTGTGCATAGATTTCAGCATTACTTCTAAATACAGTCAATCTCGGACGAGCAGTTGTGCCGCTCAATTTTTTACGAATATTAAACTTAATTCTTTCTCTGCGAGATAATTTACTATTTACTGCCATTTTATTTCTATTTATTGTTTTGTGGTTACACGTTATTTGGCGTGCTTACCGATTATTTTTTACCTGCTGATTTACCTGCTTTTTTACGTAATATTTCTCCTGCGTAACGGATACCTTTACCTTTGTATGGTTCTGGTTTTCTTAAGCTTCTTATCTTAGCAGCTACTTGACCTATTAATTGTTTATCAGTACTTTCTAAAATTACTTTCGGTGCTTGACCTTTTTCTGACAAAGTGGAAAGTTTAATTTCTTCTGGCAATAATACAAATACTGGATGCGAGAAACCAATAGATAATTCTAATAATTGACCTTGATTAGAGGCACGGAAACCGACGCCTACCACTTCTAAGGTTTTAGAATAACCATTACTAACGCCTACCACCATATTATTGATTAATGCTCTATAAAGGCCATGTAATGCTTTATGACGTTTTTGGTCGGTTGGTCGTTCAATGGTAATTTTTCCGTCTTCTACTTTTACAGTAATATCTCTGTCTATTTTTTCTGTTAAAGTACCTTTAGGTCCTTTTACTGTAATAACGTTGTTATCTGCAACGTTTACGTCCGTTTTTGCCGGTATTGTTATGGGTAATTTTCCTACTCGTGACATTGCTTTAAATTTAAGATACTATGCAAATTATTTCACCACCTACGTTTAAGGTTTTAGCTTGTTTATCTGTCAAAATTCCTTTTGATGTAGATAAGATAGCTAAACCTAATCCATTTTTTACTCTTGGAATGCCTGCTACGTGTGCATAACGACGTAAACCTGGTTTTGAGATTCTAATTAATTCTCTGATAGCCGGTTCTTTGGTATCAGCATTATATTTTAATGCAATTTTGATAGTACCTTGAGGTCCTTCTTCTTCGAATTTGTATTTTAAAATATAACCGTTTTCATATAATATTTCGGTTAATTTCTTTTTCATGTTAGAAGCAGGAATGTCCACGATAGTATGACCAGCGAGTTGTGCATTTCTGATTCTTGTTAAAAAATCTGCTATTGGATCTGTAACCATTTTCTTTTTTTGTTTTAGACCGCTTAGATGTGAGACTTAAGTCGTAGTCGTCTCAGTTTCCCACCTTCACTTTTATTTTTAAAAATTATTTTCTTTATTCTTCTACCAGCTTGCTTTAGATAATCCTGGAATCATACCGTAGCTTGCTAAATCTCTGAATTGTATTCTTGACAATCCGAAGTAACCGATGTATCCACGAGGACGACCTGTTAGTTTACATCTTTTTCTGTAGCGAACTGGAGATGCATTTTTAGGTAATTTGTCTAATGCTTCGTAGTTACCTTCTTTTTTTAATTGTTCACGTTTTGCTTTGTACTTGTTGATTAGTTTCAAACGCTTTGCATCGCGTGCTTTCATTGATTCTTTTGCCATGTGTTATTTTTTCTTGAATGGTAAACCAATTTCTTTTAATAATGAATGAGCTTCGTCGTCTGTATTTGCAGTCGTTACGAATGTAATATCCATACCGCTGATACGAGAAATTTTATCGATATCAATTTCAGGGAAAATGATATGCTCTGTGATGCCTAAGGTGTAGTTTCCTCTGCCATCAAATGATTTATCATTAATTCCTTTAAAATCGCGTACCTGAGGAAGTGCTACAGCCATTAATCTTTCTAAAAATTCATACATTCTTTCGCCACGTAAAGTAACGCGAACGCCGATTGGTAAGTTTTCTCTTAATTTAAAGTTAGAGATTGCTTTTTTAGATTTGGTAGCTACTGCTTTTTGACCTGCAATTCTTGAGATTTCATCTAATGAATTGTCGATTAATTTTTTGTCGCCAACTGCTGCACCAACACCTTGATTGATAACAATCTTAGAGATTTTAGGTACTTGCATAATAGATTTGTAGTTGTACTTTTCTTTCAAAGCAGGTACTACTTCTTCTTTATATTTTTTCTTTAATGTAGGTATATAACTCATTACTTAATTATTTCTCCTGTTGATTTTGCAATTCTTACAATTTTACCATCTTCAACTTTTCTACCTACTCTTGTTGGAGTGTTTCCTACCATTAATTTTAGGTTAGAAATTTGAATAGGCGCTTCTACTTTTTCGATACCGCCTTGTTGGTTTTGTGCATTTGGTTTTTTGTGTTTTGATACGATGTTTACACCTTGTACCAATGCTTTATTTTCTTTTGGATATACTTCCAAAACTTTTCCTGATTTACCACGGTCTTCTCCTGCGATAACGATAACGGTATCGTCTTTTTTAATTTTTAATTTAGGAGTAAATCGTTTTTGTGTTGATGTGCTCATTTTATTATTATTTTATAATACTTCTGGTGCCAATGACACAATTTTCATAAAGTCTTTTTCTCTCAACTCTCTTGCCACAGGACCGAAGATACGTGTACCACGTGGTTCGTCGTTGTTGTTTAACAATACTACTGCATTGTCATCGAAACGAATGTAAGTACCGTCTTTACGTTTAATTTCTTTTTTAGTTCTAACCACTACTGCTTTAGAAACTTGTTTCTTTTTTACGTTTCCGCCAGGCATTGCATCTTTTACAGATACTACGATTTTATCGCCAATAGAGGCATATCGTGCTTTTGTACCTTTTAATACTCTGATGCAAAGTACTTCTTTGGCGCCGCTGTTGTCAGCTACTCGTAGTCTTGATTCTTGTTGTACCATTGTTATTTAGCTTTTTCTACGATTTCAATTAATCTCCATCTTTTTGTTGCACTTAAAGGACGAGTTTCCATAATTTTTACAGTATCGCCAATATTGCATTCATTTTTTTCATCGTGTGCATGGAATTTCTTAGTTTTCTTTAAGAATTTACCATATTTTGGATGCTTAAGTTTACGAACTACAGCTACTGTAATGGTTTTTTCCATTTTATTAGAAGTTACCACACCTACTCTTGTTTTTCTTAACTGTCTTTCTATATTTTGTTCGGTTGTCATCTGCACTTTATTTATGCTTGATTAGTTAATTGTCTATTTTTCAATTCCGTTTTAATACGAGCGATGTGTTTTTTTGTTTCACGTAATACGTTCGTATTTTCTAAAGGTGTGATAGCGTGGTTGAAACGTAATTTTGTTAATTTCATTTGAGTTGCTGCTAATTCGTTATTCAACTCTTCGCTATTCATTGCTGCTATTTCGCTATAAGTTACTGTTGCCATTGTTTGTAATTTTTAGTTGCCGTCGTAATCTCTTCTTACAATAAATTTGGTAAGTACAGGCAATTTTTGCGCTGCTAATGCTAAAGATTCTTCTGCTAATTGTTTAGAAACACCTTCGATTTCAAATAAAATTCTGCCTGGTTTTACCACAGCTACCCAATGGTCTAAACCACCTTTACCTTTACCCATACGTACTTCGGCAGGTTTTTTAGTAATTGGTTTATCAGGAAATATATTGATCCAAACTTTACCTTCTCTCTTCATATTTCT
>JAWKSP010000006.1:0-3397 GCA_041389025.1 Minisyncoccota bacterium
CTACACGACCGGTTTTTACGGTGGTTTGCAAATGACTTTTAATGTGATCGAGGCCAATGATTTCGGAGAACTCCATAAGCAAATCTACATTTTTTTATTCAGCAAGCATACTATAAAAATTTAGGCAATGATATACTTGTGTAACCCAAAGTTAGCGTTTTTCTCCATTCCTACTAAGTAGTTTCCTACATTTCATTTACCACTTTTAACTACTTTTTACCACAAAAAAGTAATTGTGTAAATATTTTACGCATCACCCATTTTTTATTAAATATTTGTATATCAGCATATTATATATAGTAAAAATTTCGCATTCCACAAATAATAAAGAAAATTTTTATGTATTTGGATTTTACATATATGTTTTCGTACATTTGTAAAGTCGAATTTTAATAGTTATAGCATTATGAAACAAAGGAGTGCATCCTATCCATATTACTCTATTGAAGAGTCTTTGGATTTTTCTCAAAAAATTTACAAAAATTATGGCACAACTTATCGTGCCAAGCGTGAAGAAATAGCTGACGCATTAGGCTATTCCGTAGGAAGTCTTACCCAAAAAGTAAGTGCTGCCGTGCAATATGGTTTTTTGGATATGAAGTCAAAAGAAGGCTACATGGTTACACCATTATTCGTTAACTGGCATAGACCTATTTCTGAAGAATCAAAAAATGACGCATTAGAAGAAGCATTTAGGAACCCACCTTTATACTCTGACTTATTAGAAGTGTTTGAAAATAATATACTACCTCCTACAAAGCCTTTAGCTAATATATTGTTGCAGAAGCATAATATTTCTGAAAAGGCTTGCGCTAGAGCAGCTGAAATTTTTGAGCTAAACGCAAAATTTGTTGGCGCATTAAGTGAAGAAAGTAGGATTTTATCTTTTAAAATGGGTATTGAAGAAGAAGAGCAGGAGGAAATCCATGAAGAGGAAGAAGTTTTTGAACAAGAAGAAGTTCAAAATAATGCCGTTATCAGAATTCCTAACGGAAGGAGTAATAGCGGTGGGCGTAGTTCAGCAGATAGCAGAAATGATTCCGTTTTTTCTGGAGGCAATCCAGTACACGTTATCCCATTGAAAAACAAAATGCCCGCACAGCTTTTACTCCCAAGTGATGTAAGTGCGGCAGATTTTGACTTTATTATATCCTATATAGGCTTAATAAGGAATCAATACTAACAAAAAACCGCCATAAAGGCGGCTTTTATTTTGTCGAATTTTAACAATCGGAGTGCGATTGAATAGTATTGCAAATATACATTCTTTTTGTTAAAATAAAAAAAAAGCACCCAAAAAAAGAGTGCTTATAATACAGGGCTTCCATCATTAGGAAGTGCTTTAGACGGGACAGTACCAGTATATATGCTTTCAGATAGAAAGGTCTCTCATTAGGATACTCTATACTGAATTACCGTCGGAAAGGGAGTTCATCTTGCAGGGTGGCTCCCTTTTTCATTGACAAATATAGCTATTTTTCGTTACGGCTATCTTTTTTCGGTAGAAAAGCCCCCAGTACCTCTTTGAACTTAGGGCTATCCTTATCTATTTCGACGTCCTTATCGGGTCTTTCTATATCTTCTTCTTTCTTTTTCTTAGCCATTGATAAGCTGTTTGTAGGTCAATCTCTTGTTGACGCTGTTTGCGATGGCAACATCGAACTTCGAGCCTTCGCTTAGGTTCCTGTTGTTGTACCTAAAGGTAAACTCATTCACGTACTTTTCCAAATGCTTTTCGCTAACATGGTGGTAAATCCCATCGATACCTCTCTTCAAAAGGCTCCAAAAGTTCTCGATGTTGTTGGTGTGGACGGTTCCGCTAACGTACTGCTCTGCGCTGTGGTTTACTAGTCCGTGGTTGAAATCAACCCCCAATGAACGGTAGGGACGGTACTCGTCCGTATATACGTTGCTCCCCTTTTCCACACGTTCCCTCATAATGGGAAGTATGGTCTTACCCTTGGTGTCCTTTACCGGGATTGCATATACCTTGCCGTCACGCTCCAAGATGCCCAATACTGGCTTCTTTGTCTTGATGCTCCTTCCTTGTGTGCTCTCGGTTCTTTTGTTCCTGTGCTTATTGCTCTCTTTCCCCCCAATGTAGGTTTCGTCAACCTCTACTTCATTGGAAAACTTCTCGTTTGCAGGTTTGTAGGTCTCACGGATCCTGCTCAAAACATGCCATGCGCTTTTTTGGGAAATCTTTAGGTCCCTTGCCAACTGGTGAGAGGAAACACCTTTCTTATGGGCTGTAACAAGGTAAATGGCCACGAACCACTTTCTAAGGGAAATCTTGCTGTCGTGGAATATCGTACCCACTTTGGCGCTGAACTGCTTACGGCAACCGTAGCACTTGAAACGCTTTGTTGTTCCGTTAAGTGTGTTCACCCTGTCGCTCTCGCAATAGGGGCAAACGGGCGCACCGTTCCAGCGGAGTACGGAAAGGTAGTCTTCGCAAACCTGCTCGGTGGAAAAATAATCCAGTAACTCGAATAAACTGTCGAAATCCCTTAAATCTTTAGCTTTGTTACACATATCCTTATTGTTTATATTACAAATATAAATCCTTATATTTGCATATGCAAGTATTTTTGCAATTATTTGGATTTTTATTTGTACTTTTGGCGTTATGCAAGAAAGGATTAAATCACTTTACGTTGCAATTGTCGATAACGAGGTCGTATGTTTCGATACAAACCTAAAGGACTTTCATATACAGTTGCAGGAACTAGCTAAAGGTTGCAGGAACTACGACTATTTTTATAGAGCATTTAGAAAATTTTCAAAGATTGAATACACCGATAACGACGGAAATTCATTCTATATTCAAAAAATCTTATAATTGATATAATTTTGGAATAGATTTTGCGTTTGTTAAAGTGATTTTTGTAAATCAGCAAAATTGCTTAATTTTGCTCAGTATAATGTCCAAAGAGCGGATTTACCACCTTTAGGAATCCCTTTTTACTCCTAAAGGTTGAATAGCGGTAAATACTGACTTTGGACTTTTATTTTATTTGAAATTATGAAAACTGCTTTTTTAGTAGATGGAGGTTTTTTTGTTAAAAGATACTCATATATAAAAGGATTTGAACAGAGCGATGCTCCTGAAACAGTTGCTAGAAACTTAGTATCTTATTGCTTTCGCCATATTCAAAGAATAAATGACTATCGAGCTAGGTATAATCTTCCTCCGACAGAGTTATATAGAATTTTCTATTATGACGCCGAGCCTTTTGAAGGAGATTCTCACAATCCAATAACAGGCAAATCAGTTAGTTTTAAGAAAACGGATATTTATAAGTTTAGGCATTCATTGTTTACAGAGCTCAAAAAACAAAGAAAAATAGCTTTACGACTAGGGTTTTTGAAAAACAGTTCTCGTCTATGGAACATA
>JAWKSP010000007.1:0-3018 GCA_041389025.1 Minisyncoccota bacterium
TCTCTCAAGTCTGAGTCGCTTAAGAAGGGCTCATCTAAGAGATTAGCTCCGTATTGGGCTAGAGAGACATCTTCAGATTTTAGGTAATCATAAATCTGTTTTACAGCTGTTTGCTTTAAATTAACTGGGTCATTTATAGCAATCTTTCCTTTAGTAAAGTCGTGTACCTGTACTCTTTGTGCAGGAGGTAACGAACTTGCTTTCTGTAGCAATGCCTCCATCACAGAAGCACGATTTGGTATCTTGTCATTAAGTGTTTGCAGGAAATCTAGACCATGATCGGGTCGGTGTGCAATGATGTGCTGAACAAGAGTGTGTTTGTACTCATCGTTGGCATTTTTATAGAAAGTATTAAAAAGATTAGGATTTTGCACAACCTTCTTCTTGGCACTTTCAATATGCGCTCTCACAAAATTGTTGCGACCATTTTCATTCCAGTAATTAATACTGGTTTCGATTGTTGCTTGTGATGATTGGGCAATGAAACTATTAATAAGCTCAGTCGTACGAGCCTGAATTTGCTGGTCGGTAGACAGAATTTGTAGCCATCGTAAGGAAGTAACAGCTACGGGCTGCAGAGCATCGTCTGTACGAGCTTGTGTATATGCGTTATCTAGATTGGTAAGTAAGCTTTTTTGTAATTCTGTAGGAAGCTCCTTAACTGGTTTCTGAAAATTACTGAAGATTTCATTAATGTTTTTGTAGAAGGCAACCTTTTCTTCTGTGGTGCTAGGAGAGATTGCGTTCTGTGCCGAAGTAAGCTCTGGTAGTCTCTCAGCCAAGACATCTGCTACCTCATGTTTAATTGCGTAATCTTTATACAAACCTATTGTTTGAGTGTACTGGGCTAAGTTTTTGTTAGTAACTTGTTCTTGTAACAGATTTCTCAAAATATCAGGGTGTATGAAGCGGTCTTGATCTTCAGTTGTCGTAAACTTCGACAGTACATCTATTCTTTCAGAAAGGTTTTCTCTAATTGATTCCACAATCTCTTCCCGCTGTTTCTTGTTTAAAGAAGCGTAAACTTTTTTAAGTTCATCCAGCAAATTTGAAAGAAAAGCTTTGTTGCTATCTTGTTTGATTTCCTCAGAAGAAAGAACAGATATGTACCGATCATATATTTCTGAGCTTTTACTCTGGTGCATTTTTAGAGCAACGGTAAATATTTCAGACATGGGTAAATTCAGATATCTATCCCAGATCAGTTCCAAAGCGGAAACTGTTTCATCTAGATATGATTGATCCGTTATTGCTCCTTCTTCTTTATGCACGAAACCCCGTGTCTGTGTTTTGAAAATAGTAAAACAAAATATTGTTGAGTACTGGTATCTCTGAATAGCTAAAATATATTGAACTAAGTTTGTTCTGTCAGACTCTTTATCAACCAAATCTTCAAACTCTTCGACATTTCCATCGATCAATACCTTTCTTAATTCAAGTGGGTTTTGTAGCTTGGTAGTTATTTGGGGACTCTTTAAATATACGAACGGCTCAGCGTCCTCGGTAGTAACTGTACTAGTTAATGTGAGGAAAGAGCGAAGTTCTGTGTTTTTGCCTTCGTCAACAATTTTTTCTGGCTGACTCCAATTTTCTTTCAGTTTTTTATATGCCTCAGGGTATTTTTGTTTAAGGATAGTTACTTTAGTAAAGTAGGCAATATTTTCAGGAGACAGTACAACGTCAGCAACTTCAGATTTTGAAGCAACGAGAACTGCCGAGACTAGATTGTTTATAAACTGTTTTACTTCTCTAGGATTATTTTTGAAACCCTTTGTAATAACAGACAAAACTTGGTCATTACTAATGATTGCCTTCATATCTTCACCAGTAGCATCTAAAAGAGACTTCGTGTAGCTTTTTAGATCTGCGTCAATAAACTCAGGAGTATTGATTACTACATTGAAGAGTTTCTTTAGATATTCTGATTCGTCAAAGTTTGAGTCATTTTGTTCTCTATAGAATCCTTTAATTTGTTGATGAATTGCGCCAGCATCACATGGAACAACAAATATAACCTTAGATTTTTCCACATCAAGGAATGTCTTGATTGTAGAAAGTATTTTTAAGGCAATATCACCCTGAACACGATCAATGTTATCGAACACGATTACCAGTTTTCCTTTGTCAACACACCTCACTAGCTCTTTAAAGACGTTTTCGAATTGTTCAGGTGAGTTTAAACGTTCTTCGTTTTCAACCTGAGTTCTCACTTCTGTATAAGAAGCAGTTGATTCAAATATCTTGCTGGTAATTTTCTCTAAGGCCTTTTCAACAATAGGTTTTAGAAAAATACCAGCCAAAAGACCGAGCCAAGCTAAGCTATTAAGGTATCCAAGAAAATCCTTCGTGCCAGTAATATATTTGTTGGTTGGATGAAACTCGGCTAAAACATAAAACACAACTCCGAGCACAAATGGGACAATCAGAAAAATAATCGGCAGCTTGTATTTTGACCAAAAACCACTCGTATCTTCAGTAGGTAACTCTTTTGTGGTTGTGACAGAATTAGATTTTCCCTTATAAAAATAAGACAGTATGTCTTCAGGAACTTCGTATCCTTTCTCCTCTAAAAAATCCTTTAGTTTTATCAAAAAAGTTCTACGCAATGAATCCTCTTGGTATTTCCAAGCGTCAAACACAAACACCTTTGCTTTCTCTTCATCTTGAAGATCTTGGTCTAACTGATCAATGATGGAACTTTTTCCGGTACCCCACTTACTAAACAGGCCGATGGTATGAGGACATGATTCTGAAAGTATCATTTCCTTCAAGGCAGGAGAAAAAGACTTGTGATAAAAATCAAAGTAGCCAGGCGAACCAGGATGAATTGGCTCATCCTTAATAAATTTAAAATCATTTATATCCACGGCCGTATTTTAGCATTTTTTGACCTTTCTGTAGACTAATGGTCAAATCTGTCTTAATGAGGGATCATGCTTCTGTATGAATGCTTTCAGCTGTTTTATTTCGTGTTCTTCCAAGGGATCGGAGTCAGAAAAGTCACCGTAGGTTGCCACA
>JAWKSP010000008.1:0-2042 GCA_041389025.1 Minisyncoccota bacterium
GGACGCGATGAAGAAGTAAAAAAGTATCTGCGAGAAAAAACACGCATACACGAATTTTTGGATTTAGTTCATAAAACTATAAGTATTACGGTAGAAGATTATATGCATCGAGGTTTTGAAAACCTAATGATAAATTTTGGCTGTACAGGAGGGCAACATCGCTCTGTATATTGTGCCGACCAAACGGCAGATTTTTTAGAAAAAACATTTGGCGTAAAAACCATAGTACATCATATAGAACAGGAAAAGAAGAATTGGGTGAATTGAAAAAGGAGGCATAATACTGAAAAATGGTTGGTAAAATCTTCTGTATTGCTTGCGGTTATTGGGTTTGCGCTTAGTTTATCGAAACGAGTTTCGATAAGATTTTTTACATTCATTAAATGACAAAAAAAACGCTGTTGGGCTTGCGGTAGTTTAAACACAGTTCGCTGGGGTAAACGACAGGGTAAACAACGATTTAAATGTAAGAATTGTTCAATTTATTTTACTAATAGCAAACCTGAGCTGCGGCTAAGGAATCGCTTTATATGGTTCAAGAAATGGGTATTGGAACGCCAAACGTATAAAACCCTATGCCGTGATAGCGGCCTTTCAAAGGATACACTGCAACGTACGTTTTATACCATTCTAGAACAAGCTCCTACTGTAAGGATTATTAAAAGAGAAAATGTAAATCTTCGAATGGATGCCACATACTTCAAACAATTTTGTTTGTTGTGCTATCAAGATAATTTGGATGGATATACACAGTTAATTCGATTCTCTGACGGCGAGCATTATGAAGAAATTCGTGAGGATTTGGATAACTTGATTCGGCTTGGCATTCACATAGAAAGTATTACTACTGACGGTCATAAAGCCATCAGAAAAGCAATTCAAAAAAGCTTACCAGAGGTTAAAGCACAAAGATGCCTTGTTCATATACAACGTATGTGTTTACTGTGGTTGACGCGTTTTCCTAAACATGAATCAGAGCAAGAACTAAGAAGGTTGGTGCTACTCATTCTGAAAATAAAAACGGAAAATGATCGCTTGTATTGGACAGGAGAATTACGAGATTGGTACAAAAAACATCAAGCCTATCTGAGTGAAAAATCTTTTAATCCAGATACGGGACGGTATTGGTATACCCATAAGTTTTTACGTCGTTCATATTTTACAATTTATCGAGCGTTGCCAGATATGTTTCATTATATCTACAACCCGAATATCCCGCATACGACCAATGGTATTGAGGGCTTCTTTAGTCACTTGAAAAATCATATCGATATACACAGAGGGCTTACCGTCAAGAACAGAATTAACTTTATTAAATGGTATGTGTTCTTGTCTAATAAGGCGTGAGTTTTATAAGCCATGAAAGCTTACCAATAAAAAATGGGCGGTAAACACCTCCCCATTCTTTATTGTATAAGCATCAGTCATATTGCTCGACAAGTTGCTCTCCAGCAGAGCTTGTATCCTCTTCTGAATGACCGAGGTAATCTAATACTTTTATCTCAAAAAATTACCAACCATTTTTCAGTACATTACCCTTAAATTAATCTTTTGGAAAAAAGGCAAACAAATATGAGTATTAAACGAATTGAACTATAATAAATTTCTAAGCATTCTGCTTCTTAATCAAATTAAGCGCAGAGCCTTCTTTAAACCATTCAATTTGTCCTTCGTTATAAGTATGATTGCAAGTAATAACATCTTTACTGCCATCTGCGTGAACAAATTCAATATTCAATGGTTTGCTAGGGGTGAATTGGTTTAAGTCTAAAAAGTTGATGGTATCATCTTCTTGAATTAAATCATAATCAGCTTCGTTGGCAAAAGTGAGACCAAGCATTCCTTGTTTTTTCAAATTGGTTTCGTGTATGCGCGCAAACGATTTTACGATAACCGCAACCACTCCCAAATGTCTTGGCTCCATAGCAGCGTGCTCTCTACTTGAACCTTCGCCATAGTTATGGTCGCCAACAACGATGGTTGGAATTCCAGCAGCTTTATATGCTCTTTGCGTTGCTGGAACAGGTCCGTATTCGCCTGTC
>JAWKSP010000009.1:0-1572 GCA_041389025.1 Minisyncoccota bacterium
TCTTAGAAAAGATAATTTCTGTTTTCGAAAACAGAACACTTTTACATTCATCCATATACATAATTTGGCCTACCGTAGTTAGTTTTATGCTGGCTTTTAACACGAGAGAGAAAGTTATTTATTTATAATGACACGTACATTGTTGTAGAATTTCACCTCTTTCGTCACGAGTTACTAAGCTTTTTATTTCACTACGTTCATAAAAATCTAAGTACTCTCGACCCGGGCTCGCTTATAATTTGCTCTAGGAAAGGAGCAAATTATATCGCTCCGCCTTGGTAAACGACACGTAACTGCCACAGGGCTTGTCTTACCGTTTTCGTCACAAGTCCTCAGAAAATATATTCCTTTCAGTCATTATTTTCTGGGCTCGCGACCCCACCTCATTCGTTCGTCGTAAACTCCTCACATCATTCCGGCTCGGAAAAAGATACGCAAGCAAAGAAATTTGCTTGCTAAACAAAAAAGTTGCTACTTATCGTAGCAACTTTTTTGTTTATCTTTTTCCGCCCATCAGCCTACCTGGCTTGCGACGAGAAACAATCAGTTTGTTTGAATATTTCTTTGGTGAACGGGTCTTTTGACCTTTTCCGGTCGGACGACCTTGCTTAGTTCGTTGACGACGATGTCCACGAGGAGAACGTCCCTCACCACCACCATGTGGGTGGTCCACTGCATTACGCGCTGCACCACGAGTCTTAGGACGAAGACCACGATGACGAGCTCGTCCAGCTTTTCCGATGTCTACCAAACGATATTCTTCATTTGATACCGCACCGATAGAAGCCCAAGCACTTGCCAACACTCGACGCACTTCAGTTGAAGGCATTTTAAGTAGTGTATAGATAGCATCCTGTGCTACTACTTCTGCATAGTTACCAGCAGAACGGGCTAGTTTGGCACCATTACCCGGCTTTATCTCTACATTGTAGACAAAAGTACCAACCGGTATTTCTCTAAGTGGTAAACGGTTACCAACTTTTGGTTTAGCTTTTTCTGAAGTAATGATCTCAGCATTTTGCTTTAGCTTTTGGGGAGCAAGAATATATCTTCTTTCACCATCCTTGTATACCACAAGAGCAATGAAGCCTGAACGATTCGGATCGTATTCAATTGTCTCCACTCGAGCTGGAATATCTTTTTTATCATACTTAAAGTCAACCAGACGATAGGTTTTTTTATTTCCCCCACCACGATAATGAGTAGTAATACGTCCTTGACTATTTCGTCCTCCAGTATTTTTCTTACCAACAGTTAATCGCTTGAAAGGATTACTAGCGGTTGATGTAAGTTTTTTCTTATATTCGATGACCGACCCATCACGTCGACCAGCCGAAGTTGGTTTATATTTTTTCATAATTTTTGTTTAGAAATTAGTGAGAATTATACTCTTATCTTCCTATCTCATGTACTTAGTGGATATTTATTTAGATGAAATCTGTTAAATAAATTACACTAAAATCATGTAATCTTGATTAAATTTGAGTGAAATACGAGGCGTAAGCGAAAAAATTCATGAGGTGTACTTTGTGGTACTTTGAATGAATTTTTTCGCGAAGCAACAAAGTAGTT
>JAWKSP010000010.1:0-1259 GCA_041389025.1 Minisyncoccota bacterium
ATAATGTCTGGAGGGATAATATAGCTACCTTCTTTTTATTACTAGTTCTGATCGCTGGAGTATATGGATCTGTTACTGCCAGTAAGAAAATTTTATTTATTCAGGTAATTCCTGCAGGGGTAGCTCTTTTGTTGGTTGTGTGTTTCAAATAATCAACCATCGCTGTCTTCGTTAGTAAGAACTTGCATTTTCTTGCGTCATGAATAATATAGGTTCTATCGGTTCTTTGTTTGTAAGTTGATAGATTTAAACAATAAATAATTTAATTTTATGAAAAAATACCAATCAATACTAAGTGCGGCTTTGGTGGCGGTGTTGATAATACCGGTTACTATAGTTATGGCGACTCCGAAAGCTGAAGCAGCTTGTAGTTATCAGGGTTACTTAAGTTCGAGTGGAAAATGTTCCAAGTCCTTTGGTTTTAGTAATAATAAATATAAGTATGACTATGATGACGATAGATACGAAAATCGTTATCGTTTTAATTCTTCCTATTACCTAAGCGATCAATATAACGCAAGAATCGCGTATCTTGAGGCTTTGATCGCCCATTTACAAGATTTATTGGAAAAACAAAAAGAATTACAAGATAATTTTGGTGAGTCAGAAATAGATATAAAAACATTATCAGCCAGAGATATTGATAAAGACAGTGCTGAGTTACGAGGTGAAATTGACTTCAATAGTTCTGATTCGGCTGAAGTGTGGTTTCAGTATGGTACCAGTATTAACAACTTGAATAGAAGTACAGCTAAGGTTGATTTAGATGATTCAGATTCCGATCTTTTTACAAGGACAATTACTGGACTGGAGGATAATACTTTATATTATTTTAGGGCCGTTGGTGAAGATGAAGATGGTAAAACTGATTATGGAACTAAATTAAGTTTTAGAACTGATCGTGATAATAATGACGAGGAACCTGATGTTACAACAAATAGTGTTCGCAATATAGAAGATGATAGAGCTACATTACGTGGAAATGTAGATATGAATAACTTTGATAATGGGCGAATATTCTTTGTTTACGGTGAAGATGAGGATCAGATCGAGGATGTTGAAAATGACTTCGATACTTATTCTGAAATAGCTGAAGACGGTGATGATCTACAAAAAGTGTTGGTAGACAATGATCTTGATGGTAATGATTCATACTCGGAAACTGTAACCGGACTTGATGATGATACTCGGCATTACTATAGTTTGTGTGTAGAGTTTGAGAATGAAGATGGTGACGATAAACTTATTTGTGGTGATGT
>JAWKSP010000011.1:0-1147 GCA_041389025.1 Minisyncoccota bacterium
TGTTTATTTTCTAGTAAGAATAACCAGTTATCTAGTCGGTCGTAAATCATCCTATAATCATCTTTAAGAAAACTACTTGTGGTGGATTTAATGGCCACAGGTTTAGGTGTATTTATTTCTTCGGCCAAGTCTTGAGCTGGTAGTATGGTTCCGTATAATTCTGAATTAATATCAGGATCTAACGGCACGACTTGACCCTGTTTAAATTTAAATAAATCCATTTCATTTTTTTGTAGATCAGTTAACGGAAAGTCAATTTTATTATCACACATTATTTCATTAATTTTCTTTTGGGTGGTGTAGTAGACGTAACCGGAGCTTTTAGTCATACCCCAAGGTTCTAGAATTTCTGAACGATATTCTTGCTGGAATTTATCAACAGCCAGTTTAGTCGTGTTATCAAAAATACCAGATATCATAACTCTTTCATCAGTGTATTCTCTTAGAAACTGTTGTAGCTTAATAACTTCTTCAGTGTCGTTTACTTTATTTTGCTTTAGGTAGGTGGTGAGGTAAGGTGAGCAGATAGATGTTTCTTCAGTTAAGCCGATCAAAGGTAAATCTTCTATTTGGCCAACTACCAATTCATGTTCAGCCAGCGGACTCATATAGGCGTTTTGGTACTTAACATTAGTGCTTTCATGTGCTCCAACTACTTGTGCGGTATTAGTATAAACACCATCTTTTATGCCACTAGGTATTACAATCGAGTAAGTGATGGTAATGGTCTCACCATTTTTTATGGTGTCTAACGGCCACGTCTGTTCAGCTAGTATGTTTCCAGTCGTATCTCTTAGAACATCGGTCAGAAGGGCATTATAAAGCTGTCCACCACGATTTCGAAGAGTTACAGTGTAATTTACTGTGTCACCTTGTATAGCGTATTCTTTGTCAGCTGTTTTTTCTATTTCAAATTTGGCCGGAAAAGTCTTTTTCGGCGTATTGTTACTATTACTCCATTCTCTTACATGAAGTAAAATGGTGTCTTTGTTATCGCTTTCGTTTGCATCTGGTTGGTCTGAATAAACATTTGAACTTAACGGTAGTGGTGTATTTTGTTCAGTATTAATATCATTTATGCTGGCTTTTACCGTAAATTCAACTGTTTCTTTAGGAGCAATATCACCAATCAACCAACTAAGGGTAT